>JAUQWS010000001.1 GCA_030835025.1 Ignavibacteria bacterium | reverse complement strand
GACCTGATATCAGATGAATTTGAAATTGCATGGGGAAAAAAGGAAGAGAAGAAAGACGTGAAGTGGAAGTTAAAGATGAAAATCGGAAGAGTCTGAATCCGTTCAATCTATAAGCAAGTAATACAAAAGAGCACCAAGTCCCGCCTGGAATAAAATTAAAGATACTCCGCCGTAAAGGTCATACTTTTTTTTGCGGTCATATGCCGCTTTATCACCTGTGTTATCGTAGAGATCCCTATTTTCAATTGCCAGTGATTTGAAGTAGAATGCAGATATACCTGCACCTATGGTTGCCAGTGACGAAATCACGATCGGAACGATCTTCCTTTGGGATTTGAAATAAGGGTCCCTGTCTTCTCTTACCGGGTCAGGAAAGCCTTTCCCCTGCTTGGGAATAAGATTTACGTTTTTGCTGATAGTCCCTGGGGAATTAATACTTTCTGAATACTCTACATAACCGTTTTTAGAAAGCTTTAGTTGTTTGGGGAATATGGAATCGGGCCACACAAAAAAAAGCGGGGTCATACCGACCGGTTCGTCGTTAATATAGACAGGTGCATTCTGCGGAAAGGAATTAATATAATTGTAGCCGATCCTGAGCGAATCACCTGACTGACCGAACGATTGCAGCGAAAAAAAAGCCGCAACTATTAATAGTATGTTATTTTTTGATCTCAATTGCCTTATTAGTGAAACAATAGAACATCTCATCTGCAGCAACGAACAGGTAATCCTTCCATATTACCGGTGAGGTTCTGACCTTATTTTCAAGCATGCTGCTCCATAAGTATTCCCCTGTTGCTGCGTATATAGAATAAATGTAACCATCATACGAACTACAGTAAACAAACTTACCTGAAACCACCGGAGAAGACAGTATGGAGCCTTTTGTCCTGTAAACCCAGTTAACAGAACCGTCATTAGTATTCAGTGAATATACGCTCCCGTCAACGCAGCCGGTAATTAAGGAATTAACTCCAAAAAGTGAAGATCCTGCAACGATTTTTGAATGAAGGTTACGTTTCCAAAGAACATTACCGCTATCCAGCCCGATGGCATAGTACATTGAATCATCTCCGCCAATAAAAGCTGTATTATTATGGATCAAGGCTGTGGAATTAACCGGAGCCTCAGTTTTTAATTCCCACCTCTTTTTTCCGGAATTTGTGTTAAGAGAATAAATACATCCGTTGTCACAGCCAAAAACCATGATGCTATCGGTAAGTGAACTTGTTGAATGGATTGGTGAGCCGGTTTTGAATTTCCATAGTCTTCTGCCGCTGTTAACATCAGCTTTGTACTGTATCCCGCTTAAGCTGCCGAAATAAACAGCGCCGTCATTTAATACAGGTGAGGTTTGTATATCTCCGTAATACTTACCCCAGTTATTCTTGCCGGAGATCATGTCATATGAGACAAGGGAGTATTTCTTATCGCCCGCAAACGAAACGATCACATCATTTCCAAGTACAAGCGGCGTGGTTGAAGCGTCTTTGCCGAGAAACTTTATGTTCCCTATCTTGCCGCCTGTAGCTATATCAAAAGTAAACATTTCTCCCTGAAGTACATTAACAAAAACAACTGCATCAGATACGGCTATTCCGGCAGAACCCACTCCGCCTTCGAGATTATAATCCCACAAGAGATTCAGAGGCGGCGCAAGCTCATAGGATGATACATTAGTTTGTTCGGGAGAGCCTCCGGCCATTACCCAGTCACCCGGTAAAACTGATACATTCTTCTCAAGGGTAATCCCTGAACAGCCGGCAAAAAGAATCACGAAGAAAAATGCAAACAAATGCCGTAAATATCTCATGAATGTAATTTAACAATTGGTAAGATACAAATAAAGACCAAATCCTGAAATTATTAATTCAGGATTTGGTCTGATTTAGCAGGTTACTTTATAAGCATCATCTTCTTGGTTTGGGTAAAATTACCGGCAGTTATCCTGTAGAAGTAAACACCGCTTGAAAAATTACTGCCATTGAACGATACCTCGTATGTGCCCTTTTTCTTTTCAGTGTTAAGCAGCTCGGCAGTAAGTCCACCCGTAATATCAAATACCTTCAAAGTGACTTTACCATCAGCAGGAACAGAGAATCTGATGCGTGTGTCCGGATTGAAAGGATTTGGATAATTCTGGTTCAGCCTGTAGTCTTCAGCAACTTCGCTGATTACACTGATTCCAACCGGTTCAAGGTTTGTCATATATGCGCTTCTGCCATGAGTCCACACAACAAGCTTGCGCGAATTATTGTTCAGCGTCAGGTCATGGCACGGAACGTTTGAGGTGATCCCCTGCCCGTATGCTGACCACGAGGCTCCGTCATTCGTGCTTATCATAACACCAACGTCTGTTGCTAGATAAAGGGTATTCAAAAAAGCAGGGTCTACCAGAATATCGTTTGCAGGGGCGTCGGGCAGATTAGAAGAAATTGAATTCCACACGGCTCCATAATTGGTTGTCTTGAAAACATGCGCTCCGGTGGAATCGACTTTGTAACCCGATAGCGTTACATAACAAATATTAGCCTGAGTTGGATGTACGGTAACTCTTGTGACCCACCTGTACGGAAGGCCGTTTATTATCTTTGTCCAGTTCGTCCCGCCGCTGGTTGTAACCCAAACATTGGCATCATCAGTACCGCAGTATATGACGTTTGGATTTGAAGCTGAAACATCGACGGTTGTAATTGTGCCAAGGTTCTGGATATGTCCATTTGTCAGATCCGGACTGATAGCAGACCAGCTTTGCATTCCGTTAGTCGTTCTGTGTATCATATAAGTTCCGCAGTAAAGCGTCAATGGATTGTTCTTATCCATAACGTAGGGAGTCATCCAGTTTGTATATGTCAGGCTCAAACCCGATGTGGCACCCTGGAACGATGCACCGCCATTTACAGAGCGTACTAATCCTCCGTTCTGTGAACTTGCATAAACCCTTTGCGATGTTGAATAGTCAACCAGGCAATAGAATCCGTCCCCTCCGTTTATCTCATTCCAGCTTCCGGGAGCCCCGGTGGTGCGGATAGTACCGTTATCTTGTGTGCCGCCGAGTATGGTTGAAGGATTGTTATTATCAATATCTCCTGCGTAGAATTGTGTAACCGGCATGGTTGTGCTGGCAATCCACGAAGCTCCGCCGTTTGAAGAATAATCAACCCCGCCATCATTGCCTATCACCACAAAATTCGGATTTGAAGGAGCAAATGCCACAGCATGCTGATCAACATGTGATGCGGATACAGAAATGAAGCTGCTGCCGCCGTTTGTTGAGCGCTGCATATTAAGACCGCCGCAGTAAACAGAGTTTGCATCGTTTGGATTCACCTTACTTATCCTGTTGAACCATGCATAATTTGATGACGAGCCTGCTGAGCTGCTAATCTGCACCCAGCTGGTACCGCCATCTGTAGTTTTGTAAAGACCGCGGGTATTTCCGTTTGCAAATGCAGTTAAAGCATATACTACCTGCGGATTAGTTATACATATGTCAAGTGATATTCTGCCAAGATCCGATGCATTTGAAGGGAAGCCGCCGCCCACTACACTCCAGCTCGCTCCTGCATTCGTTGAAAGGTACAATGCCGTCATCGGTCCGCCGTACTTGATATAATCTTCCCTTCTTTGCCTTTCCCACATAGCTGCAAACACTCTGTTCGGGTTCACCGGGTCAACAACAACATCAATCGCACCAACTGAATCCGCTATAAAAAGCGATTGTACCCAGCTTGCACCACCATTTGTTGATCTGTATACCCCACGTTCTGTATTTTTTCTCCTGAGTGAACCCACCGATGCAGCATAAATCATCTGCGTATTCAGCGGATTGATAGAAATATTTCCTATACTATATGAACCTGTGAGCCCGATGCTTACCCAATTGGTTCCTCCGTTTGTGGATTTGTATATTCCGGTGCCCGGATAGTAACTTCTGAGTGAGTTCGATTCACCGGTTCCGCAATACAAAATAGCAGAGTTACCCGGGTCAACAGCAAAGGCACCGATCGAAGAGGTATTCTGTCCGTCAAATATGCTTACCCAGCTTTGACAGAAATTCGTGGATTTCCACAACCCTCCGTTAGCTGTTCCGGCATAAACTATTTGCGGGTTTACAGGGTCTATAGCCATAACAGTTATCCTGCCCTCAATATTAGTGGGACCGGCAAGCACCCATGGCAAAGGATTATCGCTTTGGTAAACGGGCATTTGTTTAACATACTCAATTGCCTTAAGGTATTCTTCATTTGGGATTTCCTCAAACGGAAATGCTCGCTGCTTCTCAAACCAGTCATCTGCCGGAGCAGACGGAATCTTGCCTTTAGTTCCTTTTGCAGTTCCTTGTTCCTGTGGATAGAAGTAGATCAATGCTGCCAGCAAAAGCGCCGGTAAAAGTATGTACTTTGAAAATCTTGCGGTATCCATATTTTTTATAGATCTAAATGATGCCCCTTAAGATATGGGGCAATATTGAATTTCTGTTTATTATTTCACAAGTATCATCTTCTTTGTTTCATTGAAATTACCGGCTGAGATCCTGTAGAAATAAACTCCGCTTGGGAACTCAGCTGCATCCCATGTAACTTCATATTTACCGGCTTTAAGCTCCCGGTCAACTAGCACAGAATTCTGTTTACCCAGTATATCAAATACGGTGATGTTTACAATACTGTTTTTCTCACTGCCCGGAATATCAAATCTGATCTTTGTAACCGGATTGAACGGGTTTGGATAATTGCTGTACAATGCATAACTGGCAGGCACTTCTGAAGAAATAACCTGAATGCCGATAGTTCCTCTTACAAGCGTAATCACGAAGGAATTGGTTGATGCTGCGGAATCCAGACCGTTAAATGCAAATACTCTCCAGGTACATCTTACAGAATCTCCGGTAGTACCCATAAGTGCTGCAATAGAATCAAGTACGTTCCTGCTTACTCCGGCTACTGAATCTATACCGCCCGAATTGGCAGGGAATACATAATCGGTCTGTGTTGAAAGCTTCCTGATCTTAAGCTTGTAGTTAACAGTTGGATTGTTTGAAGATTTTGTCCAGGTGAAATTGACTTTTGAAGTATCACCTGCTGCAACCCCAACTCTGGTAAAAGCAGGAGGAGAGACAATATTAAAAGTACTCAATGCAGCACCCCTGACCCTGATGTATGAAGTTCTTGTCAGAGAGTCAGATCCAAATGAATTAGAAATCCTTAACTTAACTGTATATAACCCCGGTGTATTATACGTAATTACAGGGTTTTGCTGAGTGGATGCAGGCGGTGTTCCTCCGCTGAATGTCCATTGCCAGCTTGTTGGAATACCGGCCGATAGATCGCTGAAATTTACATGACCGGTATATCCGATTGAAACACTGTCTGCTCTGAAAGTGCAAAGAGGTGTTCCGCTTACATTCACATGCCCATTAGAGGTCTGTAATGGCAGGCGGGGCCCGTTCATTGTTGCATTCACACGTACCAGCTGACCCTGGGTGAACAAGTTCATGCATGCATCATCGGTATAATCCATATAATTCATGAACATTACCCCGGGTGAGTTTGGCGTGCACGCATCGACCTGCGGAAAAGAAGGACAGCTGTAAAACTCCAAAGCCTGATTGGGTGTATCATCAACAAAATCAGAGCCTGCGCATGAACCATTATCATCACCCCAAATGTGGTATAATGATAGCCAGTGTCCAATTTCATGTGTACCGGTCCTGCCTTTGTTGAAAGGAGGAACAGCAACACCGGTTGATCCGAAATAATTGTAACCTATCGCAACGCCGTCAAGTGAGGGACTTCCTCCCGGGAAAGTTGCGTATCCAAGCAGTCCTCCGCCAAGATTTGCCACCCACAAATTCAAATAGCGGTCTCTATCCCAGGCATCATGTCCGCCGGAGGAGGTAAACTTTAATATGCTGTTAAGTCCAAATTCCGTAATGCTGGTCTGTGTTCTGGTAATTCCCAAAGTCGGATTATTACCCGGGTCTCTTCTTGCTAGCCTGAACTCAAGTTCACAATCGGCACCCAACGGTTTAAATGGGGGCGGAGTGTTTGTGGTGTCAGCATTAAGTCTTCGGAAATCTTTGTTCAGAATATCGATCTGAGAAATTATCTGTTCTTCGGAAATGTTCTGCTGAGGAGTGTTCCATACCACGTGCACTACACATGGAATCGTAATTACGTTTCTTGAATCATTATCAAATTCATGATCTTTTGCATATTTCTCCGCAAACTTTTCAAATCCCTTCAGCCACTCCCTGTATGAAGGGTCCTGTATCTGGAGCGTTTCCATATAATCTGCTGTGCCGCAAGTTCTTCTATCGATTACCTGTGAATTATCTGGAACGTTTGAAAAAGCATCATTCCCGGTGCCCTTTATTAAAATACTAAGAAAAAAAATGACTGAACCAAATATAAAAAATTGTATAATTCTATTGTTCATTATTCACTTTACGGTTAGAGTTAAAAAACAAGCCTGCTCCGGTTGAAGCAGGCTTTTGATTTATTCGAAACAAAACATCAAAATTACTTAATCAAAATCATCTTTTTCACTTCACTGAAGTTGCCTGCATCGAGCCTGTAGAAGTATAATCCCGAAGCAAGGTTGCTGCCGTCAAACTTGACGCCATAACTGCCCGGTGCTTTTACTTCATTCACAAGCGTGAGTGCTGTCCGTCCAAGAACATCGTAAACAGTCAGCTTAACGTTTGTCTTCTCCGCTATTTCATATTTAATGAGTGTTTCAGGATTAAACGGATTCGGATAATTCTGAAGCAAAGCAAACCGGTTCGGAATTTCAGAATTCCCGCCGGTAGCTGTTATAAGTCCTACGCAATATTTCGTTATAACTATGTCATCTACATACCAGCCGTCTGCCTGCACACCTGCATCACTTGTCAGCCTGAAACGGACTTTCATGTTTGCGGAACCGTTGGCATAGCGCGAAATATCAAAAGTCTGCTGAGTCCACGTTGAAAGTGTACCGTGGTATTGTGTTACAAGATTCCAGTTCAGCCCGCCGTCACCTGACACTTCGACCTTACAGTAGTCATAATTCAGCTCGGTAGCATACCTATGCCAGAAACTGAGGGTTACTACAGGATTCGTACTGATATTCAATGGCGTTGTTAATGTCATTTGAAGATCACAGTTGGCAGGATAGCTGCCTGAGGGACTTTCTGTAAATGATGACGGACTTGAATGGAATTGGCTCGTAGAAACATTCCATGTTGTACCGGTTCCGCCAGCTGTCCAGTTGGCAAAAGTGCTTCCGTTATCATCCAGTATTACAGTTGGTGTGGGTGTTCCTAACGGAACATAAACACCCTGTGTATAAATAGTAGAGGTATCCTGTTTAATAGTAAGGAAACAGGGAATATAACAATTATTCTGTGCTGAGCCTGAAATTGTAAAGTTAAAAGTTGCACTATCCTGCTGGAAACTTGCTGTATTAAAAGTAAGCTGCTGAGTTGGAATAGTTATACTTCCGTTTGCAGGTGTCAATATGATCTTTGTGTTATTTGCAGGCATAAGTCCTTTATTGAGGAATCTGACTTTGAAATTGCCTGACCCGCCCGGTACGTAAGAAGGCTGATCGAAATTCGAACTGACGTAATTAACGTATGGTCCAGCTACCAATGTTATGTACTGGTTTGCATGAAGCATTCCCTGTGCAAGCGGAATAATCAGATTCTGTGTCGGCCAGAAACTTGTTCCCGTTTCAGGTGTAATACCGAATATTTTTGTGTGGCCTGAATCATTATAATACCAATCATCTGTTCCGCCCCTAACCTGGTAACCGACTGTCTGAGATGGAAATCCGACAGTATAGCCGTTTACAGCTTTCATATCGGCAAGAAATATGTTGAATATTCCGTCATCAGGTGTTCCGATAGGATCCTGCCAGCACCACGGCTTTATCAAAAGATTGCCATGAGTATGTGCGCTGAATGCCGTTTTAAAATTGCGGGAGTTAACAAAATTCTTCATGTTATTTGTTTCAATCTCCGAGAACGGAAGTGTTCCTCTGTAAGTACCCTGCCCGCCGCTGCAATTGTTAGTACTTGAACCGCCGTTCGGTGAATTCCAGAATTGATAAGTGCCGAAATTTCTGTTTATATCAACAGGTCCGCAGTTCCCTGAAGTGATATGCCTGTTGCATCTCCACATTCCGCCGCCCGTTGGGTTTGTTGTTTGATTGTAAACATATCCGTCTGCGTTCAATACCGGGATCCAGTATATCTCGCGGTTATTCAATATATACCTGGCGATCGGATCGGTATTGTAATTTTCGAACAGCCAAAACATGTAGTAGAATTGCGTCTCCATGCTTTCGGGCTCACGTGCATGTATAAGCGCATGGAGCATTACTTCGGGTCTGCCCGTAGGGGCGTTTGGACCGTTTGTAACCCTGACGCACCACATTTCACGGTTTTCAATTGTAGTACCAACAGAGAATTTCTGGGAAATGAACTGAGGATACCACATTCTCATTGAATCCAGCTTCGCAACTACTTCGCTGTAAGTCATGTAACCGCCCATAGATCCGTATATCGAATGCGAAATATTATCCTTTTCATACATGTGATTCATCTGGTCGGTAATTTCTGCGTTTGTCATCAAAGGCTGTGCATTATAGTATTCCATCCAGTCATCAACAAGGACTTCGTATGGTACACCGGATTTGACGAGTAAACTGATCTCATCTTCCGATAACCAGGCATCCAGAAAGTATCCCGGTTTAGAATTCGCATGATCGATATGCAATCCTGCATTCATCATTCTGTCAAAATCAGCGTCGTTTGTGGCATAGATTCTGACCTGTGAAAACTTAGGCTGCAGATCGTTTGTACTGAGTGAATTCTGATCGTGATTTCTGAATGATAGAAAACTGAAAAGGCTAGCTGCTGCTATTAATAAAATAGTAAATATTTTTACCTTAGACATTTTGAATTATTGATAGATATTTTTGAAATTTTTTGGAATATTGACATAATTTAGCATAAAATACCACTGAAATCAATATTTTAAGCGTTCAATTTTATAGTGAAATCGGTTAGTAAAAACGGGCTTCTTAACAAGACAAAAAGTAAGAAAAATACCCCAATAAGTGCGATTAAGCCATTTTTTGGCATAAATCTATCAGTAATAACTTAAGTACCTTATTTCAACAGAACCAGTTTACCTGTACCTGAAAACCCGTTTGCACCCAGTTTGCAGAAGTATACTCCGCTCGGCAATTGCAATGCCTCCCAGTTGATCTCATATGTTCCTGCACGCAATAAGTTGTCAAGAAGAGTTTCAACTACTCTTCCGCGTGCATCATAAATAACTATTCTCACCTTGGTCATTTGAGATTCTGCATTAGCAGGAACTTCGAATTTTATTTTCGTTTCCGGGTTAAACGGATTTGGATATGCATTATGAAGTTTGAAGCCTGAAGGCACTGATGAGTTTATTTGCGTAATCCCCGTTGGTAACCACAGCGGGAGGTAGTCAACTAATCCCAGGGCAGAGCTATC
>JAUQWS010000013.1 GCA_030835025.1 Ignavibacteria bacterium | reverse complement strand
CTGTCCTGCCGGAGATTTTATACTGAAAAGAACATCTCCATCATATGTATGCAATAATGACTCCATTTTAAAATTGAAGTCTATTATAGTTCCGTAACCCGATACAAACAGTGTGTCGTAACAAATCTGGTTATCCCTTATTGGAACGTAGGTCTGTCTGCAAATGCTGGCCAATGTCTGGCTCGTGATCCTGAATCTATAGTATCCTGATGAAGGAAGCTGTGACTGGTTGTGATTAGAAGAATTGTCTCTTGCTTTAATAACATAAAAGATAGAATCTCCTACAGTAACTTCTGAACCTGTGGAGTTGAATGCTGCGGAAAAAGTACTTCCGCCGGTGTTATTCAGCCTGAATCTCTTTGAATTTGCAGGGAGGTTCCTGTACCACTCAACCCAAACACTATCAATACCGATATTATCAGTAACGCTGCTGGTAACTGTAGCGGGCCACATCGGCTGACCAACATTACCAAGCTGGGTGTGGGTAATCACCGGAGCAGTTACGTCTGCAGCAGCTGTGAATGAGAAGTAACCTGCAGGTGCATCAGGCGGAAGAACACATATCCTGTTAAGCACATCTCCTGTCTTAATATAATACCTGTATGCTGCAGGTGAGCCGTTACCGGGAATATTTGCACTCCAGTTATTGCCACTAGTATTGCTGAGTGGAATACTATCGTTAAAAGTACTTCCTCTTGTCCAGAATATCTTTGTTTTCGCCGGATCGATAGCACTGCCTGCAGGTGTGATGGTGCAGTTTACAGTGTATGGACCGCTGAGGTTCTCGGTATTTGGCAAACAGCTGTGTGCAATTACCGGACCGTATGAAGACTGGTAAATAGAAGGATCTCCGAAACAGTTGTACATTTCAAGATACCTTCTCATTGTTGTGGTAACGCTTCCGTAATGAAGTACAAGATAGTATTTTGCCATTACGAACATTGGGGCAGTTTTCTTAAGTCCGTCGGTGAACTTTGCCCTGTAGAGCCTTCTTTCCAGAATATCATCCTCATCCCAGAAAGAGTTAACAGAAGAGCCCCAGAATACCGAGCCTGCTTTCTGCCTTCTTACCCAGGTTTCACCAAAACACTCTGAGTTTTGAAACTGCCCGGTAAGACATGCAAATGAATAAACGAACGGGAAATATGAATTGTTGAGGGAATTTACCTGCGACTGGCTCAATGGCGGACCGTCAGCCCAGCTTGTCGTGCTGCCATGACCGGAGTAAATCGCGTAAACCTGGTTTGCATTCAACGCATCTATCAATTGCTGAGTAGTGGCACCGTATGTGTGAGTGTAAAGTTTAGTATTTGTATAGTTTGCAGGAGCAAAAAAACTATCTATCACAAAATTATGTGTACCTTCGGTTATAGCCCAATTATCTGTCGAAGACATGAATATGCTCTTTTTTGGAAGACTGCCAATTGAGCTTTCCATATAAATAGATTTGTTGACCATATTTGCAAGCTCGCCGGTATTTGAAACCGGGAAGCGTCCTATAAACGCATCAGCAAAAGCGTCGCCCCCTTCGAGCAGCGTATAATTCAGGTCCGTATGCGGATTATCAGAACCGATTCCTGTCCACTCCGGAACTCTATCGATATCGCCAACAAGAAGGATGAACTCCGGACGGGTAGTCATGTTGTTGTATCTGTTCTGAATATAGCTTAGAATAGCGGAATTAGTTGTTCCGGTAGTACCTGTATTCACCATAAGGACGTTGTAGCCCATATTCTGCTTATGTGTTGCAAATGGCTGCATGCCTGCTTCGTATTCAGGGGGAGTAATAATGAGATAATTATTCGTTGGAGAAAACCTCAATGATGCAGAATTTAACGCTGCCG
The DNA here is from genome assembly GCA_030835025.1 of Ignavibacteria bacterium. Classification (GTDB taxonomy): domain Bacteria; phylum Bacteroidota; class Ignavibacteria; order Tepidaquicellales; family OLB5; genus OLB5. The sequence continues at coordinate 3,545 of JAUQWS010000013.1, read as the reverse complement.
AACGGAATATCTCTTTAAATGATTCAGGTACAGAATTGTAATGCGGTACACCCGCACTTAGGCTAATTTTTATCCGCGCAGTTCTTGTGTATAGAAGCTTATTGGATGAGGGATCGTACCTGAAAGGATTTATTGAAACAATTACTGCTTTTACACCGGCAATGGTTACCGGTTCTGATACAATGACCAAAGGAGAGTATATACTGCCCTGAGTCTTGTAATACTCTTTATTTATAGTAAATGGCCTATCGTTCAATGATCTTGATTTTTCCCACGGTGCCTGGGCAGGGAAAATCTTCGAAGATAGATATTTCTCTTCCGTGAACTGGCTTGTTATTTCAAAGCCGGGCGAAATTTCTGATGGACTGAGGATGAGGATGAATGAAAGTTGTGGAAGCATTGGCAATCCTACGTCAGGGGTTACACCGTAATTCTCTACACTTAACAGCTCATAATTGTCTCCTTCCCTTGCTACGGTTTGTAAACCATAATCGGGCAGATTAAATATCAATTCGTATCCTGATGATGATTCGGTAAGTCTTATTCCGTTATCAAACTGAGAATAAACAGTAAAGGCCATACACAGCATAGCAACTGCAATGAAGGCCGCAGCATTGCGAATCATTTTACTTAGCTCCTGGTGCAAGAATTTATTTAAAAGAACAGTTTACACCGTTTCAAATATACTCTCCGGTTTATGTTTTTATAATGGAATTATTTTTTCCATTTTAATATAAGCATACCTGCGTATAGCTATCAGCCAAATGTCATATAATAATATGATGATTGAATCTTCTTCCGGAACTTAAATAAGTAAAGGTTTTACAAGAATGTATTTTTGGAATTTTATTGAGGGTCGAGCGAGTTCTTGATCTGCATATCCAGAATAATATCCTGAAGTTTTGAATCATCAAAGGGCTTCAGAAGATAGCCCAGAGGCTTTACTTTTTTTGCCCTTTGCAGCGTAGCGTCGTTATCATACGCGGTTAAAAAAAGTGAAGGGATATTGTACATCTCTTTTATTTTTTCAGCGGTTTCGATACCATCCATTTCGCCCCTGATGACAATATCCATCAACACCAGCTTTGGCAGGAACTTCCCGGCCATTTCAATGGCTTCCTTTCCGTTATTGACCATAGCAGGTACGTCATAACCCATTTCCCTGAGTCTCTCTTCGATATCCATGGCGATCATAGCTTCATCTTCTACGATCATTATTTTTATTTTGTCACCCGTCATAACCTCTGTTTATAATTTGAAGGCGGGAAATTAATAATTATTTCTGTTCCGCCTTTTGAATCAAATTCAATAGTACCGTCAAGCTGACTGGTAAGATTTTTTACTATCCTTAATCCCAGCGATTCAAAATCAGAATTAAGGTCATACCCTTCCGGAAAGCCAACTCCGTTATCTTTGACCCGTAAAACATAATTTCCCGGGTTTTCTCCAATGAATTCCAGGCTGATATCGATATTGCCTTTCTGATTCTCCGGAAATCCATGTTTAAGCGAGTTTGAAACTAGTTCGTTGATCAAAAGACCGCATGGAATTGCAATATCTATACTCAAAGATACGTCAATTGCATTAATATTTAAAGAGACCTTTTCGTGCGATATCCCGAATGATTCAAAAAGATACAGAGATAATCTCTTAATATACTCCGGGAAATTTATGAGCGTAATATCCTGGCCCTTATACAGAAGCTCATGTATAAGTGCTATTGACTGGATCCTGTCCCTGCTTTCATTAAAACATTTTTGCAGTCTTTCATCTTTTACGTACCTTGACTGTACATTAAGCAGGCTCTTTATTATCTGCAGATTGTTCTTTACCCTATGGTGGATTTCCTTAAGAAGAAGCTCTTTTTCAACCAGTGAGCGGCTTATTTTTATCTCTGCCGCCTTTCTTTCCCTGATCTCGGATTGTGCGCTTTGATATAAGAGAGCATTATTAATTGCAAGCCCGATGGGCTGCATCAGAGCCTTTATGAAGCTCAACTGTTCTTTAGTATATGCATTTTTCTTCTTACTGAATATCTGGATAACTCCGAGAATCTTCTTATCAAGCATGATAGGTACGATCAAAGCAGATCCGACTCTTTGCGGAGTTTCGGGAAGATTGCCTGACTCAGTCTTCATCGAAACATTGAAACTTATCTTTACTTTTTTGAACTGCTCCTGGTAATCATTGATAATTATTGCTTCGCCCGATCTTATTGCATTGCTGATAATTCCATAGCCGCTTGGGGCAAGCGGTATCGGCGGGATCTTGCTTGTATCAACTTCTTCGTCCAGGTTCTTATCCATCAAGAAATCATACTTAATAAGCTTCTGAGTCTCATCATAACTGCAAACAAACAAAGTGTCACAATCGGCCACTTTCGTTATAATATCCATCAATGTATGATAGATTATCCTTATTTCAAGTGTCCTGCCGAGCATCTTGCCTGATTCGTAAAGCAATGAGATCTGCTCATTCTTCTTCTTTATTTCTTTATCGGCTTTTTTCTGTTCTGTGATATCAATGGCCACACCGGTTATACCGTTTATGCCGCCACTTAGATCTCTCATTGAAGTATAATAGATCTGAAAGACATTTTCTTTGTGTTCAAAAATTGTGGAAGAAAGTTTATTGGTGATCGCTTCCTTTATATTCTCAAATATGGGGATCTTCCTTCTGTGGGAATCAAATATCGAAGCCCCAAGCATTTCTGCCCTATCTATGCCAAGCATCTCGAGAATCTTGCCTTCAAGAAGCGTGACGGTCCCCCTTGTATCAAGAGAGAACAGCAATATGGCAGATTCATTTATCTGCGGGCTTAGAAAGCTCTTTTTGGCATACGAGAAATCCTCGTAAAGCTCAGCTGTGGAATCTTCCCTTTTGAAAAAATGCAGGTTACTCATCAGACAAACCTCTTTAGTTTACTTAATCAGCATCATTTTTTTCGTCTCTTTGTGGCCATCCGAATTCAGTTCATAAAAATATATCCCTGATGCAAGATTTAAAGGTGAAAAGGTTACTTCATAAGTACCGGCCTTCAAATCTTCATTTACAAGTATCTTCACTTCCCTGCCCAGCATATCATAAATAGTCAGTTTCACGCTTGAATACATGCTGAGATCAAACAATATTCTTGTGACAGGGTTGAACGGATTCGGATAATTCTGGTACAATTTAAAATTCTGCGGAACAATCGAAGAGATAGTCTCCAGAGCAATTATTTCACCATTCAGGTACTTAAAGGCAAGCATATCTGTACCGTTGGTGAGAGTAGTTGTATAACCCCCAATGAATATGTTCCTGCTTGTATCTGCTGTAATGCATGTACCAGCATCGTCCTTATGAGCAGCCCCGTCATAAATTGCATGCTGAAGCTTACCCCCGTTTTTCGTATCGTACTTCACCGTCAGTACATCCAGTTTCCCGTTTACCGTATCAGCCGAAGAGCATCCTGTAACATACAAGAAATTCTCATTCTTTGAAATATAAAGAGCAAGCGCCGTATCCTGGTAACTTCCCGCCCCGTCATACCTTGCCGTCCATCC
>JAUQWS010000108.1 GCA_030835025.1 Ignavibacteria bacterium | reverse complement strand
TTAACAAGCCTTAAGACTTGCAAAAACTTATAATTATCCATATTTTTATCAAATTTTAGTGGATTTATGGACAGGTTCTTTAAGATAACTTATTACACCGCATTTACGGTATTTGTACTGAGCTCTATTTTAGTCATATTTTCGTTTATTGTGGTGTTTTTAGCATTCTTATATTGGTCTGGGGCGGAAATTCTTCGATTTTTGTTGAGCTCCATTCTTTAGAGAATCGAAATTCTGCTGAATTCTAAAACTCAATTATAAATGAAAATTATACACATTCTGTTTTTTTCCTGCGTGTTGCTTATATCGGGCATTTTTTACTCCTGCAAGGAAGCCGAAGAGGTATTAACAAATACTGATCCCATAATTGACCCGACACAGATATTTTCAAAGACTTACGGTACTAACGTATCTGACCTTGTTACCGGCGTATGCCAGGCGAATGACGGCGGAATTGTTATCTGCGGTTATACTATAGCCAGCGCGTTTGGTGATAATGACTTTTATGTAACGAAACTTGATGATTCCGGTTACGTGGCGTGGTCAAATATTTACGGCGGATCCGGTAATGACCAGGCAACCTGTATTGAAAAGACAACAGACGGAGCTTACATAATAGCCGGTCAAACCACAACTTTCAGCGGGGGATTTGACCCCTTTACATTGAAGATTGACAATGCGGGTAACACTCAGTGGAGTAAGTTTTACAGGTGGTGGAACCAGGATTATGCTAGCAATGTAACGCAGACATCTGATGGAGGTTATATTCTCACGGGTTACTCCAATTCATACGGTGCCGGGGAGTTTGACGTTAATGTGATCAAGATAGATGCTTCAGGAAGTATAATGTGGACAAAATTCTACGGCGGAACCTCAAATGATTTCGGGAATTCGATCAAAGAGACAAATGATGCCGGTTACATGGTTGGCGGCTACACATTTTCATTCGGTAACCTCGGCGATGGCTACATGATAAAAATATACGGAGACGGCGGTTTCAACTGGTCAAAATCATACGGCGGCACCGGATTTGACAGTTTTAAAGATATGCAGAAAGCCTCTAACGGTTACATTGCCTGCGGTTCCACAACTTCTTTCGGTCTTATTTTGGCTGATGCGTATATTGTAAATATCGATCCTCAGGGTTTTCCGTACTGGTCAAGAACTTTTGGCAGCAATGGAAGCGGTGAATCAATTCTGAATGCTCTTAGGCAGACCTCAGACGGAGGTTTCATTCTCGGCGGTTCGTTCCAAAGCACCGTAACAAATGCAGGTGATATGTGCCTCCTTAAAATATTCGGCGATGGCGCATTTAATTATTCAAAGATTTTCGGCGGTGTCTCAGGTGATATAGCCACTTCAATCCGTGTAAAAACAGATGGCGGTTTTCTGCTTGCGGGCACAACTTCTTCATACGGCGCCGGAAGCAATGATGCATATGTTCAAAGCCTGAAACCGGATGGAACCGGCTGTTTAACCGATAATCCTTTTACACCTTCAGGCGGCAATCCTTCAACCGAAGTTAACACGGCTGCAACTATTTATACTCCGGGTGATACGTATGAAACGAACCCGGCTGCGTGGCAATCTGGACCGTTTAACTTACTGCAAAATACACAATGCTTAATTTCACCAAGATAATTTGAAGGTACCAACATATAATAAATTCGGGCTTACTAAGTCACAGGTTAGCCGCTCAGAACTGCGGGATAAGAAGATATCCGATATCTTAACTCATCACCTGACAATTGGTATAGGGTTGGGTCTTGGAATAGCTGTATATATCATTTATTACAATGAGGTTCGCCCTTCAACATTTATCCAGATAGTAATGCAGATCTTCCTCTTCGGAAGCATGGGTGTACTTTGTGTCGGAATTCCGGCAGTGCTTTTTAAGCTTGCTGAGATGTTTTACTTCAAGCAATTCAAAGAAAAATCAGATGAACACAGAACAATAACAAAGTACAATGAAGAACGTGATGAATTCGACTTTTGGAAAATAAGAAAAGATTACAGCTTCTGGAAAATACTTGACGGGCTCAGTTTCGAAAAAGAGGTTATGAATATCTACATGCAGGCCGGATTTGAAGATAAAATAGAACTATGCAGCGAGGAGTATCCTGATGACAGAGTACTTTCAAAAGATGACCAGCTGAATTATTTCTATTTCCATACCAAAGCTATTGAAATAAATGAAACCTCGCTTGTTGATGAATTGCTGCTTAGAATGAAAAACAGTAATTGCAGTGAATTGTATATTTTTTCGCAGAGCGGCTACAGTAAAAAAATATCAGATTTTGTTAAAGAGAAACCAATAAATCTATTGGATATAAACGGAATAATAAAAGTTGTTAGAACAGTTAAAGAAAAAGAACCAAACTCCAAGTAAGAAAAATTACAAGAACACGAAGATCCTTGCAACACTGGGGCCTGCTTCAGATTCCAAAGAGAAAATCATTGAGCTAATACAGTCCGGGATTGACGGTGTGAGGATGAACTTTTCGCACGGAAACCACGACTACTATGACCAGGTCTTTAAGAACGTAAACGATGCGTGTGTTGCCACAAGCGAGCCTATAGCTATTCTTATAGATCTTCAGGGACCCAAAATACGGGTCGGTGAGCTTGCCCTGCCGGAATATGAGCTGAAAGAAAATGATTACTTAGAGATAACGATGGAGGATATTTTTGGAACAAAGGAGAGATTTTCCTGTTCTTACAAAGGCCTTGTGAATGATGCTAAGGTTGGAGATACTATTTATATTGATGACGGTCTTATCAAGCTTCAGGTCATTTCCGTTGATATAGATTCAATTAACTGTACTGTAATAGAAGGCGGCACACTGAAACCCCGTAAGGGAATTAATTTGCCCGGTATGGAGCTTAGCCTGCCATCGCTTTCCTCAAAAGATTACGAAGACCTTGATTTTGCACTTTCTCACCGGGTTGATTTTATTGCGCTTTCATTTGTGAGAAAGGCAATTGATATAACCGAGCTCAGAAAATACCTTCAGGATCGCGGATACGAAAAGAATATTATAGCAAAAATAGAAAAACCGGAAGCTGTAAAGAACTTTGATTCAATTCTCGAAGTTTCCGATGGCATTATGATAGCCCGCGGTGATCTTGGAGTAGAGCTCCCGCCTCAGGAAGTACCTGTAATTCAGAAGAGCATTATTCGCAAGTGCAACCGAAAGGGCAAAATGGTTATAACAGCAACGCAGATGCTGGAATCAATGATACACAATGCTGTTCCTACAAGAGCCGAAACCTCAGACGTTGCCAATGCCGTTTGGGACGGGACCGACGTTGTTATGCTCAGCGGAGAGACTTCCGTAGGAGAGTATCCAATTGAATCAGTCGAAATGATGTATGATATACTGGTAGAAACTGAAAATAACATGAATCTTGTAAATATTGAAAGAGTTGATAACCCACGGACTATCGAAGAAACCGTTTTTGATTCAGTTGGCAAGGCTCTGACTGATATGGCAGTCCAGCTTAAGGCTGAAGCAGTGGTCTCATTTACCCGCCAGGGAAGAATGGCGCGTGCAATGTCGAAATTCCGCCCTGCTACAAGGATCGTTGCCATGTCCGATAGCTTTGAAGTAATGAATATACTGCGCCTCATCTGGGGTATAATTCCTGTCTATTTTGAGGACACTCCAGAGGAAAAAACAGCTATCAAGATCGCCTCAAACATGCTTAAGGAGAAGCAAATTGTTAGCGAAGGAAGCGTCATAATCTTTACATCAGGGGCGCCTTTGGATGAAAAAGGTAAAGAGATCTGGATAAGGTTTGCGAAGGCGTAATCTTTTTTTGAGTTTTCATAATTTTTGGTAAACCCTTTCTTGGAACTATCCACTCTTGAGAGTTTATTTCAGACTGAAGAGTTTTCGTATAATGCTTTTTGAATTTGATTATTCAGCCAATATAGATAAATTGGCGTTCCTTGAAAAGCACGATCATAATATTGCTGGGCTTATTGCTGCCTTCTGCTGTGTTCTCGGATTCGGGAATTGACGGCCAGACCGTTTCATTTACCCGGTTTCTGAATGAAATGGCCGCCTGCACACAATACACCACATTTGAAAACGTTAAGATAAGGTACATACTGGATGAAGATAAAGCCGGGATGGATAAGCGTTTCAACGAGGGTGCGCCAGAGCTGTACATAAATGCCGGCATCAGGCTGCTTAATTGCGATTTTGACCTTGATTACTGGCTCGTATTAAGGGATATTACTTTCAATGATTACTTCGCAGTTTTCAATTCCACTCCGATAAAGGCGATCTTCAAAGACTGCACTTTCAAAAAAACTTGCAGGATTTATAGTAACAAAATAGACTTTGTTGATTTTGACAGCTGCAGCTTTGAGCACGGATTCAAGTTCGTAAGGAACGAAGTGAATGACAGGCTGACATTCAAGTACTGCAAGTTCAGCGTGAACAAAAGCTTCTTCGGGGATACCGATGCTCTGGATATGGAACCCAGGCTGTTTGTACTATCAAATAAGCTTGAGGGATTTGACCTGCTCGTCGAAAATTCTGAGTTTAATCTGCCCGATGACCTTAAGAGCAACCCGCAGTTTTTCCTTTCACTGACTCAATCTTCTTTCAACAATCTTCGTTTTATGGGAAACAGCCTTAACGCTGATCTGGATCTCTCGGAAACGACAATTCAAAATGCTTTTGTTACTTACAATTGCAGGTTCAGAGGGAATATTATTCTTGATGCGTTTAATGTTAATCCGATCAATACAAGAGTTCAATGGTCAACGATTGCCGGAAACAAGATAGCAATATATGACCATGAGAGCAAAGGATTATACAGCGGTCAAAATATCGATAGCATAAACAGTGAAGTACGATTCAACAGCTTGATCAGCTGTTACGCAAATTTCTATAATTCATTCAAATCGCAGGGCAACAGGATCGCAGCCAATGCGTGTTATATTGAATGGAAGAATATTGAAACTACGTATCTTAAAGATCGTTACGAATCCGGTATTGATAGAGCCCTTTTCTTCAATTACTTAATGAATGTTTTTCTTAGATTGTTCTGTGATTACGGAACCAACCCGCTGAAAGCTATTCAGATAGCTTTCTACGTGCTCTTGTTCTTTGCCGGCATCTATTTTTTCTTCCCATATTCGATCCTTTCATTCCACAAACGGTCACTGTTTGATCAACTGAAGATATACGGCCGCTATCTTTCTTCACCTCAATCACTGCTGGAAATTGAAGATTCAGTAATAGCAAAGGAAGAGAAAACCCCGACTTATTCTGAATACACTAAGTTTATTACAGATTCAAAAGGAAAAGTGCCGTGGTATTTCCATATTTTCGGAAAGCCTCTCTATTTTCTGGAACTCATCCGTAATAAACCCACAAAACTTTTCTATAAGCTGATCGATATTTTCCCTGATGAGTGGGAGAACATGAGCCGGGCCAAGAAAGTTATTGCAACGGTTCTTTACGGAGCAGTCTTTATACTGACAGTTCTTTGGTTCCTGGCAATTCACATTCTTGATTCAATTGCTTTGAGTCTTAATGTATTCTCTACTCTTGGATTCGGGCAGATCCCTATCAAAGGAATTCCAAGATACCTTACGATCCTGGAAGGCTTCATAGGCTGGTTCCTGCTCAGCATATTCAGCGTATCTCTGATAAGTCAAGTTATTCAATAGTATATATGGGCAATTTGGAAGAGCTTTATAATGAAGCAGGGATAAAGAAAACATCCAACGGTTCAAGGACAAAACCTAGAGTAACAAAAGTTCTGATTTACTTGGTACTGCTGGGATTTATCTCTTATTGGGCTTTTTCGACAAGTGTTTTTGGCTCAAGCGTATCCCAACCGTATTATTTTATTGTTATAACTGCTATTCTACTTTTTGTAATAGTGAAGAAAGCAACTTCTTTTTGGGAAATAATAAAACAAAATAAAAAATTTATTAAACCGGAGTAATAGTTGTCAGAAATACTTTATGAAAAACATATAGCCTCGTCAGGGACAATATGTATGAAGAAAATCAGCAGTAAAAAAGCTCCGTAGGAGCGCAACGTTTGTAGAAATGAGTTAGTTTAATATTAGAGCCCCGTAGGGGTGAAATGTTATTTAATATGGCAAATACGTATTCTCAGATATACATTCAAATTGTCTTTGCGGTTCAAGGCAGACAAAACCTGATAAGGAAAGAAAACAAAGTAGAATTGCATAAATATATTACGGGAATAATCAGAAATAATAAACAAAAGCTATTAGCTATAAACTGTATGCCCGATCATACCCATATATTTATAGGGCTGAACCCGGATATACACATATCTAATTTGGTAAGGGATATTAAATCCAATTCCAGCAGATTCATTAATGAAAAAAGATTCTTAAAAGGTAAATTTTCTTGGCAGGAAGGGTTTGGTGCTTTTTCATATTCTCATTCACATCTTGATAAAGTTGTAAAATATGTATTGAATCAGGAAGAACATCATAAAAAGAAGACATTTAAGGAGGAATATATAGAACTACTTAAGAAATTTAATGTAGAATATAATCCAAAATATGTATTTGAATTCTATGATTGACATGCCGCTCCTACGGAGCTTTGATGATTTGAGAAACAAAAGCTACAAACATATTGCTCCTACGGAGCTTTGATATCTGTAATATTACTTGCTGAACATATTCTGCTCATTAAAATTGCAGGATCAGATACAAACTGCTTTTTAATAATTTTTTAAGATTTAGAAATTTGATAAACTACAAATTCATAATTACTGCAACATTGACATTTATACCATATACTGTGCTATGGTTCTTTTGGCACAACAATCTTTTCTATTCCGTTTATTATGTAATGGATTGTTTCCGAACTACACAGTCTCAGAATGTTTGGTTCATGAACTTCGCAAATGCACTTCTGGTTTACGGATTTGTCTATTTTTATCGTGATAGGTTCTGCAATAGCCTTATTCATTCAATTTTGTGCGGTATCTATTACAATATCTCTGTAATCGGATTTTTTAACTTCATGCTTTTGGGAACTATGAGCGAATGGAATCTTTATGTTCTTACATTTGATATGGCATGGGCAGTCGCAGGCGGTATTGTGTGCGGAACACTGGTTTATTTCCTGATGAAAAGGATTACACAAAAAGCTCAAATTTAATCCCTATTTCTGCGTTATATCTTGAAATTATTATGATTTAAGAGTAGTTTACATAAGTAGTTTTCCATTGAATTTAAGCTAATCTATGAATAATTTTACCAATTAGGACAACAAAAAACAACTAAAATCACTCAAAATTGGTAAAAACAGTCTCTTCTGTTTTATTTCTGCTTATAATATCAACCCTAAGCTTCTCACAGCAATACGTAACGGTCAGTGCATCATCCACAAAAAAAGAATTTCTACCCAGCGAAAACATCAGGGTAAACATAAAAGCTGATGTTCAAAGCGGTTATCACATTAATGCTAATCAGGTCAGCGATGAGGACCTGATTCCAACAACTATTACTGTTGATGCCGGCGAGCTGAAACTTTCAAAAGTTTCCTGGCCCACTTCACATAAGTACAAATTCAGCTTTTCTGAAACTGAGCTCGATGTTTACGAAGGCTCGATAAATATCGGACTCAATCTTAAAGCCCCGAAGAATATCAAACCCGGAAAGTATGAAGTTTCCGGTTCCATTAATTACCAGGCATGTAACGATAGAGCCTGCTTTGCTCCAAAAGATGCTCCTTTTACAGTTACCGTTACAATTAAGGAAGATACGGCAAAAGTTGATACATCAAAGACCGAAGTTAACCCGGTTGATACAACCAGGAAAGATACAACAGATCTTGACAAAACAAAAGATACATCAACTGCCAAGACAAATTTAACTGAAAACAAGCGCGATACGACCCAAACAATCACAAGTTCAGAAAATAAGAACCAGATAGCTGCTTATATTGAAGAGAACGGAATGTTCGTCGCCCTTCTGATAATTTTTGTGTTGGGAATTGGTTTGAACCTCACCCCATGTGTTTATCCATTAATACCAATTACCATAAGCTATTTCGGTGCACAGGTTTCTAACAGCAAGGGCGGCAAAATATTAATGGCGCTCTTCTATGTGTTGGGTATGTCTGTTACTTATTCAGTACTTGGACTTGTAGCTGCACTGACCGGTGGTGTCTTTGGAAGCCTCCTGCAGAGTCCGGTAGTTGTGGCAATTCTTGTTTTGATATTTATTGCACTTGCTCTCAGTATGTTCGGGGTTTACGAAATTAAGATACCGCAATCACTTGCTAATTTCAGCGGGAAGAACCGTCAGGGTTATCTTGGGACTTTTATGATGGGACTTACCGTTGGATTTATCGCTGCACCATGCATCGGACCGCTTGTACTTAGCCTGCTTGTTTATGTGGGACAAGTCGGCAGCCCGTTCCTTGGTTTCATTATGTTTTTTGTTCTTTCTCTGGGCTTGGGTTTGCCGTATATTTTCCTGGCGATATTTTCAAGCTCGATAAC
>JAUQWS010000107.1 GCA_030835025.1 Ignavibacteria bacterium | reverse complement strand
TCGCTCCACAATTTTTGGACTTCCGCAGCTACACCCGACATTTCCCTGCTCCGCTCCCTTCCGCGCGTAAACGGTACAACGCAGTAACTGCAGAACTTATCGCATCCCCGCATAACCGAAAGCCAGGCTGAGATACCTTCTTTGCGGACAGGCATAATGTCTTCATACGTCTCAACTCTTGAAAGCTTCACTGCAATCCCCTTTTCGCCGTTATCGACTAAGTTATCTATTAGTGAAGGTAGTTTCCTGTATTCATCGGGTCCAAGTACAAGATCAACAACGCTTTTTTTAGTCATCAACCCCCTTTTCAGCCGTTCTGCCATACAACCGATAATTCCCACAACAAGCTTAGGGTTCTTCTTCTTATATTTCTTCAGCTCATTTAATCTCTGGTATACTCTGTATTCAGCCATCTCTCTGATGCTGCATGTATTAAGCAGTATGATCGAAGAGTCGTCTATATTTTCTGTTATTTCATAGCCCTGTTTTGCCATAATACCGTTAACGATCTCGGTATCTGCAAAATTCATCTGGCATCCGTATGTTTCAACATACAGTCTTTTATCTGCCGCTGCGCCAGTATCCTGCGGGATCCCCGTAAGAGATTCCATCGGAATGTATTTCTCTAATGCCTGTTCTTTCAATTCGTCTGTTAAGGTAATTATATACTGATGCTAATAAATGATCTTCTCTTTTTGAAGCAAAAGGTCTTTGATGATCTCTGATACACCCTTTACATCCATTTTGAGATCGGAATACAGCTCGTCCGGAGTTCCGTGATCAACAAATTTATCCGGCAGTCCGTGGACCAGAAGCTCAACATCATTTATTCTGTATTGATTCATAAACTCAAGAATTGCCGAGCCGAATCCCCCGGTGATTACATTATCTTCAAGTGTTAAGACCTTCTTATGCCGTGCAAATACGTCTTTAAGCAGTTCACCATCCAGTGGTTTTACGAATCTGGCATTCACAACCTCAATGTCAAAGTTTTCTTTTGCCAATGCAGTGCGTACCTTTGAAGCAACATCAACCATACTTCCAATTGCTATAATTGCGGCATCAGTACCCTTTTCAATGATCTCACCTTTGCCGATGGGAATCTCCTCAAAAGGTCTTATTTCAACTCCCAATGCATTACCTCTTGGGTATCTCAAAGCGATCGGCCCCTTTTTATACAAAGTAGCGGTATAAAGCATATCTCTTAATTCCTGCTCATCCTTAGGTGCCATAATAACTACACCCTGAATGCACCTGAAATAGCTCAGGTCAAGCGAACCGTGGTGTGTAGGGCCATCTGCGCCAACAATACCTGCTCTATCCATTACAAATACAACTGGCAGTTTCTGAATTGCGCAATCGTGGATTATCTGGTCATAAGCTCTCTGCAGGAATGAAGAATAAATTGCGCAAACCGGCGTAAAGCCTTCAGTCGCAAGTCCCGCTGCAAAAGTTACTGCATGTTGCTCGGCTATACCAACATCAAAATACCTCTCAGGCATCTCTTTCTGAAGTATATCCAGTCCTGTACCATCCGGCATAGCAGCCGTAATACCTACAACTTTCTCATTTTCTTTGCAGATCTCTACCAGTGCCTGACCAAAGATCTTAGTATAAGCTGGTGAACCGCCTGATTTTTTTATTGCCTCGCCGGTTATTTTGTCCCATGGTGTAGACGCATGGAATTTCTGGTAATGCGTCTTGGCAGGTCTATATCCATGTCCTTTTTCAGTAACAACATGTACAAGCAAAGGTCCGCTGAAATCCTTTATCTCTTCGAATATCTTGACAACATTAACAATGTTATGGCCGTTTATTGGTCCAAAATATCTGAATCCCAGAGCTTCAAAAAGCATACCCGGAGTTACCACACCTTTTAATCCGCCTTCAACTTTAGCAGCCAAATGGCGCAGCCTGTCGCCGATCTTCTTATCAAGTTTACCGGTTGCATCCCAAACATAATTCCTGAACTTGTTGTAAGAGGGATTCGCAAGAAACTCATTGAAATAATTGTGCAGTGACCATACATTTGGCGCAATAGACATTTTGTTATCATTCAGCACAACTATGATATCTTTCTTCAAAAGTCCGATATTATTCATAGCTTCATAAGCCATACCGCCCGTCATAGAACCGTCACCGATTATTCCGACAACTTTATATTTCTTCTTAAGGAAATCTCTTGCAGCAGCAACACCAAGCGCTGCAGAAAGTGAAGTGCTTGCGTGCCCCGCTCCGAAAACATCATATTCGCTTTCAGTGCGCTTCAAAAACCCGCTTATTCCGCCATATTGCCTGATGGTTTTAAGCTGCTCTTTCCTTCCGGTAAGTATTTTGTGTATGTAACCCTGGTGGCCAACATCCCATATAAGCTTATCGTCAGGAGTGTTGAACACGTAATGCAGCGCAACCGTAAGCTCTGCAACACCAAGAGATGCACCCAGGTGCCCGCCTATCTTAGATATTGTATCGACAAGATAATCCCTTATTTCATCAACAAGTACCTTAAGTTCAGTAAGATTCAGCTTCTTAAGATCAGCAGGTGTGTTTACGTCGTTTAGATACTTATATTCTGTTTCCAAATTTAATCCCCGGAAATATTATTTATAATCTTTAATTTCAGTTTCGCCTTTTGTGGTCTTGTTTATCTCTTTAATACGAAGCTCGGCATTATTCAGCCTGTCATAACAAACTTTGCACAGTGCCAGCCCTTCTTCATACATCTTAATTGTGTCCTCAAGCGTGCAGTCATCGGTTTCAAGTGTCTCTAGGATCTTTTCCAAACGCTTGAATGAATCTTCAAATGAACTATCTTTCTTTTCTTTCTTTGATTTCATTCGCCTGAATTTTTGTATATTCGGTCTGTTATTTTATCCTTGCCTCTTTTTTATTATCAAAGAATCTAATCTCAACATCATCATCTTTTTTCAAACCGGCAGCACGCGTTACTATCCTGTTGAAATCAAATTGCAACCTCAATTCATCAATTTCAACTTTCTTTCTTACAATTGCGTAACCCTTTTTCAGGTTATTTTCAGGGCTAATGTGATGGAGTGTTTGTTTGAAATATTTAACTCCGCTCTTAAGCTCCCGTACCCGGCTGTTGGTAATGCCTGTAATTCCCCTGGAAAGTTCATCCAGGCGCTGGTAGAAATTGAGGATCAAATCCTTTGGCCTGTTAAAATAGTAACTTCCCTGTATTTCCCTCACTGAATTTCTGAGGTTTTCCAGCTTTGTTTGGACAAAACTTCTACAAAAATACGAAAATTTGTCAAGATTTTCAATTAACTCTTTTATATTTGGAGTAATTAGCTCAGCAGCTGCAGATGGGGTTGGAGCCCTTAAATCTGCCACAAAATCGCAAATTGTATAGTCAACTTCGTGCCCGATTGCACTGACAATCGGGATTTTGAATGCAAATATGGTCCTTGCAAGCTTTTCATCATTAAAAGGCCACAAGTCTTCAACCGAACCGCCGCCACGGGCAATAATGATACAGTCAAGTTTCGGCAATTCTCCGGATCTGGAAAGTTTCTCAATATCCTTCAGAGCCCTGATGATGGTTTCGGCAGCACCTGATCCCTGGACTGTTGCAGGATATAAATATATTTTGAGAAGCGGATATCTGCGCTCAGTAATTCTGATAAAATCCTGCAGCACTGCTCCGGTTCGTGATGTAATGATTGCCGCATTTTCAGGGTATGCAGGAATGGGTTTTTTATGCTCCTCGTCAAACAGACCTTCTTCAAATAACTTCTGCTTAAGCTGCTCAAATCTTACCTGCAGTTCACCGGCACCCTGAGGCCTGATCTCCCAGACTTCAACCTGGTAGTTTCCGCGTGCGGGGTAAACCGTAACCCTGCCCTTAACCACGATCTGCATTCCGTCTTCGGGAGTGAACAACAGGTTCGCATTGCGCGTTTTCCACATCACGGCGCTTATCTGCGAGGATTCATCTTTAATTGTAAAATAGAAGTGTCCGGATTGCGTATGTACCTTGAAATTTGAAATCTCTCCGATCAGGTGCACAAAGCGGAAGTTCTCCTCGATCAGCAGTTTGATGTTAGAGTTAAGCTCTGAAACTGTAAGTATTTGCGGTAGTTCTGTTTGCATTAATTCATTTTGATACACAAATATATGAAAGTTGCAGCATAATTCATTGCCATTTCCAGATAACCAACTCAGTCAGAACTTACCT
>JAUQWS010000012.1 GCA_030835025.1 Ignavibacteria bacterium | reverse complement strand
CGCTAGAATGGAATTGATGAAAACTATTGCATATATAGAGAATTGCTTTTATATTGTAAGATTATCACTCAAAAATCATTAATCAATTAACCAATCATCACAAATGAAAAATTTCAACCGGATTTTACTTCTCGGATTTGTTGTTATAACCGGTGTGCTGCTTTTCCAGGCACAGGATTTTAACGGCTATAATTTCGAAGACGACAACAATCCCTTAATTGACAAGCCAACAAGAGAAGCCTTTTCACACTTCCACGCCATGCAGGATGATAATAACTATGATATCATTACCGATGCTCAGGGATTCGATAATTATGACATAGGAATTGATTTTGCAGAACAGATGGGTTCGGCAAATCCCATAAATCCTCTGCATATGTTTTTTGGCGTGAACGGTTCTCCGCAAAATGCATGGAACACAACAAACGGCGGCCTTAACTGGGTTTCTCTAAACCCAAGTTACCCCGGAGGTACATGCTGTGACCCATGGTCAGCTTATCTTGCAAACGGAACTTTGATATACGGCTCCGGCGTAAGCGGTCAGTATGTTTACCGTTCAACAAACAACGGAAATACCTGGACATCACCGGTTCTGTCTGTATCGGGCAACGACAGGAACACCATAGGTGCTGAATTGACCGGTACCGGACCTTTTGCGAATTATGTTTATGCATCAATTACAGGTTCAGGCGGTGCACCTTTTGCAAGAAGTACAGATCTTGGAGCATCATGGACAACAACATATACAGGCGCTCCGCACGCATTACCTGGAGCAATGATCGCAGTTGGACCTAATGGAACAACTAACGGCGGGTGCGTAATTCTTGTAACTTCAAGCGGACCGTCACAGAATGCTACATATACTTTCCATCGTTCAACTAACGGCGGAGCCTCGGGTTCTTTTACAGTTATGTCCAGTTTAACAGTTGCTGGATACAGCGGGTTTTATAACAGTGCAGGAAGACTCACTGTTAACAACGCAAGGCACAGAACATACCCTATGATAGCTATGGACAATTCAAACGGTACTTACAGAGGAAGACTTTATTTGGTTTATTCTTCAAATGTGCCTGCAGGAAACGGCAACAAACCGGATATAATTCTGCAATACAGCACAGATCAGGGTGCAACATGGTCAACCAGAATAACTGTAAATGATGATGCAAATCCCCAGAACAATGATTCCTGGTTCCCGGCAATTTGGTGCGAACCGGTCACAGGAAAGCTTTATATAAAATGGTATGATGATAGAGAGAATCCCGGTGCGTTCACAACAGGAGTATGGGCAACATATTCAACAACCGGCGGAACGACTTTTGCAACAAACCAAAGGATCTCTAACGCATCATGGCTGTATCCATGCCCTGCATGCGGAGCCAATCAGAATTGTTACAGAGGCGATTATGACGCAATGCTCGCCAATCAGAAAGTCGGTTTTGCAGTATGGTATGACCCGAGAAACTGCAGTTACCAGAATATGGGTGCATACTTCCCGGATTTTGCAATGAGAGTATTACCAACATCAGTTGGCTGTCAGGGAACAAATGACAGTGCTTTTGTGAGAGTGGGCGTACCCGCAGTAAAACTATATAATGATACTGCTTTATTTAGTGCTGTTGTTACAAACCCGCCCGGAGTTGGCTCTATTACTTTAACGTTCCTGAACAAGACAACACCGGCAACACAGGACAGGCTAACCTCTTTCCCTGATTCACTCAGGTTAAGGGCAAGGACAACCGGCGGTGTTCCTTCAGGACTATACACAATCAGAGTAACAGGCAAAGGACCAAACGGAACACCTGTTCACGTAAGGGATTATACACTGAATGTAGGCTTCATCGGAATTCAGAATATAAACGGCGAGATTCCCGAAGCATTCAGTTTATATCAAAACTACCCGAATCCGTTTAACCCGACCACGAATATCAGATTTGATATTGCTAAGACCGGCATGGTGAAAGTCAGAATATTTGACGTTACCGGCAAACAGGTCGCAGAAATAGTTAATGAAAACCTTTCTGCAGGCAGGTACAACTATGATTTCGATGCATCAAATCTTGCAACAGGGGTTTATTTCTACAAATTAGAAACTCCGGAGTTTGTAAGTATTAAAAAGATGATGCTTGTAAAATAAAAAGCACAGAAGCAAAATTGTCTTAAGAGCCGCAGAAATGCGGCTCTTTTTTTTTCTTCTTGCCGTCCCCCTTTTAAAGGGAGAGGGAAATACTAAATCTGGACTATTCATTGATAGAAGGTTTAGCTTGCTTACATTGTGAATCTTGGAAGGGGATTTTTTTTCCTAATCCACGTCTAAAATCATCGAAAGAAAAAGATATTTATTTCCATTGCAATAATACCTGGTTGCTAAAATCTCATCCCCCTTTATAAGGGGGATTTGTTTAATATATCCTGCTTTAAAATCCCCTTTAAAAGGGGACGTGTTATCGATATTCACTCCTAAAACTATTGAAAATGCGTATAATTGCAATTATATTGATGCAAATTGAATTTTATTTTACGAACTAATTACGCACAAATGAAAAACTTCTTCAGAATTTTTTCTCTTTGTTTTGCAATAACAGCAGGCATTTTAATCTTTCAGGCACAGGATTTTAATGGTCATAAGTTTGATGATAATAATCCGAACATAGACCAGCCGACAAGGGAGTATTATACACATCTTAGTTTTACTTCCCCGACAAATGAATATGATGTGATTACAGATGCATCCGGTTTTGATAATTTTGATCTGGGTTTGGACCAGAATGAGCAGCATCTTTCTCAGCATCCAACTAACCCGATGTGGCTTTTTGTAGGTATTAACAACACCCCGCTTCTTGCGCGCCATTCTGAAAACGGCGGTATTTCTTGGGCAGCATTTAACCCGTCATATCCAAGCGGTACTTGCTGCGACCCGTGGTCGGCATACACAGGCGCCGGCACACTTGTATACGGCTCGCTGCACACAAGTCAGGGACAGCATGTTTACCGTTCAACAAACAACGGGGCAAGCTGGACTGCAGCCGTGCTTTCAGTAAGCGGTAATGACCGAAATACTCTGGCTGCGGATCAGACAAGCGGCCCAAATGCAAATAATGTTTACGCCGCTATCACCCCCGGTTCTTTTGCAAGAAGCACAGACCAGGGAGCAACATGGACAACAACTTACTCCAATACAAACACAGTCCCCGGAGTCATGATAGCAGTTGGACCATACGGAAGCACAAACGGCGGTTCTGTAGTTTATGTAACCAATACAGGTTCAACCGCAAATGTGATATACACATTCCAGCACTCGACCGATGGGGGCCAGTCGTTCACTTTCACAGGTGCCCAGCAAGTTGCGGGATATGTCGGAACACTTAATTCGCAGAACAGGCTCGTGATCAATAATGCAAGGACAAGGCCTTATCCTATGATCGCAATGGATAACAGTAACGGACCCTACCGCGGCAGGCTTTATCTTGTTTACGCATCAAACGATCCTGCAGGTAACGGCAACAAACCTGATATTAAACTTCAATGGTCAAGCGATTACGGGGCAACATGGTCAGCGTGGGTTAGAGTAAATGATAATGCTAACCCTGAACAAAGTGACCAGTGGTATCCTGCAATCTGGTGCGATGTAACAACCGGTACGCTGTATATTAAATGGTACGATACAAGAGAGAACCCCGCAAGTTATATTACAGGCGTTTGGGCAACCTATACGACTGATGGAGGTGCAACTTTTGCCCCGAATCAGAGGATATCAAATGCGACTTTCACCTATCCATGTCCATCTTGTCCGCCTGAGCAGAACTGTTACAGAGGAGACTATGACGCGATAACTGCAAATTCACAAACTAGTTATTCAGTTTGGTATGATGCCAGAAACTGTAACTTATTGACAGTTGGCGCATATTTCCCGGATTATGCAATGAAAGTAAGGCCCACGTCTGACTCTCTTAACAGCATAATTGACAGTGCATACTATTGGGTTTCTGTTCCTGCTGTGAAGCTGTACAACCGTTCGGTAAAATTCACTGCAACTTTAAATACTACTCCGGGCACAGGAACAATTGCTATGACATTTGTGAACAAGACTTCGGATACACCGCTTGACACTTTGACCACTTACCCGGACTCTCTGAGGCTTAAAATAAAGACATCCGGCAATGTGACAAACAACACATATACAGTGACAGTAAAAGGCAGCGGACCGAACGGTACACCTGTTCATCAGCGTAATATTTCATTGCTGGTAAACAACGTAATCGGGATCAGTACAATAGGAAATGAAGTACCGAACGAGTTCTATCTTTATCAGAACTTCCCGAACCCGTTCAATCCGAGCACGAATATAAGATTCGATATTTCAAAAGCAGGGAATGTTAAGCTGAGAATATTCGATATCACGGGCAAGGAAGTGAGCGAACTGATCAATTCAAATTATGCACCCGGCAAATATAACTATGACTTCAACGCCGGAAACCTTGCAAGCGGTATATACTTCTATAAGCTTGAGACACCCGGGTTTGCAAGCATAAGGAAGATGGTTCTGGTTAAGTAAGAGTCAAACGTGAAATGATATTAAGAGCAGTCAATAAAGCCGCGGAAACGCGGCTTTATTTTTATGGATATGTTTGGCGGCACTCATCGGAAACTGTTTAAAATCCCCCTTTACAAGGGGGATTTGTTTTATATAACTTTCATTAAAATCCCCCTTTGAAAGGGGGATGAAAATCCTGAAACTTGACTATGCATTGATAGAAAGTATAGCATGCTTACATTGTATGACTTAAATGGGGATTTTATTTCCTAATCCCCGTCTAAAATCATCGAAGGAGAAACATATTTATTCAATTTTAATAATACCCGATTGTTAAAATCCTATCCCCCTTTAAAAGGGGGATTAATAATACCGAATTCCCACGTTTTCAATCTCGTACACTGCGGCGGATTGGGTAAGAAAGCTTCGGGGGAAAGGTGGATTTGTTCAAATTGTACGTTGTTTATTTGTTAAATTCTAACCTTTTCAATTCTTACGCAGGTGAAATTATATTGTAATAATTTTAATGTGTGTATATATTTATGATATTCCGCATGGTATTCAGGAGGACAGGTCAATAGTTTGGCCTGTAATACCGCAAAAAGTTTTCTTCAAACAAATTCAAATATCATGAACAAAAAATACTTCATACTGGCAATTATTGCTCTGTTGAGTATTACAAACACTTACTCAACCGGCAGGATCAATCCTTATCTTCAGGAAGTCCTTACAAGAACAGGTCCGAATGAAATGATCCCGATTTATATAACTTTTAATGACGTCTTGACATTACAGGACTTTGCTTACATCCCTTACGATACTCCCAAGAAAGAAAGAAGGCAGATCGTTGTTGACCGCCTGATAGAACATTCCGTATCTACACAATCAAGAGTACGGAGCTTTCTTGCTTCAAGAGGAGCGGGAGCTGAATCAGTGGAAATTTTGTGGATAGTGAATGCAATCGTACTTAAAGCTAATCCTTCTGCAATAACAGGACTGGATGCGGCCTTTAACGAGATCAGGCAGATCAACTATGATCCCCAATACCCTATCGAGCAGCTTCAGGATATGATAACGGTATCAACTCCGTTTATGACACTTGCTCCGGAGCCGGGGGTTGTGCTTATGAATGCTGATGACTGCTGGGCCCTTGGAAATAGAGGAAGGGGAGTTCTTGTGGCTAATGCTGACGATGGTTTTTGGTGGAGACATCCTGACCTTGTAAAAGGGGTATGGCAGAACCTTGGCGAAGATGCAAACAGCAACGGTATGACCATTATCTGGGGTTCAGGAACTTCTTCGGCATTTGATGCGGGTGATATTAACGGAATTGATAATGACGGAAACGGAAAAGTGGATGATCTTATCGGCTGGGATTTCGGAACAAACAGCGGAACGATCACCAGTGCTTCACATGGTTCTGCCACGCTTGGACATGTTGTTGGAGACGGTACCGGCGGAACACAGACCGGAGTTTCACCAGAGGCAAAATGCCTTGTTATGAGGAACAATGGAGGATTCACCGTGCAGATATCTGCTTTTCAGTATGCTCTGTTAATGGGATGCGATATCACAACAAGCTCTTTAAGCTACAAGTGGTACTTCAATCCGAAACCTGATTACAGTCTGGTGCGCCAGGCTAATGATATGTCTCTGGCAGGAGGAATGATCCATTCAAACTCCACCAGCAACGATGGTAATACCGTTGGGATACCTCTGAATATATCAACGGCAGGGTGCTCTCCCGCACCATGGAGACATCCTGACCAGCTTAAGATTGGAAACCTAAGCGGTGTTATTGGAGTTGGTAATGTCAATTGCGGTTCTGATGTGATTGCAAGTTCTTCTCCGCATGGACCGACACTATGGGGCAACTGGGCGCTGTGGAACAGCGGAACATGGCCTTATACAATTCTTGCAGGGCACAGTGATTATCCGTACAGCCGGGTTGCACCGGTCGAAGTACCAGATTCAATGGGTCTGCTTAAACCTGATGTATCTGCCCCGGGCGAGAGCTCAATTTCTACTTATGTCAGCTCCGGCAGCGGTTACGGAACCTTCGGAGGAACGTCATCGGCAACACCGCACACAGCAGGATGCCTTGCTCTGATGCTTTCTATCAACCCCGAAATGTTACCCGGTGATCTTGACAGGGTCTTAGAGCTGACCGCTGTTGAAAAGGGTGATCCGGGCAAAGATTACAGGTATGGTTCGGGCAGAATTGATGCGCTCCTGGCAACAACTTCTCCTGCTGCTTTGACCGAAGGTGTTAACGGAGGAAGCAACTGGCTGTTAAACTCAACGGTGACTGTGAATGACACGGCAAGGGAACTTGTAGCGCTGAAGATCAGGAATACTACCTCACCGTGGATAGGCTCCGTTAAGAAGATGATATTTTCCAGAAGCGGAACTGCGGGAGCAAATGACATTGAAAAGTTCAGGCTGTTTTGGGATGTTAACAAGAATAACATCGTAGATGCCGGCGACAGGATGCTTAGGGAGATTCCGTTTGATACAACAAATCAGATTGCTCTTGATTCTATCAAGTTCAAAGTTACCGATTCACTAAGGCATGTTATACTGACAGCAAAAACCAAACCGACAGCAAACACTGCAAACACTGTTGCATTGGGAATGCCTAACAGCTCTTATTTTGTATGTTACTATACAACAAATGCGCAGGCAACTAATTTCCCTTACGGAACAACCGTTACCGGAGTTGGCAGCAACAGCAATCCGGTTACTTTTGCACTCAGCCAGAATTATCCGAATCCATTCAACCCCACTACGATCATAAGTTACTCGCTG
>JAUQWS010000106.1 GCA_030835025.1 Ignavibacteria bacterium | reverse complement strand
GATTTCAAGCGAGATGAAAAGCTCTGCAAAGATGGAGGCGTTGACTGCGTTTTCTACCCGAATGATAATGAAATGTACCCTAAAGGTTACTCAACTTACGTGAACGTTGAAAAAGCAAGCTCGGGCCTCGAGGGCTCTGTTCGCCCCGGACATTTCAAAGGTGTTGCAACAATTGTGCTTAAACTTCTGAATATTGTGCAGCCGCATTTCTCGGTCTTCGGTCAAAAGGATGCACAACAGGCAGCTGTATTGAAGAAAATGACAACGGAACTGAATGTAAATACAAAGATCATAATATCCCCTACAGTACGCGAAAAAGACGGACTCGCAATGAGCTCAAGGAACGTGTATCTAACCCCTGGGCAAAGGGCCGACGCCGCTTATCTTTACAAAGCACTTCGGTATGCCCGACGCAAACTGACACTGGAAAATTACAACGGGGATATCGGGTTCCTTAAAGGTCAGATGAGCAAACTCATAAAATCCAGAAAAACTGCAACAAAAATAGATTACATTTCGTTTAATGATAACACAACGCTTGAAGAAGTTAGATCACTCAAAAACAGGGAAAAGAGTGAAATTTTGATAAGTTTGGCTGTAAGGTTTGGCAGTGTGCGGTTAATTGATAATATAGTAATTAAGCGTTAATTTAGGGTATTAAGAAAGGAGTTTTTTGTTATAATGGAAAGAATAATGTGTAAATCAAAGCTCCACCGCGCGACAGTCACGCAGGCTGAGCTTTTCTATGAGGGAAGCGTTACAATTGACGCCGATCTGCTTGATGCCGCGGATATTGTGCCGTATGAAAGAATACAGGTTGTAAATATCAATAACGGCTCCAGGTTTGAAAGCTATGCAATTGAAGGTAAAAGAAGAAGCGGTACTATTTGTATAAACGGCGCGGCTGCAAGGATGGCCGCTGTCGGAGATGAGATAATTATTATCTCTTATGCAAATTATACGGAAGAAGAATTGAAATCCTTCAAGCCTACATTGATAATGCTTGATAAAAGCAACAAAGTAAAAGACATCAAGCACACAAACGAAATTATCGAAGTCTGATGAAAAGAAATATACTGCTTTTCCTGTCTGCATTTCTCTTTGCTTCGGGCAGTTTATTAGCTCAAAAAATGTACAAGGTTCAGTACGAATCACAGTCTGACTTGAAAATATATGTTGTATCATATGAATCACAGGCTGACCTGAACGTGTACATGGTCAAGTATGATTCACAGGCTGATAGAGACGGTTTATGGTATAATGTTGACTACGAAAGTCAGGCTGATTTTAAACTGTATTTTGTAGATTACGAATCACAGGCAGATCTGAAGATTTACTTTGTGGATTATGAATCTCAGGCAGGCTGGAAAAACAAATCAAAACAGCACCTGCTGAAATTCAAAAACAACTAGATCTGCTGCTTCTTTTTATAACTTATCGTTAACTTACCCGGTTTTTTAATTCCCAACAATGCCTATAACAGATACAGATTTCCATAATAAGAATTCCGCATTCCGCGAAAATGAGCTCGCCAAACTGATGCAGCAGGTAAAAAAGACCGAAGGAACAGATTCCGGAAATCTTGCAGTAGTAATTCTTGCGGCAGGACTTGGTAAGAGGATGAAGAGTCCGGAAAAACCAAAGGTCATGTTCGAAATCAACGGCAAACCGATGATTGATCATGTTGTAAGGCTCGCGTTTTTGGTGAATGCGGAAAAAGTCGTGCCGATTGTCGGTCACCACAGGGAACAGGTCATAGATTATCTTAACATGAACTTCCCGGACAGGAATATTGAATACGCTGTACAGGAAGAACAGCTCGGAACCGGTCACGCTGTAATGCAGAGTGAATGTTTGCTTAAGGATTATGACGGCAATATCCTGATCCTTTCAGGTGATGTGCCGCTTCTTAAGCTGGAAACAGTTCAGCAGTTAATAGACGAACACTTCTCAAACAACAATGATGCAACGCTGCTGACTACTGTTTTTGAAAATCCGTTCGGTTACGGAAGAATTGTGCGTGATGCAGAAAGCAGGTTTGAAAAGAT
>JAUQWS010000105.1 GCA_030835025.1 Ignavibacteria bacterium | reverse complement strand
GCACAATCATATCTCCTTCCTTCGGAATCAGGCCATGCCTGACGATAATGAGCTTCTTTCACGAATCCGGATTTTTCAAGCACTCTCCTCATTGCAATGTTATCGGCCCGTGTTGTTGCTTCAAATCGGTATTTGTTCGGATAATTGATAAATATATGATCTGTAAGCCACTTGACAGCTTTTGTACCAATTCCTTTCGAACGCATTTCTGAATTAAGGCGAATATCAAATAGTGGCGTCTCTTTATCATCTAAGGCGTCCGGTCCCAGATCGAAGAGCCTTATCATTCCAATCATACTTCCTGTATCGCTTCTTATGATGAATGTCTTCACTTCATTGCCGGTATAATAGCCGTTTTTCAATTGTTCCAGCACTTTCTCTCTGCTGATTATGGGGGTGCTGTGGTACTCCCATTTTTGGGATATCAGGAATTCAATAAGTTCACCCTCATTCCCCTCAGTGTATCCTTCTATCTTTATTTCCATAAACATTTTCCTACCTTAATTAACCCAAAATTACACAAATGAAAAACAGTATTAAATGTAATGATTCATTGACTTCAATTTTCATAGTCCAGACTGACTTAAATCATTCTTTCTGCTCATCGGGTACTATATTTTTGTATCATAGATCATACCGTTTATGAAGATCAATAAAGAGTGGCACCTTAAGAATAAAATGCTAAAGAATCCGACTATTGAAGAAAGATCGAAATGGCATACTGAACACTTGAAACACTGCACTTGCCGCGGGTTCCCCGAAAAATTAAGTGCTGAACTGAATAAGAGAAACATTAAACCACCGTGTAAGATTGGAAACTCTTGACAGGTATATTATTCCTTACGTTATCACTAATGCGCTCTTCCTTTTATGTCTTGCCGCAGCTATCTGGAAACCGATCTATTGCAGGGTATTTCTTTTCCTCCTTTTCTTGTCCGCTTCAATATTCAATGGCATCACGGCACTTGCAGACCCGCACTCTTATCTTGTCTTCGGTGAGCTTTCATTCCACAATTTTTACGCGGAGTTTATTTACGGTTCGTTTGCAGAACATACCTTAACATACATTTTGATCATTTCTTCAGGACAGATGTTAATTGCGGCGGGTTTGATACTCAAAAGACATTTCACCGGACTTGCATGCTTGGGCGGGATCATCTTCGGGTTTGCAATTGCACCATTGGGAATAGGCTCTGCGTTTCCGGCAACAGTGTTTATGGCACTTGCATTCCTGATCCTGCTTAGGAATTACCGGCACGACTATATCTGGAAATGGGATCAGTACAAAACTCAGTTGATAGAAACAAATCACGTCTCAGCTGCCAGAGGCTGAACTTGCAAGAGCTTTCTTGATCTTCTTTATTAACCCCGGACCCTCATAAACCAGCCCGGTATATATCTGCACCAGAGAGGCACCAAGATCAAGCTTTTCTTTCACGTCATCATAGGTTGAAATTCCTCCGCATGCAATTACTCCTAGCTTATCACCTGAGTGTTTCTTAATATGCTTCAGCACGGAATTTGCGATCGGTTCCAAAGGCTTGCCGCTAAGTCCCCCCGATTCATACTTCCCTTGCGGAAGGGTATCACGCGATATGGTCGTGTTAGTTGCAATGATCCCCGTTAATCCGTTATCAATGGAAACCTGCAGAATGTCATCAAGCTCACCCTCGGTCAGGTCTGGTGCTATTTTAAGGTATATGTCTTTCGTGCTCGAAGAATATGTTTCGTCAAGCTCTTTATTTAATGCCTGAAGTGATTTCAATATTTCATCAAGGAATTTCCTTTGCTGAAGCTGTCTTAAGCCTTCGGTATTTGGAGAACTTACGTTAATTGTAAAATAATCTGCTGACTCAAAACATCTTTTGAATGAGAATTCATAATCCTGGTACGCATCATCAAGCTCTGTGCGTTTGTTCTTCCCTATATTCACCCCGACTATGAAATCCTTTGGCAAGAGGTCTTTTATTCGTTCAAGATTCTCCTCAAAACGGTCAGCCCCGCAATTATTGAAACCAAGTCTGTTTATTATTCCCCCGTATTCAGGCAGGCGGAACATCCTTGGTTTCTCGTTCCCCTCCTGCGGCAATGGAGTCACTGTTCCTGTTTCTGCAAAACCAAACCCAAGCGCATTCCAGCTTCCAAGAGCGGTTGCGTTCTTGTCCATTCCTGCGGCAAGACCGATAGGATTTTTGAACTTTAGCTTTCCGGCTGTTACCTCAAGCTTCTTATCTTCAAATCCCATAAACGGGCGAATTAGCGGCGGCACAAGACCGGCAGACAGCAATTTTATGGTAAAATCGTGAACTTTTTCGGGGTCGAATTTGAATAATGCCGGACGGATTATTTTTTTGTAAAGCATTAATACAAAGATAATTTAAAAACAACACTCGTGCCACGACTATATTTTTCAATTGAGCCGACAGATTTGAATTGTACACACAGGCTTTTTAAAGTAACTTTGCCCCAGTGAAAAAGATCTACCTGGATAACGCAGCAACTACTCCTTTGGATAGCAGGGTGCTCGAAGCAATGCTGCCCTGGCTTGGTGAAAATTTCGGTAATGCTTCTTCCGTTCACAGTTACGGGCGAGATGCCAAAGTTCTTCTTGAAGATGCAAGGGATACCCTTGCCGCGTTTGTTGGGGCTTTACCAAGTGAAATATATTTTACATCCGGCGGAACTGAATCAAACAACTTTGCGCTTAAAGGAATTTCGTTTAACAGGCTGGGTTTCACTCCCGATGGTGAAGAACTCAGGAAATACCACATTATCTCGAGCGCAATTGAACATTCTGCTGTTATTGATTCACTTGAATACCTGAAGAACCGCTTTGGATTTGAACTGATCTATCTTCAAACTGATAAGTCGGGTCGTATCAATCTTAATGAACTTGAAGAAAAAATAAATGATGATACATTTCTAGTAACGGTAATGCACTCAAATAATGAACTTGGCGTAATAAATGATATTAGGTCAATTTCAAAAATTACCGGCGGGCGCAAAGTTCATTTACACACCGATACTGTTCAAAGTTTGGGAAAGGTCCGCCTTAACATGAAGGAATTGGGCTGTGATACAGCAACATTTTCTGCTCACAAGATCTATGCTCCCAAAGGGATTGGCGCTTTATATATCAAAAAAGGAACAAATATTGATAAATACATCCACGGCGGAAAGCAGGAGCGTGACAGAAGGGGCGGAACAGAGAATATTGCGGCAATTGCAGGATTCAAGAAAGCAATTGAAATATTGAAACAGGAAATGCAAAGCGATATTGAAAAATATAACAAAATGAGAAGCAAATTGACATCCTTGCTCAATGAAACTCTTGGCGATTCTGTAATCATAAATTCCCCTCCGGGAAATGAAACCGTAAATCCGGATGATACTTATCTGCCGAACATGCTGAATATCTCTTTCAGGCCTGAAAAAATAAAAAGAGATCCGGAAACTATATTGATAAAACTTGACCTTTCAGGTATTGCGGTTTCTTCAGGCTCAGCATGCACTTCGGGAATGATACAGCCTTCGCACGTATTAAAAGCAATTGGTTATGACGACAAAAGCGCAAAATCTTCGCTCAGGATATCTTTCGGGAGGTTTAATACGGAATCTGACGTTGAAGAATTTGTAAGAGTACTGAAAGAATTGATAAATTAATTCGAAGACTTGAACTTCAGATTCTCCCCGGTTTCTTCGTCACCCCGATGCTTCCTGCCGAATAAGTTCTTCCTGATGAAGTTCTTTGAGCTTCTGAATATTCCGGTACTGATGTAGAACAAGCAGAATGCAAAAAGACCCTCACCCCTTGTCGCAACCACCAGTACAATAGAAAGTATTACAATTATGGATTTTACCGGATGTTCTTTCAGCTCGCGCATTGATATCCTGGGTGTTGTATCATACTTAAAAGTGCTGACCATCAGAAGCGGTAAACCTATGGCCATACAGTAAATGAACGTCTCACTCAGGGCGGGAGAAAAATTATCATTGTAATAAAAAAGAAAGAAAGAGGCGACCGTTACTGCCGGAATGGGGACCGGAACACCGCTGAAGTATGCTTTATCGAAGCCGATGAGATTCGCATTGAACCTGGCAAGCCTTAAAGCGCCGAAGATCATGATGAGCGAAGCAAGTGCAATTCCAAATCCATCGTGAAGGAAGAAAAACGACTTATACAGAATGAATGAAGGAGCTACACCGAAAGAAACAAGATCCGCAAGAGAATCCAGCTCAACACCGAACTTTGAGGATGTGCCCGTGAATCGCGCAACCACACCATCAAACATATCGAAAAGTCCTGAGTACAGAATAAAGAGGCTTGCCTGTGTAATGTCTCCGCCTGAAGCGCTGATAACAGACATGAAACCGCAGAAGAGGTTCAGTACTGTAAAAAGGCTCGGTACAAATCCCATGCGATTCTTCATTCTACTTCAGAACCTCCGCCAGTATAGTTTCTCCGCCCGTAACTTTATCTCCCACTGCAACTTTTATCAGTGAATCATACGGCAGGATGACATCTGTTCTTGAGCCGAATTTTATCATTCCGAACTTTTCTCCGATTTTCACAATATCGCCTGTTCTCAATTCGCATACAATTCTTCTGGCAACAAATCCTGCAATTTGCTTAAATAAAACTTTGAAATCCGACCCTTCGATGCCAATTAATGTCCTCTCATTGCGCTCGCATGATTTCGGATCAAAAGCTGCAATGAACTCGCCTTTTATGTACTGAAAAAATTTCACTTTCCCCGATACAGGTATCCTGTTTACGTGAACATTCAGAGGCGAAAGAAAAATCCCTATTACCCTGGCCTTAGCTTTCAGGAAATCATGTTCTTCGGTTTCATCTATCAACATTACTTTGCCGTCTGCCGGAGAGATTATCTCATTTTCTTTAAGCTTATCCGGCAGCTGCCGTATCGGGTCACGGAAGAAATACAAAGTAAATGAGATAAGCAGAATTGAGACAACAAGAAGAATAATTTTTGCGATCTCATTCGGAATAACCAGGGCAATAATATCTAATGCAAGGGTTAATGCAAGCATTTTGATAACAACGCTTCTACCGTATATGGCAAGTCTCAATCTTTATTTCCCGATGATCCTTTTTCTGACCTCGGCATATGCCTCATTAACTCCGCCAAGATCAAATCTGAACCGGTCTTTATCAAGCTTCTTGTTGGTTTTCTTATCCCACAGCCTGCATGTATCCGGTGTTATCTCGTCACCAAGAAGTATTGTACCTTTGTTGTCTTTACCGAACTCAAGCTTGAAATCGACCAGCCTTAATCCTCTTTTCAGAAAGAAAGGTTTCAGAATTGAATTGATCTTACTTGCCGTTTGCCTGAGCGTATTCAGTTCTTTTTCATTTGCAAGTTTCATTGCAAGTGCGTGCGAGTCGTTGATCATAGGATCGTCTTTTGCATCATCTTTGTAATAGAACTCCACTATCGGTTTGGATAGCTGCTGGCCTTCTTTCAGATTGGTTTTCTTAAGCAAACTTCCGGCAGCAATGTTACGCACAACCACTTCTATCGGAATTATCTTCAGCCTCTTAACGATCTGTTCATTTGGTGATATCTGTTTGACAAGGTGATTCTTCACTCCCCTTTTCTTAAGAAAAGTGAATATGTATGTCGTGAGTCCGCAGTTTATTATGCCCTTATTTAGGATTGTACCTTTCTTCTTTGCGTTAAAAGCTGTGGCATCATCCTTAAATTCCTG
Organism: Ignavibacteria bacterium; assembly: GCA_030835025.1. Classification (GTDB taxonomy): domain Bacteria; phylum Bacteroidota; class Ignavibacteria; order Tepidaquicellales; family OLB5; genus OLB5. The sequence continues at coordinate 21,742 of JAUQWS010000105.1, read as the reverse complement.
CAAAAGCACCCCGGGTTTACCCTTTAATGTGTAAAGCTTCTTGGCTTTACCTTCGTAGATTTTCTTGATTTTTGTGTATTTTTCCGCCATTTTTCTTGATTTGTTTGAGCAAAATTACAGATATCTGTTTCAAATTACAATCCATTCAATTATTGAATTTCCGGCGGCATCTTATCACAAAGGTTTTACCTATTCTATTAAACCAATATTTAATATTTTTGATGCTCAAAACTATGATAATAACATCCACACCATACAATGTTTTCAGGAACCTCCCGGTTTTGGAAACAGGCAGGTTGCGCATGAGAAGGCTTTCGATGCGTGACGCGGGAGATATGTTTGAATATGCATCCGTTCCGGAAGTTGCCGAACATGTACTGTGGGAATATCACAGAAATATTTCGGACTCAATGCATTACCTCAGAATTGTAACACAGCAGTATATTGACGGAATTCCCAGTCCATGGGGTATTGTTCATAAAGAGCTTGGCAAACTAATAGGGACTATAGGGTTTCATATATGGTCATATCCCAACGGATATGCAGAAGCAGGTTATGCTATTTCAAAGGATTTCTGGAATATGGGAATAGTAACAGAAGCATTCACTGAAATTATCAGGTTTGGATTTGAAGACATGAACCTGAACAGAATCGAAGCTACCTGCAAGCTGCCGAACCTTGCTTCCGAGCGTGTGATGCAGAAATGCAATATGAATTTTGAAGGCATCCTGAGGAAACGATTGTATGCCAAAGGTGAGTTTCATGATTTGAAGATGTACTCGCTCCTTAAAACAGATTGGGAAACAGGAATTAAGTGATACCGGAAACCCCTGACAGTTTTGATACGTTAAAAGGATAGGATAGGATAGGCGCATTGCATAAACAGACAAAAAATATTCACAAAAAAATAGACCCGCTTGAGCTTTTGATGAAAAGAGAAGGTAATTATCTTGGCAAAGGTATAAACCATGAGAAAAAAGAGTTCCAGGGAACACTATCATTAAGGGCAGTTGTTGACAAGAAGGGCGTTTTGATCAAATACAGGGCAGTTGGACTTGAAGGAAATGAGTTCAACAAAAAAACAACTCTTTATAATTCTGAAACTGTGCTTTATAATGAAGAAGTTTCTGTAATTTGCCGCGATAATGAAAATAAGCTCTCGCTTTGGACACTAAACAATAATATCGGCACTATGGCAAGATTTGAACTCAGGAGATTCCGCCAGGTTTCGAACAAACACTCACTAATGATATTCGGCTTCGGAGACCCTGAAGATAACAATGTTTTCAGGGAAGAGATAACCATTGAGCTTTGGGATAATAATGATATGAGTTATAATTATTCCTGGGGCGAAGCCGGCGGGCATTTCCTTTCCCGTTCAACAATTAGAATGAAAAAGACCAGTTGAAATACAAACGGCGTAAATGATATGAAAAGAATATTGATGCTGCTGCTTATTCCGGTGTTTGTTTATTCACAGACTGATGGTATTAACAAGCTGTCATCTTCATTCAAGATCGTAAGGCTAAAGTATTCCGGCGGTGGTGACTGGTATAACGATCCGTCAGCAGAGATCAACATGATGGAATACCTTAAGAAGAACACAGCCATTGATGTTGATGAACCGAAATTCTATTCAGTTGATATTTCAAGCGATGACATTTTTAATTTCCCGTTCATATTAATTACCGGACATGGCAACATATCTTTCAGTGAGAGTGAAGTGAAGCGGCTCAGGACATACCTCGAGCGCGGCGGGTTTCTGTACGCTGATGATGATTATGGAATGGATAAATCCATAAGGCGTGAGCTGGAAAAAGTCTTCCCGGATCAGCAGCTGCAGGAATTACCTTTTGACCATAAAATATACTCATCACATTTTAACTTCCCGGGTGGCCTGCCCAAGATTCACGAACACGACGGGAAGCCTCCTCAGGGATTCGGCTATTATTTTGGCGGAAGGCTCTGTGTATATTATACCTACGAAACCAATATTTCCGATGGCTGGGCTGATCCCAGGGAACACGACGACCCGCCCGAAAAGCGTGAAGAATCATTCAAGATGGGCACTAATATTATAGTCTATGTGCTGAATAATTAGCCAAATTGATCTTCTTACCGGTTTTCTGATCTTAACCGCACTTTTATCATTCTATCTTGAAATTAGGGAACATTTTTAGCATTATTAAGCTTAAATAAAGAAAGTCTGCACTTTAAGCCAAAGGAAAATTACGCCCTCTAAATCATAGTTTATGAGTACTTTAGAGTTGACATACCGGAGCTTTATTACAAGGATATCTGATGCCGGGAAAAAAGATGTGCTGTTCAGGCTGCTGCGAAATTCTTTTTGGGCTCTCATAGCGTTCACCTCAGTTGCGCTCATTCTCATTGTTCTCGAATCCATTTTCAGCTTCAGCTCCCCTATTAGAATGATAATGTTCTTCGGTTTCGTTTCTGCTTTCGCAGCAACGGCTGTAATGATACTGTTTATCACTTATATTCGTTTGCAGAATCTGTCAAAGCCGGTTAAGATAAAACTATACGCAAAGAAGATCGGCGGATATTATCCCGAGATTAAAGACAATCTTCTGAATGCAATTCAGCTTTACGATTATACCAAAAAAAACGACACCATATTCTCCGGCTCACTCGCAGCCGAATCCATAAGACTTGTTGACGAGAACTCAAGAGCTTACGATTTCTCAAATATTATTTCATTCAAAAAAAATAACCGCATTATAATACTTTTCACTTTTACCTTTTTGCTTTTTACTTCCATGCTTTTTGTTTTCCCGAATACTTTTCTGGCTGCTGCAAACAGGATAATTGATTATAATTTCACATTTGTTGATAACTCGCTTGGTATAGCATTTGATGTAAAACCGGGAAGCGTTGAAATAACAAAAGGTGAAAATGTAGAGGTAAGCACAAAGATTTCATTCAACGACCCGAATTACAGAACTGAGGAAGTAACGCTTCATACTAAGCAAGTAACCGGTGACGGGATTGAGATAACTGCAGATGAAAAAACATTAAGTGCAGCCGGTGAAAACGAATTCAAAACTCTGCTTGCGGCAGTTAATTCCAACACAATTTACTGGTTCGAATATAAAGGGATCAAAAGCAGTTCATACACAATATCGATAACTGCCAAACCTGTTCTGAAAAGCGTTAAGATAACTGTATACCCCCCGGCATACACAAGGCTGCCCTCCAGAGTAATTGAGGGAAATGAAATATCAACAATAGCGGGGAGTACCATTTATGTTGAACTCGAGTCATCCGATGAACTTTCACGCTCTGAGATCCAGTTTACAGGCGCATCGCAGCCGCTTATGATGCAGCTGAGCGGCAGGACTGCTGTTGGCACTTTTACTGCATCCGGTAACGGAACATTCAGGCTGGGCATTTTTAAGGAACATAACGGCAGAGAGCTTACAAATATTAATCCTAAGGAATACATCCTGCGTGTTTATCCCGATGAATATCCAAGGATAAATATCATAGAGCCGGAAAGCGGCGAAACCAATATCCAGGGTCAGCGCGATATACTGATCCGTTCCAGGGTCAGTGATGATTTCGGATTCACCAAAATGCGCTTAGGCTATAAACTCGTTAAGTCAAAATTCGGGCCGGCAGATAACGATTTCCGGTTTGCGGAAATTCCGGTTAAAAACACTGATGCAACGGGCCTTGAAGTCCCGTATATGTGGAACCTTTCGGGGCTTAACCTGGGAACAGAAGATGAAGTAGAATATTTTGTTGAGATTTATGACAACGATGCCCTTGGCGGTCCGAAAATGACCCGCTCACAAACACTTAAGTTGATTTACCCGTCACTTGAATCACTGCTTAAGAAGACCGAAAAGTCAAAAGAAGAAATTGAGAGCACTTTGAAATCCGCATATGAAGATGCAATGGATCTTAAAAAAGAGCTGGATGAGATCAAGGATAAGATGGAGAAAAACCCTGAAGAGCTTGGGCTGAATGACCCGAAGAAAAACCAGGAAATGCAGCAAAAGCTTGAAAATGTACAGAACAATCTGAATGCAACCCGTCAGAAGCTCGAAGACCTGATGAAAGAGCATCAGCAGAACAGCCAGATCTCGAAGGAAACGCTTGATAAGTACATGGAGCTGCAGAAGCTTTTCCAGAAGATCGATTCCAAAGAGCTGCGCGATGCACTTAAGAAGCTTCAGGAAGCAATGAAGAATTTCAACAAAGATAAGCTTTCAGAAGCGATGAAGAACTTCAAGTTCGATGAAGAGAACTTCAAGAAGTCCCTGGAAAAAACAATGGAGCTGCTGAATAAGATTATGAATGAGCAGAAATTCGGTGAGCTGACAGAAAAACTTGACCAGATAACCAAAAAACAGGACGAGCTAAAGGAACAGACCAAGGAAACTCCGAAAAATGACAACAATAAACTGAACGAACAGTCAAAAACTCAGGAACAGCTGAAAAAAGAGCTGGAGAAGTTCCGTGAGCAAATGAAAGAGCTTTCAGAGAATATGAAAAAAACCGGCGATCAGAAGCTATCTGAAGAGATGAAGAAGATGATCGAAGAAATGATAAAAAAACAGCTTGAGCAGAAAATGCAGCAGTCTGCAAATGACCTGCAAAACAGCAACAGGGACCAGTCACAGAAGAAGCAGGAGGAAATATCCGAAGACCTGAATAAGATGAACGACCAGATGCAGCAAATGCTGATGGATATGATGGAAAAAGAGAACCAGAAGCTTATGGCTAAGATGCAGGAATTCCTTGACCGGCTGAAAGAAATGTCAAAAAAGCAGGGCGAGCTAATGGAGCAGTCTGAAGAGCTTGATAAAAACAGCGATTCAAAAGAATTCCAGGAAAATAAGCAGGAACAGGACCAGCTGCAGAATCAGCTTTCAAATCTGACCGAGGAAATGATGAGCATGGCACAGCAAATGGGAATGAGCCCGATGATGAGCAAGAACCTTGGTGATGCATATAACGAAATGCAGAAGGCTTCAGACAAGCTTGGCAAAAAAGACGGGAAAGGCGCCAACAAATCACAGGGAAAAGCAAAGGAAAGCCTTGATAAAGCAATGGAAAGAATGCAGCAAATGTGCAACAGCGGCAAACCCGGTCAGGGCAATAAGCCATCAATGAGCTTGCAGCAGCTTCTTCAGCAATTACAGCAGATGATACAGCGCCAGCAGGGATTGAACCAGCAGATGCAGGGACTTAACCCTAACGGCAACCAGGGAGAGCTTACGCAGGAACAAATGGCACAGATGCAGCGGCTTGCGCAGGAACAGCAGGCAATTAAAGAAGGCGTTCAGCAGATGAATGAAGAGTTCAAAAAACAGCAGGAGCTTGAGGGCAAAAAGATGCTTGGCAATCTTGACCAGGTTCAAAAAGACATGAATGAGATAATCAAAGATCTGCAGGAAAACAATATAACTCCCGAAACAAAGAAACGGCAGGAGAAGATACTTTCAAGGATGCTGGATTTCCAGCTATCCACGCGCGAAAAAGATTTTGAGCAGAAGCGTGAATCCCGTCCCGGCAGGAATTTTGAAAGATCTTCGCCACCGGAGATCGTCATATCGCGGCCAAACATAATAAACGGTATCAATCAGGATGCACTTGAGCTTCAGGAGGAAAATTATACCGAAGATTACGAACTTCTAATTCAGAAGTACATGGAAAAAATGAAAAGCCTTAACAGATAAAAAATTCGATACGGCTGCTTAGATTCAGATACAAAGATAGTTCCCCGGTCCTGGTACCGGGTTTTTTAGGATTTTTTGCTCAGAATCGGCCTAAATCGGCTGATTCACGGGTCAAACTCCGCTCACAGCCATCTTAGCTTCTATTTCCTTTCGGGCTTAAATCTTAACTTTTTCTTTACAGATAATTAATGTTATAAGTGTTATATTTGGGCAATAATCAAAAACATTGTTTAACTAAAGGAGACTATAAACATGAGAAGACTACTACTTCTTATTGCGGTATTTTTTGTTATTAGTACCGCAGGCAATTTGAACTCGCAGGTTCTGCTGGATGAGAATTTCAATTATCCTGCAAATGATTCTTTGACTGCACACGGGTGGACCTGGATCAGCAGTTATGTAAATACAATACTGGTGGCAACCGGTAATTTAACATATTCAGGTTATATCAATTCAGGGATAGGCAATTCCGTCAGACTTCATAATACAGGACAGGATGTTTACAGGCAGCATGATTCGGTAAGTAATGCGAGTATCTATGTTTCCTTTTTGATGCGGGTTGATTCTGTTAACGCGACTGGTGATTATTTCTTCGCTCTTTTGCCCAGTACTTCAACCTCAAATTACACAATGAGAACCTTCATCAAAACTTCAGGCGGGGGATTCCAGATAGGTATATCCAAAAGTACTGAAGCCGTCACTTATGCACCAAGCACATACAATTTAGGAACAACGTACTTAGTAATAGTAAAGTATACTTTCAATACAGGGACCAACCAGGATGATCAGCTTAGCCTGTTTGTTCTCTCCGGTTCAATTCCGGGTTCCGAACCAACACCTGTTGCGGGACCTATCACCGGAACGCAGGTCGATTCACCGAACATTAGCCGAATAGTTTTAAGGCAGGGCACTGCAGCTAATGCACCGGTGCTAGATATAGACGGTTTCCGTGTTTTCAGGACGTGGAGCAATGTAGTTGCTGTGAATAACATCTCCACTACCGCCGAAAGCTTTGTGCTTTCGCAGAATTATCCGAACCCGTTCAACCCGTCAACGAAGATCGATTTCTCGATCCCCGAAAGAGGTTTTGTAACTTTAAAGGTTTATGATCTGCTTGGAAAAGTAAAGACCGAGCTTGTTAGGGGTGATTATTCAACGGGTTCTTACTCTGTTGATTTTAACGCTGCAGATTTAAGTTCAGGGATTTACGTTTACAGCATCGAAGTCAAATCCGAAAGCGGCAGTGTTTATAGAGAAACCAGAAAACTCTCACTTGTGAAATAAAGCGTTTCACTATATTTGAACTTTCAAAAGGGGCTTGTTAGCCCCTTTTTGTTTGACGATCTTTATTTTACAAATGTTTAAAATTGATCATCTTCCGCCATCAAAATTTTTCTTGTAATTCCGCTAAAAAAAGTGTAAAATGTATTATTCTACTTCATAAATTTAATACTTAAGGCAATGAAATCAGCAGCGTTCATATTGTTAATTTCATCTTTGCTACTAAACTCGCAGACATTCAATTCCGGGCTGCCGGGACATTTTCCTGCTTACAGAATTGTAAACGGGAATCCCGAAATGCAAATGATAACATTGAATGAACCCGAAGGTGTTTACTATTCACCTTCCAATGTTAACTATGATCATACTGCAGCAAATTCAATCGTAAGATGGTCGTTTACCGACGCAATTGCAATTGGTGACCAGAGTGTGACCAGCCAAAACGGATTATACCAGGCAACAGGCTGGGGGCTTAACACTCAGCGCGTATCGCTTTATGGAAACTCATCAAATACACCTTTTTGGGAGTTTTTCACTGCTCCAAATACTTTCATCAATTATACGGCAATTTCCGATACGGGAGGATATATAGCTTCCGGCAGTTATCACAACATTTACATCTTCAACCGTTCTTCATCTACACCGATTTTTAATTTCAATCTGGAAACGGCGCTGGCAGATACGGGAATTGCCGGCCCGCTGGATATCACCGGTAATGGCGGATTTATCATTGCCTCGGCTAACAGAAACGACTCCAGCTGGGTGCTTGGATTTGACCGCAACTCCAATAACTGGGTCTGGCGTGTTAGAGTCGGTCAGACAAACGCAGGAGGTGCAGGGATCCAGGGAATAAGGATCTCCGGAAATGACTCTTTGGCAATAGTAAATACTTACGGTGGTTTTTATGTTTTAAGGACCTATACTGGACAGCTTGTTTATCAGGGTCTTATTAACCCGATAAGCAATAGCGGTACTCAGTTCCCGCAGGGCATCAGCGGAAATGGGAGCGTAATTGCGATTATCAATTACAGCGGTAATTTGAGGGCACTTCAATGGAACGGCAGTACTTACAATCAGCTGTGGCAGCACACAGAGCCGAGTGCGTGGATGAGCGCAGTAGATGTAACGTATGACGGAACAAAGATCTCTTGCGGCACGCTTAATTTTTTGGGCGGAAGCAATTATGACGGAAAAATCAAACTGTTCAGCACTGCAGGCGGATCGACTCCAACATGGACATATTCCGGCTGCGGCGATGAGGTTCCTGCTGTATCTTTCTCACGGGACGGAAAGATACTTGCTGCTGCATCCTGGGGAGATATAAATAATGCAAATAATGACCTTCTCATATTCAAAACATCCGTACCGGCTGCCGCACCTATTTTTGTGGTGAACTCACCCGGCTCATTTTTCGCCTGCAACACCTCAGCCAACGGAAGTACAGTTATTGCAAGCGGTAAACGTGTACATGCCCGCACATTCGGCAACGGCGGCGAAGTATATAATATATTCATCGATACATCCGACTCACCGCTTTCGACGGGGAATTCAAATAACACACCACTCGATTACAGAATATATCAGAATTACCCGAACCCGTTCAATCCGGTTACCCAGATAACATACGAAGTTCCCGAGAACGTGTATGTGAATATCATTTTGTACGATGTTCTTGGAAGGAAAGTCAGGGATCTTGTTGATAAATTACACAACAGCGGCAAATATTCCGTCATTCTGGATGCCAATGATCTCAGCGGCGGAGTTTATTTCTACAGGATAACTGCCGGAAAATTCAGTGATGCAAAGAAACTGATACTGGTTAAATAACCGGCAATTAGAATAAACTAAAAAGGGGCTCCTCAGCCCCTTTTTGTTTATACTGAATTCTTATTTGCTTCTCTCTGCTTTTTCCTGAGTATGAAATTCAGAATGTATAGATCAAAGCACAAAAAAGTTATGATACCCATTCCAATTACTATCCAATTCGATCTTCTGAAACCGATTATAATAAATGTGATCGAGGATATCAGAGTCAGTGCAACTCCTATGTGCGCCATCGTGTGATTTTCTTTTTTGGTCGGGAACGATAGTGCAAGAAGAATTACTCCGATAGCCGGAGCGATAAGCGCAGTCGGGCTCCCCGAAACAAAATACCCGTAAACACCTCCCAGAATAAGTACAACTGCATTTAGTATCATTACTACATGATTCTTTATCATATTTGGTCCAGTTTGATTAGTTATTAATTACAAATATATGAATTTATTAGCTGCTAAGTTCACTAACAAAAACTGCTTTAAAGATTTCACCGTAAATTGAATACTATCCTAAAAATCGCTATTTTTGAAGTTTAAATCACAATTTCAGGCAGATCTTTTTATGGCAAAACAACAGAAAAAGCAGGAAAAATACCGGAAAGATGAACAAAAGAAGATTGAAACTGAATTTTCACTGAAACTGGACCCCCTTGCCGTTAAGATAATATTTGCAGTTCTGCTTTTGCTTTCGGTTATCCTGCCCTATTATTATGTCAGTTTTGCTTACATGATAAACGGGTACAACAGCTTTCCGCTTGATGATCCCTGGATCCACCTTACGTTTGCAAAAAACCTGGCAGAGTATGGCAGCTTCTCATATTTCAAGAATGAAGTTGTTACCGCAGGTTCAACTTCACCGCTTTACACTCTTATTCTCGCCGCCGGTTTCTTTGTTACTAAAAATGAAATGTGGCTCAGCTACATACTTGGAATATTATTCTTCGCACTTTCCGTTTTCTATTATTTCAGGCTGGCAAATGATGTCTTCCCGAAAGAAAACTGGCTGGCTATCGGTGCTGCGCTTATTTTTGTGCTCGATAAGTGGATAAACTTCATATCCGTAACGGGAATGGAGACAACTCTGTTCATTTTCCTGCTTATTACCTGTTTTTATTATTACCACAGGAGAAATGCCGTGCTGTTTGGAGTGACTCTGGCACTCACTTTCTGGACAAGGCCTGATGCAGTGGCGTTCATAGCGGCACTGGCAGCAGATTATTTCATCCTGCTCTATCTCAAAAGCAACTCACCCAAAGCAAATGAAAATGTAACACTGTTTTCCAAAAATGAACTCATCAAGATCGGCGCAATTGCCGGAGGTATCACCGCCGTATATTTTATCATGAATTTGATGATATCCGGCTCAATTATGCCCAATACATACAGTGCCAAGCTATCGTATTATTCCGCTGAGTTCAGAAGCAGGTCTGACTTTTTAAAAACAGAAGTGTGGCAGTATTTCACGGAATCAGCTTACCTACTTATTTTTATACCATTTGTATTTGGTGTCATTAAGCTGATAAAAGATTCTGTGCAAAGGAAGTACAACAGAAATCTTGGCGCTCTTATTTTCATAGCTCTTTTGATCTTCATTTACTGGTACAAGCTTCCATATGCACACCGTTTCGGCAGGTATCTTATGCCCATCTTCCCTTTTTACATTCTGCTTGCAGTTTACGGAGGCAGGGAGTTCTTCATCTGGCTTGGCGGAGTACTTAAAGACAGCAAGACTGCAAATGCGCTTAACATCATACTGCTTGTTTCAACTCTATCTTACTTTGGATACGGATATTATCAAAACAGGCTGCCTTACCAGGACCAGACAAGACACATTTACATTAGACAGGTAGCTGCTGCAAAATGGCTGAAAGATAATACTCCGGAAGGAACTGTAGTAGCAACCCACGATGTGGGTGCAATTGCATTCTATTCCCAAAGAAAGGTAATTGATGTTGTTGGCCTTATAAACCCCGAGTTTATCCCGAAACTTAACACCAAAGATTTTACCGCATTTGTTGAGGAGCAGCTTAAGAAGCAGAATGTGACGTATCTTGCATTTTTAAGAGAGTGGTTCCAGGTTGTCAATCAGCCTGCACTTTTTTCAGCAGGTGACGGTAATTTTGAGATAGTCAATATATTCAAATATGAGCCAGGCAAAACTCATATACTAAGCAATGAAGTGAACTCAACAATTTTGTATGCAAGCGACTTATTGAGAAACCGTCAATACCAGCAGGCAAAGAATATCCTTTTGAAAACAGCGGCTATGGACCCGAAATCTTCACTTACATTTTACCTACTTGCAATGGCTTGTTCTTCAACAAATGATGCTATTTCGACAGAAAAATATTTAAGAAAGGCAATTGAGATCTATCCCGGTTATCGTGATGCTATCTTCTCCCTAACGAATGTATATAAGTCACAAAACAAGCTGGAAGAGGCAAGAAATACAATAGCGCCGTATATTGAAGTTCAGCCAAACGATTCTACAATGAACAAACTCTACGCCTCTGTTAAGGGTACAAATGCAGTGAATCAGGAAGTCCCCAAAACGAAATAATGCACGTATCTTAAAAATGACATCCCGTTTATCATATCCTGCTGTATTCATTCTGACTTTTGCTGTTTTTTTCACTCTGCATTACGGATTTATGAGCAGAAACTACAGCACGCTTGATACTGCACCAATAGTGAAGATCACAAAAGGGGATAATCTAAGATCGGTCGCCACTAAACTTGAAGAGAACCAGGTAATATTTAACAAGTATTTTTTTATCGCTATGGGCAGAGTTCTTGGCTACCAGAACAGACTTATACCCGGTGAGTACAAATTTGAGAACGGGTTGACCTATCTTAATGTACTGAATAACATTACTGACCCGTCAATTATCCGGTATGTTACTGTTACAATACCTGAGGGGCTCAATATCAGGCAGATGGGAAGGCTTCTGCAACGGCAAGTTGGAATTGATTCTGCTCGGTTTGTTGATGAGGCAAAAAATGACAGCCTTATAAAACTGCTGGGAATTGAGGCAAAAAATCTTGAAGGCTACCTCTTCCCCGATACTTATCAGTTTTCATTCTCAGGGCTCAACAGAGAAAGAGAAATTGTCTCTGTACTGGCTGCAGAATTCAGAAGAAAGTTCAATACCCAGATCCGCGGGGAAATGATCAGAAAGAATCTTGAACTTCCTGAGCTCATCGCAATGGCATCAATAATAGAAGGTGAAACCCGCTATGAAGCCGAGAAGAGAACTATATCAGGTGTATACTACAACAGGCTTAAAACAGGGATGAAGCTCCAGGCAGATCCCACGATCCAGTACATACTTCCCGGCGGTCCAAAAAACCGCCTGGTATTCAGCGACCTGAAAATCGAATCGCCGTATAATACATATATTCACAAGGGTCTGCCGCCCGGGCCTATAAATAATCCGGGGTTAAGCTCTATCTTAGCTGCACTGGACCCTGAGCAGCATAAATACCTGTACTTCGTTGCCAAAGGCGATGGCTCTCACCGCTATGCAGTCAGTTACGAAGAACATAAGAAAAATATTGAGCTTTACCAGCAGTATTTGAAGGAACTGGAAGAAAAGAAAACCAAATGAGCTACACCGGCAAAGTAAGAACTCTCGGCAAGCTCCTCCTGAAGCTTGAAACCCGCAGCAGGACAGGCTCCAACAGGAAGCTGTTACTGTTGAACATTACTTATCTTCTGCCGGGAATATTCCTGCCTTTACTGCTTGTTAAGCAGAATACGGACCCGACGGGGTTTGAATATTCGTTCCTTACATTCCTTTTTTTCTCGCTCATACTTACTTTCACCGTTATTACCGAGCTTGATAATCTGATAGTTTCTCGAACAGAGGCTGAGATCTTTTCCGCAATGCCTATCGATAACGGACTGCTTGTGAACGCTAAAATGTTCGTAATAACGCGCTATACTTTCTTCCTCTCACTTCCGCTTCTTCTGCCGGGGAGTTTTTTCTACTACACCATAATGCGTTCGTTTCCAAGGACTTTTGTGTACTTCATCTCGGGGTTCATGCTTCTGTTTTTCACTGTAAATATTTTGATATTGTTATACAGCATGGCATTGAGGAACTTCAAAGCAAAGAACCTCGGCACATATTCAATGATGTTCCAGTTCCTTATGATATTCATAATGATAATTGCCTACCAGCTTGTATCATTTGGTGTAACCGGCAGGGAAGGCTCAAATATCAGTACATATATAAGTATGCTCAGCTCAAAAGGGCTTATAAATGTTTTCCCGCAATCCTGGTTTGCGTTTTTGGCAGCAAGGAACACCTACATTTTTGAAATTGCACTTATCTTCAAGCTCTTTCTTCCTCTTGTGATCTGCTCAGCAGCTTATTACAGCCTTAAGCTTTATCTGCTGGAGTCATATCCCGCAATAAGGGAAAAGTTCATCGATTCTAGAATGATAAGCACCGAACGTCAAAAGAAGCAGCGCTTCTTTTTGTTCAGCATGTTCAGTGATCTCATTCAGAATATATACCTTAGGAATAATTCAGAGCGGTCTTCATACGGACTCCTGAGCTCTATGTATAAGCGTGATAAATCCGTAAGACTTTCAATTGTGCCGATGATAATCATACCTGCAGGGCTTGCAATGTTTGCGCTTTTCACTAACCAGCTTCCGCCGCCATTCAGCAGGGGATATTTTGAACTTCGCCCTGTGTTCCACATTTCGCTGTTGCTCTGCGTGCTGGTTGTTCTTAACACTGCAATGCTTGCCGTAAAAGTTTCAAGCTATAATGATGCAGCCTGGGTTTATGATTCATACCCGCTTGGCTCAAAAAGACACTTCAGGAACGGTTTCAGGAAATTCTTTGTCATATATCTTCTGATTCCGGTATGCGTCCTGCTTGGTATTATCTTCATTTTCAAAATACCGTTTGACCAGGCATTGCTGCACACACTTTTCATTTTTGCCTCAGCTAATCTGTACAATTCCGTATCAAGTCTCTTCAGCAAGAAACTGCCGTTCACAAAAGAAAGCACCATGATCAATTCATTGCAGAGAATGTCTGCAATATTCTATCCCTTCCTTTTCGGAATACTTATAATAATGCTGCAGCTTTATGTTTACAGGAGCATGTTAACAACTGCAATTGCAGTTCTCGCACTTGTCGTTATTACCTTCTGGGTGAATTATTTCGGTTTTGTAAGGCACAAGCCTTGACAAAAGCAGAAAAATGTCTTGGCGTTTTTGGCGATTATTGCTCATTCCCTGCAAAATTTAGGCTTTTTCTCCAATTCCATAAATCAGTACCGCTCCGAACCCTGAATTAATAATTTCCACTTAATTTATTGACATTCCGTGTTTTATTGATTAAGTTTTACAAAAATCCTATGAAAAACCCTCAAGGATTCCTTTGCTTAATACTTCTGGCAGCATCGATCAGTATTGTCCAAACCCAGCACCTTGCTCCTGCTCAAAACATATTTATGCAGGGCAATAATATAAACACATGCTTCAGAACCGAAGGTATCTTTAATTATGACTGGGTAACATTCACAGATAGAGACGCAGGTTTCATCTGGCCGGTTAATTCAAATATCAGGAGAACAGCTATATTCACAACCGGTATTTGGGTAGGTGCCAAAGTGGGACCTCAAAGAGAACTGCGGCTCTCGTCTTCAGCTTACGCCTCTCAATACTCTCCCGGCAATATTCCTGTACTTGGCCAGGTGCCCCCGTCATCTGTTTGCAGTGATCCCTCATGGCGCGGATATCATGTACAGCTTAATGATCCTTCTCTTACAAACGGCGGAATCAGGACAAAAACGGCGGGAGGAAGACAATATACATTCAACTACGACTCATGGGCTAACTGGCCTGTTGCAAAAGGAGCCCCATATGTTGAAGTGAACGGAATAACCGGATATCAGCCATCGTTCAACGGTGATAGACCCGGTATAGGTAACGGAATGACCGCAAGACCTGAAGAGCTGCTCTATATGGTTTTTATGGACTATACCAACTGCACAAATGATACTCACGATGCAGAAATAGGCATGCCCGGCGGAACGCTGCCTTTAGGTGTAGAAATTCACCAGCTATCATTCATGTTCAACTGTCCGCCCCTGCAGAATACTTATTTTGTTAAATGGAAATTCATTAACAAAAGCCAGTATAACTGGGATAGCACTTATATTTCCTTTTACAATGATATTGATATCGGTGCCGGCGCATGCGGCTCTACAGATGACGCCGTAGGTTGTGACACTTCAAGGGAATTGGTTTTCGGATACAACGGAGATAATGAAGACTGCAATTACGGTACGAATCCGCCTGCAATCGGTCATAGGTACGTTCAAACTCCGTTAAGATATACAGGGAATAACAATGATACTGCGAAGCTTCCTTACGATACTATTACAGGATATGTATTGACAGGACTTTCAGGCTATTATTATCAGACGAAAACTTCACAGGACCCATGCTTCAGGGATCCGTACTTAGCTACAGAAGCTTACAATATTATGAAAGGTAAGGATATTTGCGGAAGGGATATTATCAACCCAATTTCCGGACTTCCAACAAGGTTCCGCTATGACGGCGATGCATGCAGCAGAACAGGCTGGTTTGATTCACTAAAATATGAAAGAAGGGATGATGCTATTTTCGGGCCTATCTCCATGAACTCGGCAGATACACAAATTATTGTCATGGGAGGGTCCATCACCCGCGACGGCGGCAACAATTTCCAGAATGTTTGCACGCTGCAGTCACTATCGGATTCAGTTCTATATCATTACTATCACGATTTCCGGAACTGCATACCAATTGGAATACAGCCAATATCGAATGAGATTCCCCAGAAATTTGAACTGCATCAGAATTACCCGAATCCATTTAACCCAGTGACAACAATAAGATTTGATATTCCCCTCTTGAGAGGGGTGGATGCCGAAGGCACACAGCTTGTCACGCCAGGGCGTGAGGGTGTGTTACTCAAGGTTTACGATGCGCTGGGAAGACTGGTTTCAACTCTGGTGGAACAAGACCTTAGCCTGGGTAAATATGAAATAAGCTGGAATGCCTCAAACTTCCCAAGCGGTGTATATTTCTATTCGATTACAACAGGCAGTTATACCCAAACTAAAAAAATGGTGTTACTAAAATGAGAAGATCTTTTGCAATACTTCTTTGTGTCATATTAAACATTTCTGCTCAGGAATTCCTGCCTTCAACAAATACTTTTATGCAGGGCAATAATATAAACACCTGCTTCAGAACCAATGGCGTGTACAATTACGATTGGGAAACCTTCCCGAATAATGATGCGGGATTCATCTGGCCAGTTACAGCACCAGGCAGAAAGACCGCGGTTTTCACTTCAGGAATCTGGATAGGTGCATTAGTTGGACCGCAAAGGGAACTGAGAGTTGCTGCATCTTTTTATGCTTCACACTATTCGCCCGGGAACATCCCGGTCATAGGACAAGTACCACCTGCTTCAATATGCAATGACCCTGCGTGGAGAGGGTATTATGTTCAGCTTACTGATCCATCACTTACAAACGGCGGCATCAGGACAAAAGTTGCGGGAGGAAGACAATACACATTTAATTATGACTCATGGGCAAACTGGCCGGTCGCAAAGGGGGCGCCATTTGTTGAGGTAAACGGAATTCCGGGCTACCAACCTTCTTTCAATGGTGATAGGCCCGGAATCGGAAACGGAATGAAAGCCCGTCCCGAAGAACTTTTGTTTATGGTTTATATGGATTATACCAATTGTACCAACAATATCCATGACGCGGAAATCAGTCTCCCGGGCGGCACCCTGCCACTGGGCGCAGAAATCCATCAGCTTGCTTTTATGTTCAATTGTCCGCCTTTAAGAGATATGTATTTTACCAAATTCCGGATAATAAATAAGAGTTCTTTTGTGTGGGATAGCACATACTTCACTTCAGCCAATGACCCGGATATCGGGAATTACCATGATGAACCTGCGGGATGTGATTCAACAAGAGACCTTGCGTTCCAGCATAAGATGGATTCTAATGATTATATTTACGGTGCTAATCCCCCTGCGTTTGGAACAAGATTTCTTCAGAGTCCCGTATTTTATACCGGGTTAAGTACAGATAGTGCGAAGCTTCCTTATGATACCCTGATAGGATATTTGCAGAGGGGTATGTCTTCGTTTAATGCATTCACAAATAGCCCGCTCGATCCGTGTGAGGGCGATCCTGATGAATACATCAGCGCCTATAAGTTCATGAAAGGGCTTAATGGATGCGGATTTCAGTTAATAAACTGGGTAACCAATAAACCAACCAAGTTCAGGTTCAGCGGAGATGCGTGCAGAAAGATAGGATGGTTTGACAGCGCTAAAATTCAGAGAAGGTATATTCAGAATACAGGCCCGTTCAAAATGAATTCCGGCGATACTCAGATAATTGTCATGAGTTATATGATCACCCGTAACGGCGGGAATAATCTGCAGAATGTATGCGCGCTTCAATCAATTTCTGACTCTGCACTATATCATTATTACCGCGATTTCAGCAACTGTATTCCTATTGGCATTGAACCAATATCAAATGTAATTCCCGATAGATTTGAGCTTTACCAGAATTACCCGAACCCGTTTAATCCAAAGACAAAACTCAAATTCCAAATGCCAAAGAGTGAATTTGTGAAACTCTCGGTGTTTGATGTCACAGGAAGAGAAATCGATATTCTTATCAATGAAGAACTGAGAACCGGAGTATACGAAATAAGCTGGGACGCATCAAACTTCCCAAGCGGCGTGTATTTCTACAGCCTTACAAGCGGCAGCTTTACCCAAACTAAAAAATTAGTACTGATAAAATGAAAACAGTATACAGTATAATTCTCCTTTTCATCCTTTGCACAACCGCATTAGCCCAATCAGGTTGGCAACACTTGTTCGGCGGTGACTATTTCCAGGGACCCTACTTTAAGGATATTACTTTCCCAAGTGACCAAACAGGATGGGTACTCAGCAATTACCACTTAAGGAAGACAACTAATTCAGGTGCTGACTGGATCCGCTACAACATTGCTGATTCAACCGATACGCTTGATTGTTTCTATTTCCTCAACGCAAATACAGGCTGGGTGATAGAAGACGAACATGTAAAATACACTTCCAGCGGCGGCGCATCCTGGACTGATCTGGATACTTCGATAACAGGGGCGCGTTCTGTATTTTTCAAAGATGCATTTACAGGATGGATATCCGGCCAATCAGGAATGCTTAAGAAGACAACAACAGGGGGGACCAGCTGGTTCTCTCTTGTTTCGGGAACATCAGACAACCTGAACAGAATCAGGTTTGCTGATGGCAATTTCGGTGTCTGTGCAGGTGACTGGGGCACAATACTTTCGACAACGAATGGCGGTGCAAACTGGGTCAGGTTTGCTGATATTAACCTTGGATTCTTTTCGTCAGTCACTTTCATAAACTCCCAGTCCTGCATTATTGGCGGAACCGGAAACCAGATATTCAGGACCACCAACATGGGCTTGACCTGGACTTCTTTTATGCTGAATACCGGCTCATATGTTAACTCTGTTATTTTTACTTCTGCAAATACGGGTTTCGCTTTTGGCAAACCGCAGGTGGTTTACAAAACCACAAATTCCGGGGAAAGCTGGTTCCAGGTACCGGGCACGGGAACCTTTTCTGCAGTCTACAGCGCTGCTTCTAGCCCTTCTTCGCATATTTGGGTAACATCAGATAGCGGAGTTGTTTCAGGATCTGTAGATCTCACCGCAAACTGGTCTAATTCCATCAGGCATTTCCTGACGTATGAACACCTTAATTCTGTTCACTTTGCGGATAATTCAACCGGAATAACGTGCGGAGCAAATGGAACACTTCTTCGTACTACAAGCGGAGGAAATAACTGGACACGCATAAATCTGAATACAAATCAATCGCTTACAGATGTACAAATGTTAAATTCATTAACCGGTTATTTATGCGGCGGATATGGCAATGATACAGGAATAGTCCTGAAAACAGTTGATGGCGGGTTAAGCTGGCAAAGAGTTAATCTGGATACCTCTTCATACAACGCGATCCATTTCATAAACACTAATACCGGTTGGGCAGCAGGAAGAGAAGGCAGACTAACAAAAACAACAAACGGAGGCTTGAGCTGGATCAAATACCAGCATGACGCACAATCAAATATTAATGATGTCTTCTTCAGAGATGCGAATACCGGGTTTATATGCAAAAGCATATTTGTTTATAAGACTACAAACGGAGGTCAAACAATAGAGCCGAATAGTACATTCACTGCATTTTCGATTCAGTTCACAGGTTCAACGGGATTCTTTACCAGGAAACTTAACAATTACTTATATGTTGAAAAGACTACTAACCTTGGAACAAACTGGACTTCTTATCTTACCGGCGGACCTGTGCGTCCTTTTGGTACCCCGGGACAACTAAGTTTTGTAAACTCAGAAACCGGCTGGGTTGTTAGCGGAAATATTATTAGAAGAACGACCAATGGTGGAGTGAACTGGACCCAGCAGGACAGCATGAAATTCTTAGGTCTATATTCAGTATATGCCTTAAACCCTGATATCTGCTGGGCAGTTGGTCATTACGGTCGAATACTAAAAACAACTTCAGGGGGCATTGGTATTTCACAGATCTCATCCGAGCTTCCAAATGAATTCTATTTGAGTCAGAATTATCCAAATCCATTCAATCCGGTAACAAAAATCAGATTTGCTGTTACAAATCAATTTGGCAAAGGTGAACCTGTAACTCTCAAAGTATATGATATACTCGGCAGGCTTATAACCACTTTGGTAAACCAATATCTCGATCCCGGCACATATGAAGCCGAATGGAATGCTTCTGAATTCTCAAGCGGAATATACTTTTATTCATTATTAACAGGGGATTTCATACAAACCAGAAAAATGGTGCTGATAAAATGAAAACAACTCTATTAATATTATTCATTCTTATCATGGAAAGCCCTTCTCAGGTATATGCGCCTGCCCAAAACATATTCATGCAGGGCAATAACATCAATACTTGCTTCAGAACTGACGGAATTTCAAATTATGACTGGGTGACTTTCCCCGATAAGGATGCAGGCTTTATCTGGCCCGTAACTTCCACAATAAGAAGAACTGCAGTTTACACAAGCGGCTTTTGGATAGGTGCCAAGGTTGGCCCGCAAAGAGAGCTAAGAACAGCGACTTCAGGTTATGCTACGCATTTTTCACCAGGAAATATCCCGGTTATCGGTCAGGTACCTCCCGCATCGGTATGCAGTGACCCCTCGTGGAGAGGCTACCTTGTAAATCTTAACGATCCCTCGCTTACAAGCGGCGGCTTCAGGACGAAATCCGCTGGCGGCAGGCAGTATCCATTCACTTACGATTCCTGGGCTAACTGGCCCGTTGCAAAAGGAGCCCCATATGTTGAAGTGAACGGAATAACCGGATATCAGCCATCGTTCAATGGTGATAGGCCGGGTATCGGCAACGGAATGACTGCAAGGCCTGAAGAGCTTCTCTACATGGTTTTCATGGATTACACAAACTGCACTAATGATACTCATCAGGCAGAGGTAAGCTTACCCGGCGGAACGCTCCCGCTAGGTGTGGAGATCCACCAGCTTTCATTTATGTTCAACTGTCCTCCGCTGCAAAATATATATTTTGTAAAATGGAAAATAATCAACAAGAGTTCTTTGAATTGGGATAGCGTTTTCATCGCTGTTTTTAATGATGTTGATATAGGCAGCGGCTCTTGCGGAGCAAGCGATGATGCGGTCGGATGCGATACATCCAGAGAAATGGGGTTTTTGTATAACTCTGATAACTTTGACTGCAATTACGCCTCAAACCCGCCATCAATTGGTTACAGGTATCTTCAAAGTCCGCTGAGATATACAGGAAACAATAATGATACTGCAAAACTGCCATACGATACTTTAGCAGGTTACAAGATAATTGGTTTGAGTTCATACACAGTTTTCAGAGAAGTTGACCAATGCCAAAACCATCCGGATGATGCGATCTTTGGATACAATTTCTTAAGAGGTAAGGACGGCTGCGGAAGGGATATTATTAATCCAATTACAGGCCTTCCGACAAATTTCAATTACGACGGCGATGCCTGCAACAGAACAGGCTGGTTTGATTCTTTATCTCATGATATGCAGGATTTATCACCTTCAGGTCCGTTTGCTATGAATGTTTCTGATACGCAGATCGTAGTAGTAAGCTACAGCATCACCCGCGATGGCGGCAGCAATTTCCAGAATGTATGTACAATGCAGTCACTTTCCGATTCTGCTTTGTACCATTATTACCACGATTTCAGGTACTGTGTTCCTATTGGCATAGAACCGATATCAAATGTTATTCCCGATAGATTTGAGCTATATCAGAATTACCCGAACCCATTTAACCCAATGACAACAATAAGATTTGAAATTCCCCTCTTGAGAGGGGTGGATGCCGAAGGCAGACAGCTTGTCACGCCAGGGCGTGAGGGTGTGTTACTCAAGGTTTACGATGCGCTGGGAAGACTGGTTTCAACTCTGGTGGAACAAGACCTCAGCCCGGGTAAATATGAAATAAGCTGGAATGCTTCAAACTTTCCAAGCGGCGTATATTTCTATAATTTAACCTCAGGCAGCTTTACCCGAACTAAAAAATTAGTACTGATAAAATGAAAACAGTATACTTCATAATTCTATTAATGTCCTTCAACTTTACTGTACTCTCGCAGCCCGGCTGGCAAATATTGTACGGCGGAACAAGTGAAACATTCATTCCCTATTATCAGGGCATCAAGTTTATTGATAACCAGACCGGTTGGCTTGCGGGTAACGGATTTACAAAACGAACAACCAATGCCGGCACAAGCTGGTATTTAACAGATACCA
>JAUQWS010000104.1 GCA_030835025.1 Ignavibacteria bacterium | reverse complement strand
GTTCCGATCCTGCTGGCTAACCTTATCTTCATAGTTATTCCAAACGGATTCATGTCACTTGGCTCAGAAGCAGAGCTTACCATAATAGTATTGGCACTATTGATGCTCTTCCTGTTCGAAGGTTCCGGACATTACTCGCTTGATGAATATCTGAAAATTCATCCCGAAGAGTAATCTGATCCGTGATTTTATCACAAGGGGGCGAGCCCCCTTTTTGATTTATCCGATTTGTTGTTTAAGCAGGTATGATAACAGTGCCTGCATTCTGATATGCGAGTTTTCTTAGAGCAAGTTTTCTGAGCACGGCCATATTTACAAAAAAACCGATAATTGCTATCCCGTTCAATAATCCGGCAAGCTGCTTATATGGTGCCGTTGCAAAAAAGACACCCGAGATCCTCAGCAGCAGTGTTGCCTGAAGAAAAACAAACCAAATGTAGAGCGACGGGCTGAAGAGGTTCGCTTTAATTCTCAATACTGCCGGCAGTATCATTGGAGCATGTGCGAAGATCATTGAAAAAACAAAGCCGAGGAAGAAAGTATGCAGTGCAGAATCATAAAGCAGCCCGAAATACGAACCGTAGGCCATAAACAATCCGGTTACACCAAGCCAAATGTATGCAGTTATCAGCAGTACTCCGTTGTAGAAGGTTTGTCCGGGTTTTTTTAGCGAGTGTTTTGCCATATCATATTTAAGCAGCCACAAAGAGCAGCCTATCATTGAAACAGCAAGTACGTAACCGCCAACGGAATGAAACGGAGAGATGATACCGGCAATGAAAAGTAACAGCAGAAGTACCAGTATGGTTTGTTTGGTTCCGGATATATTGAGGAATCTGGAAAATTCAAGACGCTCTCCGGTTATTGTGAGAAATAAAAATGCTATCCACCACATGACAGAAGAAGGGTAAAAGGAAGATTTAATCAGAAGCAGGTTCCCTATAACATAACACAAGGCTCCGCTCATAAGTAATAACAGGTAGAAGTTCTTGTGGGTAGCGTAGAGTTTTAAATACACTATGGTAAGTCCTATTCCGCCAAGAAGCATTGCCAGATAAGCCGTCTTCGGAAGTCCGGCCAAAAGGAAAATTACGCTTAATGAATTTATTGCAGGCACAATAAGCGCCAGCTTGTTAGGAAAATTCACAGTTCTTTCAAGACAGATCAGTGTTCCAAGAAATCCGCCGATCATGAATGCACCGTGGTCTCCCATGGATTGGGCTAATGGAAAATTCCACCCAATCCGTATCCAACCGGTTAAGATCCCGGTCAGTAAACTTAGTATCACCAGAGGCAGTATAAGAATATGTTTGTTTTTCATATTCAAAATTAGTATAAACAAGTCGTATATCATTTGATTTAAGTCAAAACACCCAGAAACTCAAGAATTGACCGATATTTGACGGTTTAACCCTTGTGAAAAAAGAATTTTTGTTGAAGATACTGCGCAGAAATTTGAAGAGACACGAACACTTGTTATTCAATTGTAATAAGATATTTGTATTGTTAAAATTGCAGAATCCGGTTGTGAGAATGAAATCAATTCATATATTATTTCTCTGCATTCTGTTCCAAAACGTGGAGATTTATCCGCAATGCTCAGATGCAGGGGTTTGCACAATAGGGAAACATCATGAGTTAAGAAGAACAGAAAACGCAAGCATCTTATCACTTGGCTTTGTATACGGCTCCAGCGGGAAAGATGCAGATATAAACGGAAATCTAAACAATCTTGGCACCGGTTCTTTTATAGTTGATGCAGATATTGATGTTTCTAGAAATATGAGGCTTGGCATCAATGTACCATACACATTCATCAGCGGCCCGCTTGGTGAAAATAATGGTTTAGGTGATCTTTCAATTTTGTTCTCGCGAAGCTTTACTATTAAAAAAATTCATGGGTTGACTGTATTTCTTGGCGGAAAATTTGCAACAGGTAATGTTAATTCGTCCGATTCACTACCGCAGCGCTATATGCCGGGACTGGGAACCAATGATATTCTTGCTGGAGCTATTTATACATTTGAAAACTATTACTTTGGGATCGGCTACCAAAAACCCTTCGGCAGAAGCCGCAATTATGATACGAGGCTTAAGCGCGGAGATGATGTTCTTTTCAGGGCGGGGTTTTTTGAGCACTTCAATAAACTTGGCATCAAAGCAGAGATTCTGACAATACTGCGCGTGCAGCCTTCAAGTGTACAGGATAATGCGGCATCGGAAGAGAGATTCATTGAAATTGACGGCAGTAATGAAGCGCAGGTAAATCTTGCGGCAACTATTTCTTACCGCGCATCAAATGAGCTCGGTTTAACCGGGCAGGCAGCACTTCCCTTTTTGAAAAGGGATTACAATTTTGACGGGTTAAAGAGAACCTTTTCACTTCTAGGAACGATTAGTTATTTCTTTAATTTAAAATAGTGCAAGCCAGTATTTTATTCAAATAACATCGCTAAATTATTCAGATCATGACAACAGAAACTGTCCATAACATTGCTGAAAACGTAAGGAACAAGTTTAACGGGATCCACCACATGGTAGGAAACACGCCTTTACTTGCCATTAATTTTACATACAAAGGCAAAATGCGAAGAATATATGCCAAGAGCGAAAATCTAAACATGACAGGAAGCATAAAGGACCGCATGGCACTGCATATACTGCGCAAAGCATATTTGAGCGGAACAATAAAACCCGGAGACCTTATTGTTGAAGCAACAAGCGGCAATACGGGAATTTCATTTGCCGCAATCGGCAGGGCACTGGGACATCCTGTTACGATCTTTATGCCTGACTGGATGAGCCGCGAGCGAGTGGATCTTATCACTAGTATGGGAGCAAAAATAAATCCCGTGACAAGAGAGCAGGGAGGGTTCTTAGGTAGCATTAAGCTTACTGAAGAACTTGCCGGAGAAAATGAGAACGTCTTTCTGCCACGCCAGTTCTCAAATGAATCTAATGTTGATGCACATTATGAAAACACCGGCCCGGAAGTGTGGTGGCAGCTCATGTTCAGCAATCTGAAACCCGATTCGTTTGTTGCCGGGGTTGGTACGGGAGGAACAATAATGGGTGTGGGTAAACGATTAAAGGAACTTAACCCGCAGGTTAAGATACATCCTATCGAGCCGGCAGAATCGCCTACTTTAACCACAGGACATAAGGTCGGGCAGCACAGGATACAAGGTATATCGGACGAGTTCATTCCCGCAATTGTTAAGCTTGACGAAACTGATAGTGTGATTCCCGTGCACGATGGTGATGCTATAATAATGGCTCAAATGCTTGCTGCAAAGCTCGGACTTGCAGTCGGAATTTCTTCCGGCGCAAATTTTATCGGCGCACTTATGGCGCAGAATGAATTAGGTGATGAATCAGTTGTAGCAACGGTGTTTCCGGATTCCAACAAAAAATACCTAAGTACAGACCTGCTCAGAAAAGAGCCAGTTAAGAACGGGTATCTCTCTCCTGATGTTGAGCTTATAGATTTTCGCGCTTACAAAAGAGTTTGCCACACATGCTGTGATTACATGGATTGTGAACAGAAGATATCTATTACGGGGATTAATCCCTGAGTTACTTAACCAGTATCATCTTCAGTGTCTTAGAGAATTTCTGCGAGTCTCCTTCAACCATGATGCGGTAGAAATAAACCCCCGAGGCAAGATTTGTTCCGTCAAACTCTGCGGAATAATACCCGGCAATTCTAGTATCGTTAACAATTGAAACCGCTTCTCTTCCAAGAATATCATATAACTGTATTGTGACTCTTCCGTCAACAGGTATCTCGTAATCAATTTTGCTCTTTGGGTTTGAAGGATTCGGATAATTCTGGCTCATAGAAAAAACGTTTGGCGGGACAATTATAACATCACTTTCAAGCTCGAAATACTCATAATTCCCGTTGTAGTCGATCTGTTTGAGCCTGTATGAGTATTTACCGGTATTCAGTTTTTTATCATAGTAGGTATAGCTTCTGGGTTCGTTAACCGTGCCGCTTCCCTGAACAAAACCCGCTTTTTCCCATGCAGCTTTATTCTTCAAAGCTTTTCTTTCAACATCAAACCCTGAATTGTTCATCTCGGCTTCGGTGATCCAGTTTAGAGTTACATTATTTTTTGTAACTGTAAAAGTGAAAGAAGAAAGCAATACCGGCAAGGGACCCTGACAAATTGTTCCTCCCCCTGAATATGTGCCGTTGATAATGATTGCGTCTGCGCACACATCGGCCCCTGTGCTTATTTCGATCAATGCGCCCGGCTCGTAAGTAATATTACTAAATGACTGGCTTTGAAGCAGTGTTGTAATCAGCGCAGCGAGAACCAGAAATAATATAATTATCACTCTCATGGCTTACTCTCCCGAAAGTTTAATTTCTTTGTCTTCGATATGCCCGCTTAACTTAAGCTCAAGCAACGCCAGGCGTTTTTCAATTGATTTCAAATTCTCAATTTCTTTTTTCAGCCTTTCATTTTCAGATCTCACCTCAAGGAGTCTCTCGGACAGTTCCTGTATTGCCTTTACCATTGGGGCAAGCAAATCGTTGTAGCGAAGTTCATACATACCTTCGTCGGTTATGGTGATCATTCCCGTATTTTCAGCTCCTGATTCTTTTAATACTTCTTCCACTTCCTGCGCAATCAGTCCGTATTCGGTTTTACCGGATTCATCATTTTTTCGTGAGTAAGAAACAGGGTTCAGCTTGCTTATAAAACTTAAACCAAGAGATGAAGGCAAAATATTTTCTTTCCACCTCTTGTCACTAGTGATGGTCCAGGCAACTTGAACACCGGCATAAGTAACAAACGTATTGCCAATCCGAACCTGATTGCTGGAAGTTCCTGTTGGTACCTGAGCATTGAAACCGATTACCGTGTTATTGTTGCCTGTTGTAATACCAAACCCGGAACCGATTCCGAGTGCAGTGTTAACGCTGCCCGTTGTGTTGGAATAAAGTGAATTCCCTCCCAAAGCAGAATTATTCTCGCCCGTTGTGTTGGAATAAAGTGAATTTAAACCGAAAGCGGAATTATTCTCGCCCGTTATGTTGGAAAAAAGTGAATAATCTCCGAAAGCGGAATTATTAACGCTCGTTGTGTTGGAAAAAAGTGAATAATCTCCGAAAGCGGAATTATTAACGCCCGCTGTGTTGGAATAAAGTGACTGATATCCCACAGCTGTGTTTCGTGCGCCGCTGGAATTAGAGTATAAAGCAGAGCTTCCAACGGCTGTGTTAAAGCTGGCAGTATTAAAAAACAATGAAGAATTACCAAAAGCAGTGTTGTTGCTACCCATTGTGTTGGTATATAAAGATGCATACCCTACCGATGTATTCTGGTAGCCTAATGTGTTAGAGCGTAAAGAATAATTGCCTTCAGCTGTGTTCTCGAAACCGGTTGTGTTGACGTTTAAAGAAAAATTTCCAACAGAAGTATTCTGATAGCCCGTCATTGTAAAATTACCTGCATTTATTCCGAGGAAAGTATTTTCTGTTCCGTAGTTATGTATAAATCTATCTACACCTTTGAAAATAACACCAAGTGTTGGGCTTGTTGTATACTCAAGTCTAAGCGACTTAAGTAAGTTCACCTGGCCCGTGGATTGGTTCAGTGTCAGGTAATCGTTCGATGCGTCTTTGATAGTAAACACGCCGCTTGTGCCAAGCGTGTTGGTAATGTTCTGAGCTATCAGCAGATTACAGATCAACAGACCGATGATCAAGAAGAAGAGTATTTTGAGTTTCATAACTTCAATATTTTATTTTTTGCCGGATTACTTGCTCTCAGTTAGATTTGCATTTTCAACTTTAACAAATCCGTTTACCATTTGCTCCAATTCTGCCAGTTTTTCTTTAACTGTTTTCAGATCATTAACTTCTTTTTTAAGTTCGTCGTTCTCGGCCTTTAACTCCTGAATTGCTTTTACCATTATCGGCAGCAAATTCCCCGGTGTAGCCTCCCATTTTTCGGGATTATCTTTGAGCACTAAGTTGAGCCATTCGGCATTTTCGGTTGTCTGCGCTTCATCAAGTTCCTGAGCTATGAATCCCGCTGTTGGCGATTCCTGCATTTTGCTGCCATTTGAAATATTATCGTCATACCACTCGCGCTTATCCCAGTTGAACAAGCGGGGTTTTAGTTTTGTGATAAAAGCAAGCCCGAGTGAAAGGTCTTTTATGTTCTTCTTGTCCCGCATATCGGAAAGTGATGTGATTGTTGTAACATTACATCGAAGAGATGAAACAAACCCATTTCCAAGTGTTACTTGATTGATCGCCGTGGAGCTTGTTGGAGCGGCATCAATTCCAATGCAGGTTAAATTAGCACCGGTAGTTATTGTAGAGCCGGCGTTAAACCCCAAGGCAGTATTATAATTGCCGTTGTTATTATAAAGAGAAGAATCCCCAATGGCAGTGTTCTGAAATCCAGTCGTATTCCAGGCCAATGATAGGCGTCCCAAACATGTGTTTCGGGTGCCCGAAATATTATTGTACATTGAATTGTTACCAATTGCAGTATTTTGTGAACCAGTAATATTGAAGACTAAAGAATTCTGTCCCATGGCTATGTTCTCATTCCCAGTGGTATTTTTCATCATGGCGTAGTTTCCAACGGCTATGTTAGCAGTTCCGGAGTTGTTTGAATATAAAACATAATGGCCCAAAGCAATATTCCCAAAGCCGGTGATGTTGGAATATAAGGTTTGAGACCCTATAGCGGTATTATAACCACCAATGGAATTGGAGTATAATGACTGATATCCCAAAGCTGTATTTAAGTTGCCGCCGGCGTTGGTATATAAAGAAAAAGATCCCATAGCAGTGTTATAATTACCGATGGAGTTGGTATATAAAGAAAAAGAACCCAAAGCTGTGTTATTAAAGCCGATGTTATTGGAAGTCAAAGAATTCAATCCTAAAGCTGAGTTATTGTAACCGGTTGTGTTAGAAAACAAAGTTTGAAAGCCTATAGCTATGTTTTGGGATCCGGTCGTATTAGAGCTTAAAGATTGAAAGCCCACAGCCGTGTTACTTTGACCGGCGGTATTTGAGATCAATGTCTGCGCCCCTAAACCGGTATTATATTCGCCCGTCATTGTAAAATTTCCTGTACCTTGCCCCAGGAAAGTATTATAATACCCGTAATTGTGTATAAACCAATCGCTATCTTTATAGATTACACCAATTGCTGAGCCGGATGTATTGGGCAATACGAGGCTTCGATTTAATGAGAGAAAACCGGTCGACTGGTATAGTGTTAAATAATTTGTTGACGCATTTTTAATTGTAAACGCACCGCTGGTACCAAGAGTGTTGGTGATATTTTGTGCGATTATCAAGTTACCTAAAGGCAGGCAGGTAGAAAGATTGAAGATAAAGAATAGAAGTATTTTAAGATTCACAGACTCTTTAATTATATATTTTCTGTTTGCGCTTCTGATTGTTTCATAAAAGAGCCTCATTGCCCGGGCTATGACTTTATCCTGGCTCGAGTTCAACTCTTCCTGGACCTTTTTTATTAACTTATGAGTAGATGCTTTCAAACGGTAGCCTCTTGGGATTGTGTTTTTCTTGATATTCATTTCTTCTTGTATTTTTGGAGTGCACCCTCAGAGTGCACGTGGCTACAAAGTTATACAATTGCCTTAAGGTTTAGCAAAGAAATTTTTGTTGAAAATTAACTAAAATCCAAACACTGTAATACATTACTTTGTTGATTTTTACGTAATTTATCGGGATTTTATGCTGTATAAACCTAATCAAAATGAAGAGCACAAAACTCATAAACCTGCTCAAGACATTTTCCCCCGAAGAAATGAAAAATTTCGAGAAGTTCGTTGCTTCGCCATATTTCAATTCTGTTAAGATCCGCAGTAAACTCGTTAAGGAGCTTGGAAAATTCTACCCGGAATTTGATAGCGGCAAGCTTACAAACGAGAAGCTTTACAGGAAATTATATCCCGGCAAAAAGTTCAATAAACAGGTAATGTGGAACCACGGTTCAGCAATGGAAAAAATGGCAAAGGAATTTCTGGAGCTGGTTGCATTGAGTAAGAATAGATTCGGAAAAATGGAATTGCTGTTTTCGGAACTTGGAAACAGAAAGTTATTAAAAGATTACCTTCAAACAATAAATGAAATGGAGGAACTGCTGGGATCAAGAGCCATAGATTACGACTACTTTGAAAACCGGGGGCATCTTGAAAATTATAAGCAGGAATATTACCACTTAACCGATAAGATACAGCCAATGTCTGACTCTAAACTTAAAGCTACAGAATACCAGATATTACTATTTTTGAGAATGACCGTTGGCGGGCTTCATGACATGAATGTGCTGAAGAGAGATCATAATGCGAGGTTTGACGTGAATATTCCCCTGGAATTTGCCAAACATCTGGACCTGAAAAGCATAGTTGAGTATTCCAAAAGCAGGAATTTTGAATATACATTCATGATCGAGATCTATTATCATTCACTGATGATGATGCTGGAACCGGAAGAAAGCATGCATTTTGATAAGGTGAGAGAATTATTCAGGGTGAGTTATGACAGATTTACCATGAGCGAAAAAAGGACAATTATGCACTGGTTAGTAGCTTACTGTGTTTATCGTTCGGATGACAAGGAATTCAAATACAAAAGAATAATTTTTGATCTAAATAAATTCCGCTTGAAAGAAGGGTTGGTATTTTATCCGGCAGGGCAAATACCTAATGTGATATATCTTCAAATTCTGAAGATCGCTTTATCACTTGATGAAATGGAATGGGCAGAAGCGTTCATTACGGAATATACATCAAATCTTCATCCCGACCTTCAGCAATCAACAAAAGCTTTGGCGTATGCATTTATCCACTTTCAAACAAAAGAATACGAGAAAGTACTTAAAGATCTTACAGAAGCAGAATTTATTGACCCAAGAGAAAAACGGTTTGCAAGGTCACTGGTGGCAAGAACATATTATGAGATGAATGAGCTGGAAACTTTGCGGAACCATATAGATACGTCATTGCATTTTCTGGTTAACAATCCGGCGGTTTCAGAGCTAACAAGGATTTCTCACAGGAATTTTTTTAATGCATTAAAGAAGATCATTTCTATTAAAGAAAATTCAGACCCGGGATCAATTCACTCGCTAAGAACCGAGCTTGCTGAGTCAAAGAACACAGAAAGTAAGAACTGGCTGTTAGAGAAATTAAATGAACTGGAAAACGTTCAATGAATTACTACTTTACCAATATCATCTTCAGTGTCTTAGAGAATTTCTGAGAGCCTCCCTCAACCATGATGCGGTAGAAATAGACCCCCGAGGCAAGATTTGTTCCGTCAAACTCTGCGGAGTAATATCCCGCAAGCTTTGATTCATTTACAATTGAAACAGCCTCTTTTCCCAGTATATCATACAGCCTGATTGTGACTTTCCCGTCAACGGGGATTTCATAATCTATTTTTGATTTGGGATTTGAGGGATTCGGATAGTTCTGACTTAATGAAAAAGTACTTGGCCGAGCAATAACTACATCACTTTCAAGCTCGAAATATTCATAGTTGCCATTATAATCAATCTGTTTCAGGCGGTATTTGTACGAACCGGTTTGCAGTTTTTTGTCTTCGAACAGGTAACTTTTGGGAGTATTAGAAGTACCTTGTCCGGGAACAAAAGCGAGCTTCCGCCAATCTGCAGTTCCGCTCTGAGTGGTACGGCGTTCAATATCAAAACCTGAGTTATTTAGCTCGGCTTCCGTTATCCAGCTTAAAACGGCATTGTTTTTAGTTACCGAAAAAGTGAATGAAGAAAGCAGTACCGGAAGCGGTCCCTGGCATATTGTACCTCCGCCTGAATATGTGCCGTTAATAATAATTGCATCGGCGCAAACATCAGCTCCCGTGCCGATATCAATTAAGGAACCGGGATCGTATGTAATATTGCTTTGCGCATACAGCATATTACAGATAAAAAGATTGCAGATGATTAGGTTAAGGAATAGCAGACTAAATTTTTTTGTTCTCATCATGAATTTCTTTACGTCGGATTTACACGAATTATTTTGATGATTCAGTTAAATCTGATGATTCAACTTTTTCTCTTGATTTCATTTCCCTTAACTCGCTGACCAGCATAATTTGTATTTGTTCATATTTATCCAAACGCTCTTCAAGAGCTTCATTTTTAACCTGTAATCTTTCACTTTGAACCTTCTCCGCAAGGAGTCCTTTGGACAATTTTTCATTTTCTTCATTCAGTTCCTGTATTGCCTTCACCATTATCGGAAGCAAATTTCCCGGTGTAGCTTCCCATTTTTCAGAATTATCCTTCAGCACAAGGTTCAGCCATTCGGCATTTTCGGTTGTCTGCGTTTCATCAAGCTCCTGCGCAATAAATCCGGCAGTGGGTGATTCTTTCATCTTGCTGCCGTCTGAGATGTTGTCATCATACCACTCGCGTTTATCCCAGTTGAATTGGCGGGGTTTGAGTTTTGTGATGAAATCAAGACCAAGCGATAAATTAGTAATGTTCTTCTTATCCCGGGCATCGGATAAGCTTGTTATAGTTGTTACATTGCAGCGTAGCGACGAAACAAAGCTATTTCCAAGTGTTACCTGGTCAAAAGCTGTGCCGTTTGTAGGGTTTGCGTCTATGCCTATCAATGTGAGGTTGTATCCGGTTGTAACAAGTGAACCGGCATTATATCCCAATGCCGTGTTAAAATTGCCTGTGTTGGTATTCAAAGAATGATGTCCCACGGCTGTATTTTGATAACCGGTGCTGGAATATAAAGAATTCCATCCCACAGCTGTGTTACCCGAGTTTATGGTGCTGGAAAATAAAGACTGATACCCCACTGCAGTGTTTTCAGTACCAGTGTTGTTGGAATATAAAGAATAATATCCAACAGCTGTGTTTAAATTGCCGGTGTTGGAAAACAAAGATGAATGCCCAACAGCTGTGTTATAAATGCCGATGGCGTTGGAATATAAAGACTGAAATCCCACCGCTGTGTTTTTAGAGCCACTGGTGTTAAAGTATAAAGATCCCCATCCCGCAGCTGTATTTTGATTGCCCATGAAGTTTTGACCCAAAGAGTACGTCCCCAAAGCTGTGTTATAATTGCCTATGGTGTTAAATGACAAAGAAAATGTTCCCACCGACGTGTTTTCATTGCCGGTATTATTGTTAAATAAAGAAGCGCGCCCCAAAGCTGTATTATTATTACCGGAGGTGTTGGAAGACAACGAACCGTATCCCAAAGCTGTATTTTGAACACCGGTCGTAGTAAAATTGCCGGAGTTAATACCGAGGAATGTATTTGCTGTTCCGTAGTTATGCAAAAAGCTATCTGTTCCTTTAAATATTACACCCGTTGTTGAGCTTGTTGTGTTTTCAATCCGCAATGTTTTGAGTATATTCACTTGGCCCGTTGACTGGCTCAGGATAAAGTAATTAGTTGAAGCGTCTTTAATTGTAAACACTCCGATTGTGCCAAGCGTGTTGGTAATGTTTTGTGAAAAAACGCAAGTTGAAATTAAACAGCTGAATGCAATTATTAATGTTCTCATTTTACTTTTTCATTTTCCTGAATCAGGTAAGTTAAACATATACTATACAAATTACAACCTTATCCGGACATGCCTTTAATCACACTTTCAAGCAAAGTAAGCATTTTTAGAAGAAATCAGCTCATTTACAAGTATTGCGGCTTCGCGGCCGAGGATATCGTAAACGAAAAGCTTTGTAAACACACCCCTGCCTGCAGCAAGCAGGCCTCATTGGCAAGGAGGGGACTTAAAGAACAGGCATTTCTATTCTTCAGTAAGCTTTGCTTCTTCATCAAGCTTTACTTGTTTCAGCATCTCATCTTTTGTCTTAAGTTTTTCTAATTCACTCACCAGCATATTCTGAGTTTGTTCTAATCTTAACAGCCTTTGTTTCAACTCTTCGTTTTCGCTTTTGAGTGCAATGCTTTCAACTCTTATTTCATCATTTTCGGTCTTCAGTTCCTGTATAGCTTTTACCATTATCGGAAGCAAGTTTCCCGGTGTAGCCTCCCATTTTTCGGGATTATCCTTGAGTACCAGATTAAGCCATTCGGCATTTGAGTTTGTCTGCGCTTCATCAAGCTCCTGCGCTATAAATCCCGCAGTTGGGGCTTCCTGCATTTTGCTGCCGTCTGAAATATTACTTTCATACCACTCACGCTTATCCCAATTGAACTGACGGGGTGTTAGTTTGGTGATGAAATCAAGCCCAAGACTTAAATCTTTAATGTTCTTCTTATCCCGGGCATCTGATAAGCTTGTTATAGTTGTTACATTACAGCGAAGCGATGAAACAAAACTGTTCCCAAGTGTTACCTGGTCAAAAGCCGTGCCGCTTGTAGGGTTTGCGTCTATACCTATCAATGTTAGGTTGTATCCGGTTGTAACAAGTGAACCTGCATTATATCCTAAGGCCGTGTTGTAGTTTCCGGTGGTGTTTAATTGTAAAGAGTGGTGTCCAACTGCGGTATTCTGCCAGCCCGTATTGGAAAACAGAGAATTATATCCAACTGCAGTATTGCCGGAGTTTGTGGTATTAGAGTATAAAGAATTATTCCCAACCGCTGTATTTTCGTTACCTGTGGTGTTAAAAAATAGAGATTGAAATCCCATAGCGGTATTTTGGGTGCCCGTACTGTTATAAAATAATGAATTCGAACCAACCGCTGTGTTAACGCTGGCTAAGTTGTAATATAAAGAATACATGCCTATAGCCGTATTTTGCCATCCTGTTTGGTTATTGAACAGAGCATACGAACCGGAAGCGGTATTGTTTCCACCGTCAGTGTTGGAGTATAATGTGTTCAATCCTAAAGCAGTGTTTTCAGTCCCTGAAGAATTTGTTGTCAAAGCGCTAACTCCAAATGCAGTGTTACCTCCTCCCGTCATGCTGAAGTTCCCCGAATTACTTCCTACAAAAGTATTGAGAAGCCCAAAGTTATGAATAAATCTATTGGAGCCCTTATAGATCACCCCCAGAGCCGAGCTTGTCGTATTAGGCAGCACAAGGCTGCGGTATAGTGAGAGATGACCGTTCAATTGATTCAGCGCCAGATAGGTTGTTGCGTTATCATTCAACGTAAACACTCCGCTTGCGCCAAGCGTATTGGTAATATTTTGTGATATTAAAAGATTGCAGATTACGAGATTGAAGATTAAGATGATTGAGTGTTTCATGTTAATAATATTTATTTTAAGTGTCACTTTGTAAATTTAGCGTCATCAAACCATTCGCTCCCTGTTGATTCAATCTTTGCAGGCTCACCAATACTATCTGTGACAGTTATCATAAAGCCCGCTTCACACATTTTACCTGTCATGACCTTACTGATATTATCCTGATATTCCTTGCTCTTGCTTATATATTCCTCCATAGTTATTTTACCCGCCTGAAAATCTTCTGTCAGTTTTGCATATTCTTTAGCATTATCTTTAGTATCGTTGGATAGACCTGATTTACTGACTTCTACCGAACCCTCATAAACTTTTACGATATCTTCACCGGTAGTTATCTCAACTGTAAATTGTGTTCCCCTGACCCCTATTGCCGTGCTATGTGTCGTGATATACTTTTTTTTCCCTAACTGTTTTTTTACATTTATCCAGATTTTCCCAAGCATAACTTTAATACCACCTGGTGAGTCACAATATGCAGAGGGTATCATCACTTTAGAATCAGGTCCTATCCTCATCTCTGAACCGTCCGGGAGACCCAGGGCAATTTTCCCGTCCGCACCGGTTATGATTTCATCGCCCAGCACAAGCGTATCTCCAACCTGCACTTTCTTCTTAATGAATTCAGTCATAGTTGATGTCTCTCCGCATGTAATAATATTTTTTGTTACCATAACGTATCCCTCAACATCTCCGGAAACACGTTCAACTATAACCTTGCATTTGCCAGCGGCTGTGTTAATAGAATTTTCGGAGCCATCAAAGAGGAGGGAGTCATGCCCTCCGAAATAGAAGCTTGAACCTGATTTTGACTGTGAGAAAACATGAGTTGATATTACAAACAAAATAATAACGATTGAAACAGAGCGGACTACTGAATTAGTTTTTTTCATAACTTTTTTTATTTAATCAATATTAATTTCTTCGTTTCCGAATAGTCGCTGGCGGATAGTCTATAATAGTAAACACCGCTGGAATTGTTTGAAGCATCCCAGTCAACTTCGTAAGTTCCGGGTGAAAGATGTTCATTAACAAGTGAAGCAACTTCACGACCGAGGACATCGTAAATTTTTAATTGTACTCCGTCTCTGTTTCCTCCCGGAAGGGGGAGATTAAGTTGTGGTATTGAAAACCGTATCTTTGTTGAGGGATTGAAAGGATTGGGGTAATTCTGAGAAAGCGAAAACCCGGTGGGTGCGTTATTGTTAAGATGCTGTATACCAGTAAGTGTGCCGCCGTTAGTTGTCTTTAATATCATCGCACCTGAACCTATGATATACCCTGTGACCGAATCAGTAAAAGCGATGCTGTTAGCCGCATTGTTTGTTCCGGTATTCAAATTGGTCCAGTTCAGCCCCCCGTTTGTCGTTCTTTTGCACATCGCCTCACCGTCCCAAAGCCCGGCACCGTAACCGGTATTTGCATTCGTGAAATATATTGTCCTGAAACTTCCTGCAGTACTGTTAACTACGCTCCAGTTTGCTCCGGCATTTGTGGTTTTCAGGAAATTTCCCTGGAGACATGTTGCAAATCCCGTGTTTTGATTTATGAAAGAAATATCACCTACTGACTGGGTTACCCCAGTAACCTGCTGAACCCAGTTCACCCCCGAATTTGTTGTGGCAAT
Source organism: Ignavibacteria bacterium (assembly GCA_030835025.1). Lineage (GTDB taxonomy): Bacteria > Bacteroidota > Ignavibacteria > Tepidaquicellales > OLB5 > OLB5. The sequence continues at coordinate 15,134 of JAUQWS010000104.1, read as the reverse complement.
AATGTTTAATGAATTTGTGAGTATATAACCATTATTAACAGTTGAAAAATATATCCTGCTGAAAGTCTCAGATGCAAATCCGGTATTAATTGTTGTCCAGTTTGTACCCGCATTTGTCGTTTTTATGATCAGTCCGTTAAAAGCACAGGCAGCAAAGCCTGTGTTTTGATTTACAAAATCAAGATTTACTAATTGTTCTGCAACACCCGTTGTCAGAGTATTCCAGTTTTCGCCGCCATCGGTTGTTTTGTAGATGATGTTGCTGAAAGTTGTAAAATAACCGGTGTTGTTATCCGTGAACTGAATGCTTGTTATTGTAGCGTTGGTCGCACCGGTTACATTAGCCCAGTTATTTCCCCCGTTTGTAGTTTTCAGCATAATGCCGGCAGATAGCCCCGCGTAACCCGTATTAGAAGAAGGAAAGCTGAGAGAAAAACCGTTCGAGTTTGTTCCCCCGAACAGGGGAGTCCAGTTTGCACCCCCGTTAATTGTAATTAACTGTGTGCCGTAATTGCCCGTAATGATACCTTTGTTAGCATCAAGGAAACAAATGCTTTTTAAACTGTTTGAATTTGCCCCTGCAAGTATGCTGAAGCTCCAGTTGACCCCGCCGTTAGTGGTTGAGAGAAATCTTGCATTATCCGAAACGGCAGAGACATTCTGCAGATCAACAGCATAAATTTTATTTATTGACTGTGTAATACCCGATGTCAGAATACTCCAGTTTGCACCTGCATTAGTTGTCTTCACTATTTTTCCCTGAAAGCCTGCAGCAAATCCGTTATTATTATCAACAAAGGTTATGGAATACAAAGGGACTGCCAAACCTGTTGTTTGTGTTGCCCAGTTTACACCGCCATTAGTTGTTTTATATACATCACCTGCGGAACCGGAAATATAACCGGTTAAAGCCGAAGAGAAACAGATTCCATATAAATTTGAAATTCCTCCCACGAACAGCATATTCCAGTTTGCTCCGCCATCGGTTGTTTGCATCAATACTCCCGTGGAACCGCAAACAAAACCGGTATTAGCATCAAGGAAGTGGATTCCGTTAGGGCCCCCGCCGGAATTTATGATTGAGTTCGTCCAGCTTGCCCCTCCGTTGGTGGTCTTTAAAACTACCCATGTATTAAAGCCACCTGTAATAAATCCGGTATTTGCATTCAGAAATGAAATTGACTTCAGGTTCTCATTTGTCGGAGATACCTGGCTTACCCAATTTAATCCGCCATTAGTAGTTTTTAAGATTGTTCCGTAATTCCCTGCACAGTATCCGGTGTTTACGTTTATGAACTCAATATCGTTAAGTGAATTGCACTGCGGCAGCGGATTTTGAGTAACCCAAACTGTCTGTGAAGTGGCATTCCATGAAATGGATGCAAACAAAGAAACAACAATGCATGAAAGTATTTTCCTTTTCATTTTACGAGCACCATTTTTTTTGTTATAGAAAAATCACCTGCTGAAAGTCTGTAAAAATATGCGCCGCTGGGATATGCCGAAGCGTCCCAGTCAGCTTCATAGCTTCCGGCTTTTAGATCCTTATTTACAAGAGTCGTAACTTCTCTGCCGATTGCATCAAAGACCTTTATATTAACAAATGAAGTTACCGGTATTTGGAATCTGAGCTTTGTCATGGGATTAAAAGGGTTAGGATAATTTTGTGACAGCATAAATCCGGCTGGAATCTCTGTTGATATCTGCTGAATGCCGATAGCTGTGCTCCGCGCATTGTAGTTAACGGATTTCACACTTGCTACAATTGTTCCGTTGTAGGAAAGTGTTGTATAAATGACCTCGAATACAGGATACTTTTTCCCCGGCACAAACCAGACATAAGATGTCAGGTTTGTTACCACAACAAGCGGGGCGCCGGGATTTGATGAATCCTTTGTTACTATATTATACTTCACTCTGAGCGCATTTGCAAAGGAGCCTACTGGCAGGTTAATCGTACCCCAGGCATCCCCGCTTACGTTTATTGTTCCCGTTCTGATCGTCGGAATCCCGCCGTTTAAATAATTGCCGCCGAAATTATCACTGAAACTGCTGTTATAGGTAAACGGGTACTGCATGAATAGCTGAGGATTTGAGTATGGTACCACTAGTGCAGGACTGCCATTTCCGTTGAAGAGTATATTAGCTGCTGATGTGGTGAAGTAATTATATGAAGAATTGTCATTTGACGATGCTAAGTTTGATGAAGTAAACTGTCCGTTATACGGTGTTGATGAGGACGTAACAAAGTGCACATCGGAAGAATCTACCTTAACCAGGTTCATAAAGCTCCAGGTTTGATTAGCTCCTGCATTTCCCTGTGAAATATTTGCCGTATCACAGATAGCATATGAATCAATATCTCCGGGGACCGGATTATATTGGCTTGTCAAAGTTAGCTGTGAAAAAGTTAACTGAATCGAAAGCAGTAGTATTATGGATGATATAAATGTTTTCATGGATGAGCCTTTTTCTAAATTGATTTTTAAAGTACGAACTTGATGCCGGAATAAATGAACCAGTTGCGCGACTTCACTGAGCTTGCATAGCTGTTGAGTGCTTCCGAATCTATCATATTATTAAGGCCTCCATGCTCATACTTCACTCCAAGCAGCGCACCTACAAAACTGTTGAAGAAATAGGCTCCCTGCAGGGTGCCTACTATACCCAGATCGATATTCTTTAACGCATAGTATTCAGATTTTTCCTGTGAGAGCAGTATTCCCACATACGGGCCCGCGGCAATATCCATTTCAACTTTGCCTATATCAAAATTAAATGCAAACATAAGCGGAATGTTCAGGTAATTGGCGTTCACCTGGTCTGAGGAGCCGGATGAAAACCCTTTTGATGAATAATTGAACCCCGTACTTATTGCAAACCCGATGAGATTGAAATTAACATTCACTCCCAGCATTGGCCCGGTTTTAGAGGTTGCATTGCTTAAGCCGGTGGTATCGCCGTTAACATCAAATTCAGTGTTCGAAAACCCGACTCCGAAAATTACGTCAAGATTCAGCCCGAAGAAACTTGAGCCAAGACCGCGTTTTTTGCTTTCCTGTTTCTTCATCATTTTTTCATAATCTTTGTTCTGCTCTGTATAAACCTTCATAAGGCTATCGCGCATTTTTGAGTAATAAGCAGTATCGCTGTAAGTTTTTTGCAGGCTGTCGTTTTGAGCGTTCAATTGAACCGAGCTCATCGCCGAAAGAAACAGTACTGCCATGAAACTGTTAAGAAATAGTATGTTTGCTGCTGATTTGATCTTGTAATGCATCAGGCTGCTCCTTTTAATTTTTTATTGCTGTTTTTTTAGATGTTCTGAATACAATTTCATTGCTGCCCTGATTACTTTATCCTGTGTGATATTCAGGTTCAGCTGTAATTTTTTGACCATGTTATGCGTTGAAGGTTTGAGCCGGTATCCCTTGGATACTGATTGAATCATATTTTTACCTGGTTTCAAAAATTAATATCCTTCTTTTAATTGTGCACAGTATTGTGCACTTGCCTGCGAAGATAGTTACTAAAGCACGTCAGCAAAAAGAGAAATTCATTTGAAAATGACAGCAAAAAAGTATAGCATATTCCCAAATTGCTTGATATTAAGAAGATTTATGACTTTTTTGCAGCCGGATTGGGACAGCGAACAAGCCTGAAATAAGTATGAAAGATATTAAGTTAACTGCGCTCCTGAAAACTTTTTCAAAAGAAGAATTTAAGGAGTTTGAAAAGTTCATTGGATCACCCTTCTTTTCTTCAGGCAGAAACCTGTCGCCGCTTTACCATGCCTTAAAGAAGTTTTTTCCCGATTTTGATTCGGATAACTTTACCGGTGAAAATGTATTTGCTCTCATTTATGAAAAAAGAGATTTCAATATTACTCTTATGAGGAAACTCATTTCTGATATGACAAAGGCTGCCGAAGAGTATTTGCTGCAGATTGCCCTTAGAAAACACACACACTATGAATACATCCTGAAATTAAAGGAAGCTAATAACCGCGGACTTGTTAAACTGTTTGAGAGGTATTTCACTGAAGCAGAGGCCTACGTTTTAAACAGTTCTTTTCCTTCGGACGTAGAATACAGGCTTCTGCATGAACTGCTTGAGATAAAAATTGATAATTTTTACGAAAGGGGTTTACAGAATAAAACAAATGATACAATTGTTCTAAGCAGCGGGTTAATGATAAGATCTTTTTTATTTACCCTGATAAGCAACCTGCAATCGATAAACGTAAATGAAAAGTCTTTTGTTAAAGCCGGTAAAAAAGACATTATTAATAATTTCATCAACAATTTTGATTTTGATGGTTTTACGAGGGCAGGCAATGACCCAAAGATGAATGTGTATAACATGTTCATCCACCAGGTAAGGGGAACTTATAACAAGAAGACCATCTTAGACCTGAAAGAACAGCTGATGCTGCAGAAAGACGTTTTCAACAAACCAGAGCTCTATGAACTGTATAAAGGATTAGCCGCAATGTGCGTTGAGCTTGCCGGCGGCAAGCCGGATAAGGCTGATTATCAGAAGCTTTTGTTTGAAATTTACAAGGATGTACTGAGTAACGATGTTCTGGCTAACCCTGCAACCGGCATTGTTGACCTGTATCGCTTCAGGAACATATTTAATACTGCCCTGGAAATTTCAGAGACCGAGTGGGCGGAACAATTCCTTAAGAAGCACGTGCATACCCTGCAGAAAGAACATATAAAGAACCTGGAACTTTTCTTTTCCGGAAAGGTAGAATTTGTTAAAGGAAATTTTGAAAAAACACTTGAGCTGTTTTCAAAGCTTGACCAGTCACAGTTCATATTTATGAAGGATCTGAAATTTGAATACCTTAAATGTTATTATGCCCTGGGACACACCGAAAGCGCAATTTCGCTTGTTGATTCATTCAGGCATTTCGTCAGCAATAACGATTCGGTACCTGAATTTCAGAGAAATGAGGTACTTGACTTCCTGAAAAAGTACATGTCCCTTATCAGCTTAAGTACAAAATATTCAAAAAATAAGTATGAAGAACTGGAACGGGTATTAAGAACTTCAGGAGACACGTGGTTTTACAAGAAACTGCTGGAGATTAAAAAAAGCTGAGCAATAAAGCCGAATTTGTATAACTTAATTTGAAACCGAAATATAAATATATCATGATATTAATTTTTTATATTACTGCAGTATTGTTTTTTTCCTGCTCAAAACAGGAGATTAAATCAGATAATACAAACAGAACTGTAAATAGAACTGATTCCTCGATAACGAATAAGTTTACATTATCTGATAATCAGAAGAAAGTACTTGAAGGCGCAAAAAAATGCCTCGAGGTAAAGTTCAGCTATGATATGGAAATGGCCTATTACGTGCTGAAATATAAAGACGGTGTTTTGACCGGGACAAAAGTTTTCCCGAATGGTGACCTTGACCCCTCGCTTGGAGTCTGCACTGATGTTACAGTTCGCGCTCTCCGCTGGGGCGGAGTGTGTGACCTGCAGGAAGAGATATATAATGATATCAAATCCAATTGGAGTGATTACCCTATGAACCGCTGGGGCGCAAAGAAACCTGACCAGAATATTGACCACCGCAGAGTGCCGAACCAAATGGTTTGGTTTGAAAAGAAATGGCAGGTAATTACAGACGATAAGTACCAGCCCGGAGATGTTGTTGCGTGGGATATGAACGGCGACGGCTGGGGTGACCATATCGGGATTGTTTCAGATATGTATGGACCTGACGAAACTTTGATGCTCATTCATAACTTTCCTTCACCTGGTTATGTGGCTGAGGAAGATGTATTAGGCAAATGGAGTATCATTGGTCACTACAGAATAAGATAAACCAATTGTTGGAATAACTTTTTCGTTTCAGCAGAAAAAGTAAACTCACGATTAAGAGTATCTCCAAGAAAAGAAATTGAATTTAATAGTTCAATTTCTTTTCTTATTATGAGAAAAAACTAGCTGGGTTCAATGAAAAGAAAGATCTTCATCCAATCTTCTGCGGCATTGCTGTTTCTTTTAGTTGTTTATTCATCGGCATCGCAATCAATGCGGGCGGTGAATTTCCAGGGAGCGGGCTGGGTTACTGCCGTGAAATATACTTCAAACGGTTCAAGGCTCTATGCGAGGACAGACGTTGGCGGTGTATTCAGAAGCGATAACGGCGGCGCAAGCTGGCAGTTCATTTCAAATTATGCGGTAACACTCTCGGGGTTATATGTCCAGGGACTCGCTATTCACCCCACAAACAATAATACAATATATATTGCATGCGGAGTCTCCTACCGCCCAACCGATGAAGGAAGAGGTATCTGGAAAACTACCGACGGCGGCGCAACGTGGAGCCATTTGCTTCAGAACGTAAACTTCAGCGGAAATGATGCAATACGCTGGGGAGGTGAGTGCATTGTGCTTGATCCTGTAAATCCGGATATAATTTATGCAGGCGGAAGAGGAAGCGGTATTCATAAGTCGACCAATGGAGGTGCTTCATGGAGTGTTATTGCGCCTGCAAATATCATAACAGGGAATATTTCAACCCTCACCATACGCCCGGGAACTTCCGGAAATACTGCTGAACTTTGGGCAGGCTCAGAAGGAAATGCAGGTGTTTGGAGGAGTACAAACGCAGGAGTGAACTGGGTGCAGCTCAGAAACTCGACAGAAGTTGAAGGTATCGTATTCCGAATAACTGTAAAAACAGATGGTACTGCTTTTGTAGCGTATAACGAAAGTCTATCACGATACAACGGAGTGTGGACAACAATTCCCGGGTTTGGAGGTGCAGGGAACCTTGCAGCAGTGCATTTTATGGGAAGCGAGAACAGGATTATTGCAAGCCGGATGAATTACACAAGGCTTTCTACAGACGGCGGGCAGAGCTTTCCCCAGATACTGCCGATGACACTGCTTGGACCGCTTCCTAAACATTCATACAACTGGTCGGTTGTTGACTGGGCAAGAAATCATTTTATGCAGAACCCTGCAAATTCAAATGAGTGGTATATGTCAGGGGGATTCGGGTGTATCAAATCAACTGATGCCGGACAGAACTGGCGATATGCTACAGATGGAATCAACATTCCCGTCATGTACAGAACGCATTTTCATTTAACTAATCCCAATTATGTTTTTCTTCCGATGGGTGATTTGACAATGGGTAGAATTACAGATGGAGGCGCAAGCGGAGAACTCACGGATTACGCATTTTACTCATTTAATATTTTGCAGGATTTCTCCAACGCTACGGCAGTGCTTACAACCTCAGCAAATCCTAACAAGAACTACATTGTTGGTGGCAACATTTATGCCGGAGAAGTATCGGGGATATATGTTACAAACAATAACGGGCTTAATTATACAAAGGTGATAACCAGCGACCTCCCCGCTGCACAGAACCGCCCCATAATCAACGGTGTGGCAAGTGACATAAACGAGAACCAGTTAATTGTATTTGTTGGCGGAGATTATTCCAACGCCGGAACTATCGGCGGTGTATATTGGAGCTCAAACGGCGGCCAGAATTTTACTAAGTCAAACGGCATTGCGCAGAATATTATTGCTCCCGGGGTTTTCTATTCTAATTACGGACTGGCCAAGGACCCCTTTAACAGCACCAAACGATACGGGTATTTTGAAGGGGATGGCGGCGGATTCTACGAAAGCAATGACGAAGGAAGAAACTGGGTACTTAAAAGCAATGTTTTAGCGGGATACAAACCGGCAGGCACCCTATGTGTACATCCATCAATACAGAATCTGTTTTATGCTGCAATATCTTTTTACGGTTTGTTCAGATCAACCGATGGCGGATCATCGTGGAGCAATATGAGCGGTTGGGAAAGCGCATGGCAGGTAGATTCAAGGAGCAGCATTATTACTGCGTTCGGAAAGCGAACCGGTGATACTTACGATAAAGTATATAAGTCAACAAATGCAGGCAATTCATGGGATGTAATAATCACTGGGCAATTCAAACTTCCTAATACCACAAGTCTTACTATAAATCCGCACAACACTAACCAGCTGTGGATAGGGACAACAGGCAATGGGACATTCATATTCGACGGTTTGACGATAGGGATACACAATATTTCAACAGAAGTTCCCGGGTCTTTTACTCTTGAACAAAATTACCCGAACCCTTTTAATCCGTCAACAAAGTTCAGATTTCTATTGCCTCAGGCATCACATGTAAGATGCTCTGTTTATGATGCTCTTGGAAAGGAAGTTGATGTTCCTGTAAATGAACATCTTGCACCCGGGACCTATGAAGTTGATTTTGACGGAAGTGCTTATTCCGGAGGTGTTTATTTTTACAGGCTTAAGGCCGGAGACTTCACAGAAGTCAGGAAAATGGTATTAATTAAATAGTTGTAATTTATGAGGTTTAATAACAACTAAAAGAATTGAATTATTAGCAGGATTGAAATACCTGGAATCATTTTTTATTATATTTGATAATTCATTAAATTCATAGCAGCACGAAAATGAAGAAACTAGTAATTTGCTTATTTTTAATTCTCCTTTTTTCCGGTAATGCACTTTCCCAGATAGATGATATTCTCAAGAAGATACCCGGTGTCGGCGATATTCTGATTGATGAAGCAGTTACCACGAGTATCAAAGATGCATATCCTTCTGCATACTGGCTTAACGGACTTGATAGAAATATAACCCATGAAAACAACTCACCGTTCAGTTTGAACCTTGGTGCGGGGTATTACCGTTACAGGTTCAACACTTTTTGCCTGCGGGCAGGCACTTATGCACCAACTGAAGGTGCGGGTTATCTTGTTGCTCCGCTTAAAGGCTCTAAAGCTGATCTGTTTAAAAAAATACTTGGAAGGTATTACGAACATCCCGAAGTTTCACAGGATGATGTTCAGATATTGTTGTGGGGTATTGAAGCGGGGATGAAGTTCAGCGACTATAATGCAGCTTTCCAGGTACGTGTTGCGCCTCTGCTTAAACCTGAAGAAATTGCATTAATGGAAGTTGATGTTAAGGATATAGCCTATGACCTGCTCCCGGTGGAAGTAAAGGATGTGTTTAACCTGTACCGTGATATAAGGGGTAAGCTAAGTAATATTAACTCCACATACGAAGATGTGGAAAATCTTGCTGTTAAAACAGGAATTGCACCCCGTGGCAAAGGAAGCAAAAACATTGATGCAGGAGTCTGGACCTCTGTTGGCGGCAAAGTTTATATAAGATGTTATCCCGAAGGATACCGAAAAACAGAAGTTGAAATATTTATTCCCGACGAAATATCAATAAGCAGGGATTCACAGAACAGGATCATTGAAATAAAAAGCGGGTATGGCTCTTTATCGTTCAGCTATGATGCATCGGGAATCAGCAGCGCAATGTATAAAAATCTTAATACTGGAGAAGAAGAAAATATTTCAGGAACAATTGATGCTGCAGCAGATAAAAAAGCTGCCTCAGAATTAACACAGCTTGTAAAAAAATCCTTTGGCAAAAAAAGATCAAAAAAAATTACTCAGCAAAACAATAAAGAAATTGAAGAGCTAAGCTCAATTTTAAACTATGTAAACAACGGTTCCTCAGGGAGCCAGTCAAAAAAACTGGCAGTAAATTCACTTTTCGGATATATAAGCAGCCTGGAAGAAAAGGTAAAGGGCAGTAAAGGAGGCGGGCTATCGCGCCAAACAGGATTAAGCAATATCAGCGGGCTTGTATTTGCACCTGCAAATACTTCACAACAAAGGCTAGGCACCGGCGGACCCGAAGGCGGTAACGGCAACGAAGGAAATACCGGAAATGAAGGCGACCCCCCGCCGGATAAGGAAGAAGATAAGGATTGCAAAGTTAAAGTTTATATTTCACAGGTAAACGAACAGGAACTGCCTCAATTGGACTGGGTGTATTTTGTTAATGCCGAAATTGTGATTGAAGGTAACGATGATAAGTGTACCGCAGAAGAAATCAAATGGACGCTTTATGACGTAAGCAAAGAAAGAGGCAGGTATATAAACGATAAGGAGCAATATGAAAACATTGAAGAAGATCTGCAGTTTTCCAACATGAATACTGATTATAATCTTACAAAAACAACTGCATCTAAACAGTTAAGCGGTAAGTCACAAACACATCAGATATACATAGTTTGTAATGATTACGGTGCATATGGCAAACTGAAAGTAAGCGTAAAAGTTAAAGGCACTTGGTATGAAGCAGAAGCTGACGGGACGCCTGATAAATTTATTACAATACCGCTGGACCTTAATGAAAATAAAATCGCAGATTTTTGGGAAAAGCAGAACAATGTTAACGGTAAAACCGCTGACTGGGACGGCGATCCAATTCCGGCGGGACAGAAAAGAAACGGTGACGGGTTAACTAATTATGAGGAATACCGCGGCTGTTATATTGATGACAACCAAAATGGCGTTAAACATATCAGGCTTAATCCCATGCAAAAAGAAATTTTTGTAGTAGATCCTGACTTCCTTTTTTTGAGTATTTCATGGGAAGCGGCAAGCGGGATTAAAGCATATTACATGACTCCGCAGCAGGTTTATGGCGATATGGCAGGAGGAGACGGGATTCTTTCCAACAAAGTGAACTTCTGCAGCGGTTTTGATAAAGCTCCTTCAGGAGTTAAGCATGCCATCAGGATCTATAAGGTTACCGGGATCCCCAATGAAGATCTTGCACTTGGAAGAACCTACAGTGTTGTTGGTACTCCAAAGATGGTTCACCATATAAATATTTATGTTGATGTAATAAAAATGTGGATTAGCGACAGGTTTGTAAAAGCCCTTGAAAACCTTATAAAAGTTAATCCAAAAGGCTGTAAAATTAACGGAAAATTTTACACCATAGCAAAGCTTAAGTATTTGCTTGACGCCGTAAAAGACCCGGTAAAGCTTAACCAGATGGTTGAAAAAGAAATAAATACAACGGTACTTCACGAGTGCGCCCATAACTGCAACGTACAGCATCACGAAGAGGGTGACCCCGCCTGCCCGATGACATGGGGTGAAAGATTCAGCCAGACTGCTGATCAGAGGATATACAATATACTTGAGTTAATTGATGCCGGCGAAAAAAATGTGATAAGCATATATACAAACCTGAAGTTTTGCAAATCCAAAAGTAACTGCTGGAAGCAGCTTGATGTGAACGATAATTAAAGAGAAAAACAAGGCAGCATTTTTATATTTACCTTAGCCCGGAACCGGTTTTAAGATGTAGTTGAAATAGAATTTAGTTATTTCACAACTTCCAGGACCCGGGCTATGTTGCCGAAGAAGACGTGCTAAATGAGTGGAAAATTCTCGATGTTTACAGGATAATGGAATGATGAAGGCGATTGTGAGAAGAACCTTGTTTCTGCTTTTGCTGCTTAGTATCTCCATTTACTCACAGCAATCCGTAAGAGTGACTTACAAATTCACTTCAAACGGCAATGATGTTGATATGCCAAAACTTATTTTGGAATATTCTTCCGCTTCCAATATTGCGCACTATACAAATGCACAGGGTGAGGAGTTCTACATTGATTACAATTCCGCAAAAACCTATCAGACTTTTTTGCTTAGAGATAAAAGCCGGATTACAACCGTTGAAGAACTCGCAAATTACCCTGTGCCCGAAGTAACCGACGAAACATCCATTATTAACGGATACAATTGCAGAAAAGCCAAGGTTGTGATACGCTCCAACAACATTGAGATATGGTATACAGTAGATGGCGAATTCAAAGGCACACCATCAGTTAATATCGGTCCCAATCTTGGACTTGTACTTAAGATAGTACGGAACGGTAATTTTGAGATTGTTGCTGAAAAAATTGAAGTTGATGTAATAGGCAAAGGAGGTTTGAGCCTTCCTCCTGATTGGGGCGAGATTCTTGATATGCCCGGATATAAGGAAAAAGTTACAGAGAATAATTTTATGACCGTAAGAATCTTTACCGATGAAAAAATAAATTTTGGCGATACAATTGTAAATCCCGAACCGGGGAAAGATGATATTACATACCGCTATTCAAAAGGTACAGTAATATTGAAGAAGATTAAACTTCCTGAAAATATGCAGGGGCATACTGTGTTTGCAGAGCTAACCGAAAGATCAGGCGGCGATGCGTATGACAGGACGGGCTCACTGTTTGTAATTACAGGCAGCGGGAAAAGTTATCTTAATGCATTTGTGAACGGACTTAATGAGCTGGAGAATTATGAAAATTCTCAAGGCAAATCATACAGGGGATTTACACTCACCGATGAATTTACACCGCCGATCGAGCTTATGCGGTTCATTACTCCCTTTGGCATACGGCATTACAACAGCCAGGTCACCGTGAAAGGAATTAAGTGGGAAGACTCCGTTACCTATAAGCAGGATGTTACAGATATTGTTACCGCAATTAACGGGGAAGTCTGGTTCGGTGTGTTCATCGGCTGTTATGATAAGGGAGGGCACCGGATTTCTTTAAAACTGAAATATCATCCCGAAGATCCGAATGCTGAACAGAAGAAAATCTGGCTTAAACCGTTAATAAACACAGTTAACATTATGGAGGCAAGCGGACAGGAGTATGCAACAATATTCGGGACTGATACACTGAAGGTAAAAGTGTTTGTACCTGATGGTATTAAGAACCTGAAGCTTCGTGTCATAAGTACGGGACACGGGGGCTGGGAACATGGTGATGAATTCAATAAGAAAATGAACGAAATTTTTGTTGATGGTGATTTGATACATAAGTTCATACCGTGGCGCGATGACTGCGGAATGTACAGGAAGTATAACCCTGCGTCAGGGAATTTCCCGAACGGAATTTCTTCCAGCGATTACAGCCGGTCGGGATGGTGCCCCGGTTCAACAAGTGTTCCGGTTGATATTCCACTCGGCGATCTTAAGCCGGGCGAGCATACTTTCAGCATTTTTATTCCGATGGGCAAACCCGAAGGTAACAGCTTCAGCGCGTGGAATGTGAGCGCAGTGCTTACCGGCAAGATGGAATGAGATCAATTATCCTTAAATATTGAGAACAGGTTCTTTTTAAACCATTAATATTTATGATGAATTGGTAACCTTAATTCCGGAATTTCCAAAACCCGTTAGTTAACGTACCTGAATTTCTTACCACATTAACATTACAATTTTAGAAGTTGTAGTCTTTTTACTTACAGCAGTTTCACACATCAGATTATTTGAGCCCGTTTGATTTCAACCTATTTTGCATAGGTTCAAGAATAATTGTGCACCCGGCACAAATGAATAAACTGCCGTATCCATGGGCTAAGATTTGATGGAAACTGTTCATCAAAAAGCCAGAAGAAGAAAGACTAAGGAAATTAAGCAATTGTTAAATATTGTTTTACACGGGGGTAATGAACTTCCCTTATGACCTATACAAACATATAGTGTCGGGGGGCTGTTACTCCGTCACAGGTCAAATAGCCGCCGGAACCTCTGTTTTGGCGGTTTTTCTTTAACAAGATGTTTAGCCTCCTGCCTTGCTTTAATTACCTCAAAAAGGTATATTTGTATGATATTTAATGTTTATGATTAGTTAATGACGCTCCGAAAAGCGTCATTTTTGTTCTACAGAGGTACCTCATACGGATATCCAACTTCAGAAATGTTTGAAATATCAGAAGAATTCAAAAATTTAATATATATTATATCATGAGGCTTAGAAAATGAAATCTGAGATAGTTGAATCCTTTTCACAGATGGTGAAGGAGAAGAAAATTGACCGCGACTTGCTTGAAAGTATAATCAAGGAAGTATTCGGAATGATGATAAAGAAAAAGTACGGACAGAATGCCAATTTTGATGTTATAGTGAATATGGATAAGGGCGATATTGAAATGTATGTTTCCAAAACGGTCGTCGCTGAAGTTGCCGACTCGGAAACTGAGATCACACTTGAAGAGGCAAATGAGCGTTCTGGCGAGGAGCTTGAAGTTGGCGATGATTACACCGAAGTGCTCGATTACGTTTCTTTCGGCAGAAGGCACATTGTTAACCTGAAGCAGAACCTGAACCAGAAAATACGGGAAGTTGAAAAGGAAATTATCTATAATGATTATAAGGACCTTGTGGGCGAAATAATTGTAGGCGAGATATACCAGATAAAGCCTCACAGTATACTCCTTATACACAACGGGCATGAAATAAATTTTCCAAAGACCGAACAGATTCCTAAAGAAAGATACAAAAAAGGCGAGTCTATCCGCGTATATGTAAAAGAAGTTTCAAAGAAATCATCCGGACCGCCTTCTATAATAGTTTCACGCGCTGCGGATGAATTTCTTAAGAAGCTGTTTGAGCTTGAAATCCCCGAAATTTACGACGGCGTTATTGAAATAAAAGGCATAGCCCGCGAGCCCGGTGAAAGAGCCAAGGTAGCCGTTTACTCATACGATGACAGGATTGATGCTGTTGGAGCATGCGTCGGAATGAAAGGTATCAGAATACACTCCATAGTGCGCGAGCTTGCCAATGAAAATATTGACGTGATAAATTACAGCGATGACATCGGTCTGTATATTGCCAGGGCGCTTGCTCCTGCTAAACTGAAAGACATCTATCTTGATAAGGCGAACAAAGTGGCTAAAATAGTTGCAGATGAGGACCAGATATCACTGGTTATAGGCAAGAACGGGCAGAATATAAAGCTTGCAAGCAAGCTTACCGATTATGAAATTGATGTTGAGCGTAACAGCGGAAAACCCAAAGATATTGAAGAAGCTCTTGAGCGGGAACTGAACCGCGAAGCAGAAGAAAACGGAGCCGACGAAGACGATGAGGATGAAAACGAAAGTGAAGAAACCGAAGAAGTTGAAAGCGGATCGGATGACGATACACCTGATACCGCCCCGAAAGATCTAGCAGACAGCGATGAAAAAGAAGAAGATGATGAAGATGATGAAGATGACGACGACGATGAAGATGACGAAGAAGAAGAGGAAGAAGTAACAGAAGAAGAAAAGAAAAAAGAATAATAACTGCATTTCAAAGCAACAAAGAAGTCAAAATAAGAAGGTAAAAATATTTAATGCCCGAAGCAAGCAAAGGATCAAAAGGAATACAGATTTCGAAGATAGCCAAGGAAGTTAACAGGCAGTCAGGCGAGATATTAGA
>JAUQWS010000103.1 GCA_030835025.1 Ignavibacteria bacterium | reverse complement strand
TGTTTTTTTCAATCTTGTAATGGCAAAATCAGAAATATAATCCGGAGTACATGTTGCGTATCCGGTCATAGTGTTAATAAATGATACCTGTTTAAAAAGATTCTGATTCAGGTTAGTCCAGCTATTACCGCCGTCAATTGTCTTAAAAAGTGAATCATTGCATCCATAGCCTGTTAGTGCATCCGCCCAACTAATATTAGTAACCGGCGGCAGACCGGGCACCTGTACCCAGTTTATTCCCCCGTTGGTAGTCTTCAGAAATGGATTAAAAAGAATAAATCCTGTATTATCATTTACGAATGAAATATTAGAAAGATTATTTGTTGCCCCTGAGTTCTGCTGTACCCAGCCGGTTTGAGAAAATATATCTGCTGTTGATAAAAAAACCAGGATGAAGATCGCATAAGGAGAAATTTTCTTTTTCATATCAATTTGGTTTTATTGCTTTTCTGTTTCATTAATTACACTTTTTTTATACATGTCAATTGTTCTGCCTTGCTCCCAGTAAAATTCAAACAGGTCTGTCATATATTTTGCATTACTTTTGTTCCTTACAATAATATCTGCGGACTTGTGTTTTGGAATTTCCTTATCAATTATATTACTAAAAACAATTTCATTATCAAATATTGTCATATTTGGTATATCAATCTCACACAATCTTAACTCTTCACCGGCTTTTTGGAATCCTTCGCAAACTCTGACGAGATCATCCTTTGTTGCAGGAAGAGCTTTTCCGTCTTTGATAATTTTGAAATCCAGTCCGATACGGTAAATGGATCTTAATTTCCCTCCACGCTTTATGAATTCACTTGCAGCATTATCAAGCTCCGGACTTACAATTCCCCTCAAATTATACATACCCAAAACTGAGACCTTTGACTTCTTAAGGTATTCCAGGTACTTTTCCATACGGTGTTTATTGTAACCGCGGATGAGTTCAATATTTACTTCCTTATCGCCTACCGGATCACTTTTGGTATTACTATAGTGCTCTTTAACTTCATCCAGAGTATCGTGCAGAGTTTTTATCCTCTCTTTGTTGCTTTGGTTGAATTCTTTTTCGATCTTATCCGCCAGGACCTCAAGATCTATACATTGGTAATTAAGAATAGTATTAGTTTCGATCTCATTACAGTATCCTCTTTCAACAAAATCTTTCAATATGTCATAGATCGAGTTCCTTATGATGTTTGCTTCTTTGGCGATCCTGGAAGCGTTCATAGGGGTTCCCTGCAGCAGAACAAACAGTACTTTGGATTCATTTTCCCTGAATCCAAGCGACCTCAATTTTTCCTGTATATTTCCAGTCTTCAAAATTGCAGTAGAATAATTCTACTGCAAAATTATTTTATGAAATTATAGCTTTCAATGCCATTTTCCCTGCCGTACTGTGTACTCTAAGACTAAAACTACACAAAGAACCCAAAATGAAGCATAATCCAAACAAAAAGGCGGCATACGCCGCCTGTGTTACTCTGCTCCAGGATCACTCATCCGAAGATACGGAGTCATCGGATGAGTGTAAGATAACTCTACTTGACCAGTATCATCTTTTTAGTTTCGGTGAAACCATCTGTCTGGAGTTTACAAAAATACACACCGCTTGGATAATTTGCAGCGTTCCAATCAACTCTGTAAGTGCCTGCTTTGAGCTGTTCGTTTACCGGAGTTTCAATTTCTCTGCCAAGAAGATTAAAGATCACTATTTTTACGTTACCGGTTACGGGTAGAGAGAACTCTATATTAGTTTGAGGGTTAAACGGATTTGGATAGTTTTGCGAGAGTCCGAATAGCGACGGAATCTCAGTACTGATATTCTGTACTCCTATACTGTAAAAAGTATCCACAATAGCGGTCATTACTGTGTAACCGCTTCCCATCCAAACGGGCCTGACCTTTCCGTTGAATGCCGAGATACCGATATAATCCCACATCCACATGCTCACATAAACAGGTGTTGTGTTAACTTTCACGTTTTGAAAAGTCTCTCCGCCATCAGTTGACCGTGCAATATATACATTTGCATAAATTGTAGAAATTCCCCTTTGGTCATAGAACACAATATAAATGTATCCTGTAACCTGATCGATCGACATCCAGTTGAAGAATTGCTGCTTTCCAGGTGAATCATTATTTACCCTCTTTGCCTGGCTCCACGAGTTTCCTCCGTCAGTTGATTTAACCAGCCATATATCGCAATCACCCATCCCGTTGCGCTGATCACTCCAATTAATGTAAATGTTGCCCCGATACGGTCCTGAGCTGACGTCACAGCCCGTCACAGGAAAACCATTGCATCTCATAGTACCAAGAACATATATGTACCAGCCTCCCGGCTGATCGGCGGCGATTATATCTTCATCAAGCCAGGAATTTCCTCCATCGGTTGACCTGTCGAAAAAAATGCTGTAAGCCTGGTTACGTATCCTTGGTCCCGACCATGCAACATAAACCTCACCGTTAGGGCCAACACACGGTACAGCACCCTCCATGGTATTGCTTGAATCATAGGAATCGCCTTTGAACTGACTAATACGAACAGGTTCAGAAAAATTGTAAGCCGAGCCATTAGCGGATCTTGAAAACATGATTATTGAAGAATCGGAGGATGTTGGTTTTAAGTATCCGGTGAATCTGGTCCATGTAACATATATAGTATTTTTATAAGGACTGTTCGTCAGGTCAACACATCCCCAGGGCTTATCCTGAACGGTACCTGTATCCGCACCTATGGCTGCCCCGTCTGACCAGGTTCTGCCGCCATCTGTTGACTTCATAATAAGTTCTCTATCCCACCAATGTGAACCATTGTTATAGTTGGAATTCTGCAGGAAATGAAAATACCCTGATGTATCAACCAGTATTACCGGGTCTCCGGATGGCCGTGCCACATTAGAGTGAAGCACACCTCCTGTCCAGTTAAAGCCGCCGTTTGTTGAGAAGTAGTAACCGCTCAGGGATGTATCAGGACCTGTGTACCAGATATTGCTTCCGATAACGATCTGATCAGGGTTCTTATGGTTGATCATTATAGAAACCTCATTTGGGAAATTTGAAGTCGTAACAGTCACGTTTGTATACTGTGAGAGGGCTATACTGCTAAGAAAGAAGGACGTTATGAAAAAGCAGTTGATTTTGTTCATAACTTGATTACTTAAATTTAATAAAGCCAATGCAAAGAACTTAGCTCTTCCGGCTCCAAAATACACAACCGTTAGCCCGTTTTCCTATGACATTGATTATGAAAATACACAATTATTATCTCACTACTCAATAATTGTTAATTCAGCCAATTCCTTGAGGTTTGTTTTCAAGTAATCAATATCTGCACTCTGTATTTCTTCGCAGCGTTATGATAGTTCAAAAATCAAAGCCCGGCATAAGAATAGCCGGGCAAGTATCATTGTGATGATTTATTAGTTGCTGCTATTTTACAAGTATCATCTTTTTAGTATCTGTAAAACCATCAGTCTCTATCCTATAGAAATACACTCCGCTTGGGTAATCTGCGGCATTCCATTCCGCTCTGTAAGTACCGGCGTTTAATTGTTCATTTACCGGCACACCGATCTCTTTTCCCAGGATATCGAAAACAACAAGCTTAACAAAGGCAGACCCCGGAATTGAGAACTTTATATTTGTTACCGGATTAAACGGGTTTGGATAATTCTGGGATAAACTGAATCCTTCAGGAACACCTGTTTCTACCGGCTGGATACCGATATTTCCGGGAGAGTATTTGATTGTGCACAGATTATTGAATCCGCCGGTGTGGCTTCCGCCTGTTATATATACATTACCTGAGGCGTCGATTCCAACGGCATTGCCAAAATCGTTAAGGTTACCGGAACCGTTGTGGGTTGCTCTCCATTGTGTAACCCCTGCTGGATTCAGTTTTTCGGTAACGGCATCAAAATATGTACCTGCAGCGATCTTACCTGTTAAATAAACATCTCCGGGCGAATCTATGACCAGGCTGTTCACTATTTCATTGCCGCCTGTCCCTGTTATTATTTTGTTCCACAGCAGTGTGCCTGAATTGCTTAACTTTGCCGCAAACCCGTTGGCACCTGTTGAACCGCAGAAATATGCATTCCCCGAGGCATCTGTTAATATATCTTTTGCATTATCGGCATAAGGCGATTCGTACCTGTAATCCCATAACAGCATCCCGGCCGGTGAATATTTAAGTACAGCAAGGTTATAATCGCTAAGCTCACCAATGCAGTAAATATTGCCTGAGTTATCAAGTGCTAATGCAACACCATACTCGGTAGTGTTATTATATGGACCTGTGTAATAGGAAATAAACTGCTGGATACCTGAAGAATTGTACTTGATCAAACAAAGATCATACCCGGAGTTAATCCTTGTGCTGTGGCCAAATACGTAAACGTTAGATTGTGCATCAAGCACCAAATCTCTTCCTGCATCCTGTTCCGGATTTGTACCGTTACCGTCATGAACAGCAAGCCAAAGCTGCGAGCCGTCCTGGCCATATTTAATAGTTACTATATCATCCGATCTCTGGCTATCGATGTAAGATTGCCCTGTAACATATACATTGCCTGAATTGTCAACGGCAACTTTGAACGGAATATCCCGGCCGAAAGTATTTCCGCTGTATGTTTTAACCCATTGCTGCTGCCCCAATGAATTGTATTTTATTGTGCAGTAATCACCTGTGAACACGGTATTGTTGTAATCCCTGTTTGCTGTTCCGGTAACGTAAACATTACCCTGGTTATCAACATCAATTGAAGCAGGGATATCATCAAGATCTAAAGAGCCATTATAAAACGCTATCCACTGCTGAACACCGGCGGAGTTGTACTTAATGGTGCAGTAATCAGTGTAATTATTAACATACACTTCGCCTGAAATATAGACGTTTCCGTTCATATCAACTTTCATGGTGTTTGACCTGCCGGCGCTGTAATTCTTTACCCAGCTGACCGGGGGCGCAGGCTGTGTGAACAGTTCTGCGTTTAAAAGTGTAACAAGTATCAAAGCAAAGAAGGTTGTTGTGTATTTCATTTTGTAATTCCTTTCCATCTCACATTTGGAGAGTTATGTTTTAAGAAAATTTCTTTAGTACCCGGCTGAAGGTCCCCGCAAAAATACCGGGGGTAATTAGCGGGGACTTTTTCAGCCTGCCCTGTGAGATGGGAAAATTTGAATCTGCATTAAATTCTGTATGTGCTCGTCTCACAGGTAATTTCTTTTATCCGGATCAAAGATATATTTCGTCCTACGTCATGACAAAGAGAGTTTTTAATATCTGCACCATGGAACCAGAGAAAAAAACTTTGAAGATTAGTTATAAATTCTATTATTACATATATTTAGAGTAAGCAGTAGGTGTTTGTTTTGTCATAAGAAACCGTTAAATTTACAGCCAAACTTTGGAAAGAAATGATACAAAGCAAAGCTACCGGTCTTATCAGTTCGTTTTCGGAGCAGGAGTTCAGGCAATTCGGGCTCTTTTGCAGTTCCCCTTTTTTCAATAAAGAAAAGGTACAGGAGAAGTTCTATGAAATCCTGAAAAAATATTACCCGGAGTTTGATAACAAAAGCTTCGAAAAAGAAAAGGTCTATTCTAAACTGTATCCCGGAAAGAAATACAATGACGGTGTTATGAGGAATATTCTTTCACGCTCTCTTGAGCTTGCGGAGACATTCCTTGCTGTTAACTCTCTGATGAAGAATGAATTTGAATACCATTTCCTGTTAATGGATGACCTGGCTAATAAGAATCAGTTCAAGCTCTCTGAAAGGGCAGCATCAAAGGCTGAAGAATCTCTGAAAAATGACGAGACAAAAAATGAAGATCATTTTTACAGGGAATACCGGCTTGAGGGCCTTAGAAGAAAAGCAATGATGAAGCAAAAAAGCTCTCTTTATACACCGGATAGCAGTCCGAAGAAAATGGCTGACAATCTCACGATTTCTTACCTCATAAGCATGTTCAAAGCAAACACTCTGATAGCCAATAATAACCTGAACGTTCTGAAGCTTTCGTATGAGCCTTACCTGATGGGACAACTGGAAGATTATGTTACCTTAGAGAGCAGTAAATTCAGCGGCCTGGTTTACATGAAGTTCTATTTCAATGCCTATATGCTGGCAAAAACCGAAGAACCGGTATATTTCCACAAACTGAAAGAGATCCTGGAAACAGGTTATGATGAACTGGGAGATGCGGGCAAAAGCGAGATATTTTCTATACTTGCGAATTACTGTTATGTGAGGATAAATAAAGGAGACATTAAATTCAGAACCGAACATTTCAAGCTGATCAAGGAGAAAATTGAGCGGGGTAATTACAAAGGGAGCAAAGAATTTCTCAGCCATATTCACTATATGGACTTAGTTATCACCGGGCTTGAAAGCGGCAATTTTGAATATGTAGATGAATTCATTGAAAGGTACCGAGATGAATTAGACAAATCAAACAGGGAAAACACCTATAATTTTGCAAGGGCGCTGATATATTTTCACAAGAAAGAATACGGCAATGCCGTTAAGTGGGCATCAAAAGTAAGTACCGAAGACCTCTCGTACAAGCATCAGCTTAAATCTCTATACCTTAAGATCTATTTTGAGATGAACGAAACAGAGCCTTTCTACTCGCACATTGATAGTTACAGGCATTTTTTGGGAAACGAAAAGAACATTCCTCAATCAACCAGAGAGTCGATCTTAGCTTATGTAAGTTATGCAAAAAAACTCTTTGACGCGAAAAACAAAACCGAAGAAAAGGACTTTCATCTGTATAAAATGAGAAAAGAGATAGAAGAGAACAGATCTATGGTAAACAAGTTCTGGCTTCTGGAGAAGATCTCGGATATTGAAAAAGAAAAATAGCAGCCCTTTTGCGGGCTGCTATTGATGCGTTACTGCAGTTATTCCATCTCACCGAAACTTATTTTGCCAGGATCATTTTCTTGACGTCTGTAAATCCGCCTGCTGTTATCCTGCAGAAGTATACGCCGCTTGTAAGCTTAGAAGCGTTGAAATCAACTTCATAGGTTCCTGAATTCAGGTTTTCATTAACCAGGGTTGCTGCTTCTTTTCCTGTTACATCGTAAACCACCATCTTTACAAATGATGATTTAGGCAGGCTGAAAGAGATCTTAGTTGAGGGATTGAACGGGTTAGGATAATTTTGCGATAGCTTATAGCCATCAGGTACTTCGTTTGTTGTGGAGTTTAATCCTGTCAGATTGTCATATTTCAATATGGTCCCGTTGTTTCCCACTGCAACAGCTGTATTGTTATCAATTATTGCTACAGAACTCAGCGGTGATGTAACTCCGCTTACATCCTGAATCCATGCTGCTCCGCCATTTATTGTCCTTTTTATTGTGCCGGAATATGCAACCGTAACAATAAAATTCGGGTCAATTGCATTATAGTTCCATATGTTTTCGTTCAGAAGTATGTTCCAGCTTAAACCTTCATCTGTACTTTTTACAAGTTTTCCGTTTTTAATGGCAAACATGTTGTTGGAATTCAGTCTATTGATCTCCATATAGCTCCCGCTGCTAAGAACGGTCCATGATGAACCTCCATCAATAGTTTTACAGAACTGTGAGTCAAAACTTGCATACCCCGTGGATTCATTCAAAAAATAAAAGCCGCTAATTGCAGTTGAGTTGGTTGTGGATAAGATTGCCGACCAGTTGCTCCCGCCATTTGTTGTTTTTTCCAGATAATGCCAGCTGTACGTGCTGTAAGAAAAATAAGATATCTTGTAAGCCACGTTTTCGTTTATCATCTGCAAAGATATGCAGCTTCCGGTATTGGTAGCTGTATATTCATGTACCGTAAACCATGAGTTTCCGCCGTCTGTTGTCCTGACAGTTTTGTACATGTAATCCGATACAGCCAGACCAAAATCACCATACATGGATATCTTTTTGAAATTAATTGAATTATGCACTTGGGTCCAGTTACTTCCCCTGTTTGTTGATTTATAAATTCCCTGGAAACCTGCCATCACAAGATTATCCTGGTCTGCTTTCTTTATATCGTTTAGATAGTGATATGAAGGCAATCCACCCTGAATTACTTGCCATTGAAACTGTGAACAAATGTTAGTTGAAAATAAAGCTAAAATCAGAACGATTACGGAAATTGTTAATGTTTTCATGACTTTAATCCTTTCTTTGTTTTTTGTTTTAATGTTGATTCATTCAACTGATGCAAAGATAGGATTCAGTAGCCTGCCTGTGCAAAGAGAGTATGTTTGATTTGTATCTTGTGAATTGCCGGACATTTGAGACCGCAAGTGATAGTGTTTTCACTTTTTTGTTGATTTCGCAAAGAATTTAAAGGATTTCCGTGGAAACAATTGAGACATTGTCACAACGAAAACTGACAAAACATAAAAAGCGGCCTTTCCAGCCGCTTTTTTCTCAGTATACAGTGAAGTTATTTTATAAGTATCATCTTTTTAGTATCTGTAAAACCATCAGTCTTTATCCTATAGAAATACACACCGCTTGGATAATCCGCTGCATTCCATTCCGCTCTGTAAGTGCCGGCGTTTAATTGTTCATTTACCGGCACACCGATTTCTTTTCCCAGGATATTGAAAACAACAAGCTTAACCGAAGAGAATTCAGGCAATGAGAATTCAATGTTAGTTACAGGATTGAACGGATTCGGATAATTATCAAACAGGCTGTACTCTTTCGGGATCTCTGTTCCCAGCAGCTGGACTCCAACCAGGCCTGTAACAAAACTCCATGCGGATGACCACGGTCCTGAACCGTTTGCGCTCCCTGCGTTAGCCCTCCAGTAATAAGTTACATTGTTCTGCAGCAAACCTAAGGGTACCGTATATTGTGAAGTTGCCAGGCCTGTTTGATTCACAATAGTTGTAGAAAACGACGGGTTAACAGAAACCTGCACGCTGTACGACGTTGCGCCTGAAACGTCATTCCAGTTCAGAAGCGGAGTTAGTGATTGACCTGTTGAGCCGTTCGGCGGAGAGACCAGCACCGGTGCAGCAGGGGGTGGATTTGGTGTTGTAGTGAAGTTCCACTTCTGGTAAAAATTACCAATGCCTGCCTGATTTATCCCATGCACCTGCCAGTAATAAGTTGTGTTTAGGGCAAGCACTCCGTAAGCTGCGGCGAATTGAGAGGAAGTAAGCGAGCTATCGCTGATAACCGGATTTATCAGAAGCGGACTGGTTGAAACCCTGAGCCAGTACTTATTGGTGTTAGGAATATCGGTCCAGTCAAAAAGCGGAGTCACAGGGACGCCTGTTGCGTTGTTCAGTGGAGCTATCAGCGGCGGTCCGGGAGGCGGCTGTGAATATTTAATGAAAGTGTAATCAAAGCCGTTTGATGTTTCTTCGCTTGTCCCGGCAACATATACCATTCCATAGCGGTCTACTGCAATTGCTGTAGTTTTATCTGTGTCATTTGCAGACCCGTTGTAGTTCTGTATCCATTGCTGGGTTCCTGAAATATTATATTTGATGGTGGTAAAATCAAATCCGCCGGATGATGATCTTGTGTACCCCGTAACGTAACAGTTCCCGCTTGAATCCGCAGTGACATTTGTGCCAAAATCGTTTGAGTTTGCAGGGCCGTTATGCCGTACAACCCATAATTGGGAACCTGTTGTGCTGTATCTTATTGTTGCGTAATCAGTGCCGGTAGCAGAACCAACACTTGCACCCGTAACGTAGATCCCCCCGATATTATCAACTGATATGTCCAGAGCATAGTCAACTCCGTTAACCGGCCCGTTATACCGCTGCACCCACAGTTCTGTGCCTGCAGAATTGTACTTAATAGTAGCGTAATCATTGCTTATCCCTGCGCTGTTGCCTGTTATATATATATCTCCTGCGGCATCAAGTTTTAATGCAAAGGAGTAATCAACAGAATTTGCCGGGCCGTTATAGATCTTTGCCCACTGCTGAATTCCCGAGGAGTTATATTTTACGGTCGCATAATCATCATTTGTGCCGTTGCTGCTTTGCCCTGTTACAAAAACATTGCCGCCGGCATCCACTGCCAGATCCCAGGCAACATCAGCAAAGTTTGCAGCACCGTTGAATACGGCAGCCCACAACTGTGTGCCTGCTGAGTTATACTTGACTGTAACATAATCATAGGAAGTACCGGTATTGGAACAGTAACCCGTAGTATAAACATTTCCGTTCTGGTCAACTGTTATTGCAGTTGCCTGGTCAATATTATTGGCAGTTCCGTTGTAGCGTGATACCCACTGCTGAACGCCGAGAGAATTATACTTAATGGTTGCATAATCAAGTCCGCTTGTACATGCCACGTAAACATTCCCCGTGTTATCAACAATAATATCTGCACCCATATCTCCGAAGTTATTGTAATTATAAACGGCCGTCCATAACAGATTGCCTGCAGTTCCGTATTTATAAGTTACGCAATCGCGTCCCGATGTTGTGTTGGTTAAGAAACCTGTAACGTAGACGTTTCCGCCGGCATCTGTAACAATTGCTGCAGCTTCATCAACGCTTGCGGAGCTGCCGTTTTGCTTTTGGATCCAGGATTGATAGACCTGGGAGTTTGTGTCTTGCAGCAGAACAAAACTTAATACTGCAAAAAAAACATACAATAATTTTATATTTTTCATCATGTACATATCTCCTTAGAGATTAATTAAAAATTACTGCAATAATAGTTGCATTTGTGAATGTACACAAAGAAACTTTTGAACAAATGTTCTCTCTAGAAATGTTGGTTTTCTGCTGAAAATTCAAATATTTGTGTTTTCATAAGAAGTTGTTCCCTGGACATGTATGCAGGAAACTTTGCGGTATTTGTTCATAAGCAGCGCATGTAATAGTCAGGAAAAGGTTGAATTTCAGGAATAAATCGTGGATATGTATTTGAATTATTTCAACATATTAAACAAAAAAAGCCGTGATCTTAAGTCCACGGCTTTTTGAAACAGAAAACTATTACTCCTATTTCACAAGTATCATCTTTTTGGTATCAGCAAAACCTTCGGACTCCAGCTTATAAAAGTACACACCGCTCGGATGATTTGCAGCATTCCAGTCAGCTTTATAAGTGCCTGCGGTTAAGAATTCATTAACTATTACTTCCACCTCCCTGCCCAAAATGTCATATACCGATAGTTTCACAATTGACGATTTTGGCAATGAGAACTCAACATTTGTGACCGGATTAAACGGATTGGGGTAATTCTGCCCTAGCTTATATCCCGAAGGAATTGAATTACCGGTCTGTGTAATTCCGGTTATCAGACTTTCAGAATTAAAGAAGACATTTGTGGGTCCGAAACCTGAGTATGCCAGTGCAGAATACTTATCACTTCCGTTTTTGTAGATTGCACATGTTGGTGCAAGAATACCCGTACTTGTATATGAGTTTCTCTTGTGCTGTGTTATACCAAGGTTTCCAAGAACCCCTCTTCTGACAGTTACTGAGTCACCGTTGAGGTCAACATAGGCCGCAACAAAATAACCGCCGCCTGCGCTAAGAGTATCGGAATTGCATGATGTATAATCAACAGCCTGTGTTGAAAGCCCGAGAGTATAATCAACAATCCAGCCGGCACCTCCGTTAGTAGACCCGTGATAGACTGCCCTGTCATTCTTAGTGCAGGTTACAAGCACCTGTTGTGGAAGCGAATAGTGCCGCTGCTGAATACTTATCGAGGGGCGCTCATACATAATGCCTGCCACAGCGTCTGTTACATAGCCTACTTCAAATGCAGTAGAAGGTATTTCGCTTGTAGTAATAAGCCTTATTTCCCATTCAGTCGCAGCTACGTGGCGCTCTACGGCAATGTAAACCGAATCCGCCCCATCCTCATTAGAGAATGCAATGCTCGGATAGCGGTCATCGTTTGAAGTATTAAGCGCGGCGCCCGAATGAGTTTGTCCGAAATTGGCAGAGCGGAAATGATGAAGCCTTACGTATGAGCCGGCATTGGTTTCCTCTCTAACTACAGCATGGATCGCCGTAGCGCTGGAGTAGAAGATGCCATCGGAACAAGCAGATACATAGGTGAATTTGTTACCGGCAGACGGGGCAGCGACTTCAACAGTATAAGAGCCTCCAAGATCTCTCCGGATGCTGAAGAGATAAAGACGGGCATCATTAAAATTGGCATTTGTGCTGCCAATAAAATAGATCAGTATGCGGGTGGAGTCAGGAATACTATTGTTCCTGCTTTCTACCAGCATTGACATGGAGTGAATATAATATGTATTGTAATTCCAGAAAACATTAGAGGGCCACGTTGCACCTCCGTTTGCTGATAAAAAGACCCTTAATGAACCGATGAAGCCGGCAACGTTTCTTCTTACAAGTCCAAGGTAAAGCCTTCCGTCATCACCCTGCTGCATATCCAGCTGACGGAAGCTCTGATTGCCAACATCTCCGTTATTCACCAGAACGTCTTCTTCATACCAGTCACTTCTCTGATTTTCCTCAAAACCGATTTCATAAGCCGATGGTTCAATTACTTTTGAATCGGTTTTTCTAAGAAATTTGTCAATTTGCTCAGAAAGCCTGAGTTTTTCTTCGTTATCATACCTGTCACCTGCAGTGATATACTGCTGAAGAAGCTGTGCAGGAATTTTTGAATGATCATTCTTTTCGGAAAAGATCACTTCATTTCCGGAAACGGGTCTTTTTGAAGACAGATCGAACTTCGTTTCCGGAGAAACGTCAGTTTGAGAAAAAAGCCGAAGCGTTAAGATAACGGCCAATAAGCCGTTTGAAGCAAGTTTTGCAAGATTCATAATGTTTCTCCTTGTTAAACGTTATTTAAATTCCCCCAAGAGTAAAATTTCGCTGACAAAACTGTGTTCTTTATCCGGAATAAGAACACATGAGTATTTGTCAGCTATCTCCGGTGGGAGAATCTTTCAAAAGGAAAAACATTCATTACCCACCGGGATTTAAATTTACTCCACGAAAATAAACCCGCATCTTGTCCAAAACAAAAAGATTTTCCTTTGATGGTAACCAGAACTTAGTATGTTTAATAATAGTTATATCTTTCATATTTTGGAATCGAGTTAATATAAAATGGTTACAAGCAAAATAGTATTGCTTCTCAGGAAGTTCTCCAAAAGGGATGCGGTCCGGTTTAGGGAGTATGTTCGTTCATCCTACTTTAATTCTAAAAAGAAACTGATACAATTTTATGATGAATTAAGCAGGCATGCACCGGATTTTGATGAAAAGAGGATAAATAAAAAGGCGATATATTCAAAACTCTATCCCGCCAGTTTATTTAATCCACAGGTTTATAAGAACCTCAGTTCTGAGCTGTA
Source organism: Ignavibacteria bacterium (assembly GCA_030835025.1). Lineage (GTDB taxonomy): Bacteria > Bacteroidota > Ignavibacteria > Tepidaquicellales > OLB5 > OLB5. Next base: position 37,917 of record JAUQWS010000103.1, on the reverse strand, counting down.
CAGCCTGGCAAGAGATTTTGTTGCCCTGCAGTACTTCAGCAGGCAGTCAATAACAATAGACCTGAGCCTGTTGAAAGGGCTTGAGCAAATGGAAGCAGATGAGTTGTATAAAACAGAGCTAAAAACAATAAAGAACAAACTCAGCAAACTCAGATTTCATGATTTTCTTTCATTTTACAAGTTCGATCTGGCAGTAATTGAGAAGTCCTTTTTTTATAACAGGGGTAACTTCAGGAAAGGGAATGACGTTGGAACAACAGAAAGCGATGAACTTCTTAAGTTCTATCTTATTAACCTTTTCAGGCAGAGATTTGACTTCGAGATCTCCAGGCTGAACCTGAACATTCAATATGGAGAAAATGCTGCAATGCATCATATGCAAAGCATTATGGAAAAGGGCACTCTTGAAGAGACCGTAAGGTTCATGTGTGAGAATAAGACTAAAAACCATGAAATCATTGCAATGTTCTACTATATACTGATGTCTCTTATCAACATTCTGGATGATGACTGTTTCAATAAAGCAAAAGAACTTGCATTTACAAGCATGAGGAAGTTTGACAGACCCATGAGATTCATTATAACAAGCTCACTTTTGACTGTGTGCACATTTAAGATAAACAGAAGAGGAAGCAAGCAAGATTATAAAAATGCTTTTGAAATAATCAACTTTCAGCTAAAAAGAAAAATATACAGAGAAACACCTGAAAGCCACATAACTGCAACTGAATTCAGGAGCTATTTTATGATAGGATTAAATCTGAAGGAATATGAGTGGCTCAAGAGTTTCCTGAGAAAATACATCAGTGAAGTTGCACCTCTGCAAAGCCAAAGCCTTGAAAACCTGCTTAAGGGAATGCTGATGTTCCATGAAAAGGAGTATGATAAAGCACTTCAGTTCCTGAACAATGTCAGTTTCGATCTTTTCATTTATAAACTTGATGTAAAGAAACTGCAACTGCTGATATATTATGATCAGGGTCACATCGAAAATGCTCTTTCTTCTATCAGCGCATACAGAGAGTTCCTTTCAACTAACCGGTTCGTAACCGAGGAAACAAAAAAGAACAACCTCAACCTGCTGCACCATGTTTCAAAACTCATAAAACTTAAGGCCGCATTTGATGAAACTGATCTGCGAGTGCTGGAAAGTGAACTTCAACAAGCTCCATATATGCTTTACAAATCCTGGTTTGAAGAAAAAATTGAAGATCTGAAAACAGAGAATAAAATAAGCACAAGAAGGATATAGGAACCGGTACCATCAATAAGAAAGCCCGGCAGAAAACACCGGGCTTTGTATCATTGGGATGATATTTTGAATGTTAGTTTTTACCAACCCCGAGAAATCGGGATTTCAAAAACAGCTTCACTATTTTACCAACAGCATTTTTTTAGTTTCTGAGAATCCTTCGGCTGTAATTTTATAGAAATACACACCGCTCGGATGATTTGCAGCATTCCAGTCAGCTTTATAAACTCCGGCTTTTAGCTGTTCATTTATCAGAGTTCCAATTTCCCTGCCAAGAATATCGAATACAACAAGCTTAACCAATGAAGAATTAGGCAGTGAAAACTCAATGTTGGTTGTGGGGTTGAATGGATTCGGATAGTTTTGAGACAGCTTGAAACTTCCGGGAATGCTGTTATTGATTTGAGTAATTCCGGTAATAAGTGACTGCATATTATAATAAACATTCGAAGGTCCGAAGCCGGCATATGAATAAGCGGAGTATTTTTCAGACCCCTCTTTGTAAACAGCGCAGCTTGGTGCAAGAACTCCGGAGCTGTTATTTGTATTTACTTTGTGCTGCAGTGCACCCATTGAGCCTAATACTCCCCTTCTGACAGAAACGGAATCACCGTTTAAATCAACATAAGCTGCTATGAAATAACTGCCGCCCGCAGTCAGGGAATCTGAATTGCATGAGGTGTAGTCTACTGATTGGTTTGCGAGCCCGAGATTGGCATCAATTGTCCACGAGGCACCGCCATCCTGCGAGAAATGGTACACAGCCCTGTCATTTTTTGTGCTTGTAACCAGGATATGCTGTGGTTGGTTTACCGCTCTTTGAAGTATAGAAATGTCAGGCCTTTCGTAGACTGTTCCCGGATCTGCATCTGTAATATACCTTACATTGAAATTATCCGTAGGCATATCAGTTGTTGCAATAAGCCGAATTTCACGCTCGTTTGCAGAAACTTCTCTTTCAACTGCAATGTAAATTGAATCACTGCCTGTTTCGATTGAAAAAGCCGATGCGGGATACTTATCGTTTACAATAGTATTCAGTGTCCCGGCTGAGTGGTTTACTCCCCAGTCAACAGACCTGAAATGCTTCAAGGCAACATAAGTACCTGCGTTAGTCTCTTCTCTAAGAACTAAATGCATATAAGTTGCAGAGGCAAAATACATACCATCGCTGCAGGAAGTCGGGTAAACAAACCGGTTACCTGCTGAAGGTGAAGCAACCGTATTCACGTAGCTTCCTCCGCCGTTTCTTCTGACCGAGCAGCAAATAACAGAAGCATCGTTCATGTTTGAGTTCGGACTGAAGTTTAAGTAGATAAGCAGCCTTGTGGAATCTGCAACGGTATTATTTCTGCTTTCAACAAGCATTGTAATAGAGCCGTAGTAATTGCCCGCAGATGCATAGTTAACAATGTTGACCCAGTTTGCACCTCCGTTGCTGGACCTGTAAAGCGATAGGTAACCGTTATAGTTCGGCACATTTCTCCTGTTAACCGCAAGGTACATCCATCCATCTTCGCCCTGTTTTAACTCGATCTGCCTGTATCCGCCGGATGATGCAACATCAGTGCTGCTTACCATTATATCATTGTCATACCAATCAGGATTGTACGGCGGCTCCTGTGCAGGTATAGTAACGAAATCATTTAAGTATGAATTAATAACCGGTTTTGTAAGGTACTTCTCTATTTCTCTGCCAAGCTTCAACTTCAGTGCTTCGTTTCTGCTGTTCTTTGCTGCAATGTATTCATCCATAAGCTGCTGGGGAACAGTTGAGGGATTGTCAAAAGTTGAATATTGGTTTTCATTTCCCGAAACATTCCTGTTGCTGTTTAAGCCGGTTTTCGTTTCCGGGGTGAAATCACTTTGAGCAAATACACTTAAGCCCAAAACAATAAATAAAACTAAAAACAATGTTACTTTTTTCATTTTTCTTCCTTTTTTGATTTTACTGATTGATTTTTTACTTCTCGAATTTAATACTTTCTTCTTATCTGTTAAACCCGGACTATCTGCAAAATCCGGATCCAGAATATTATGAATTATTATGTCACTCTTAGATTCAAATTCAATTAATTTCCTGTCTGTCTTTCTGCTCAAAATTGTATTTATCTTTTTCCCGGCATCTCTTAATGCCATGTTTTCGATCCTTACAAAGATATGCTGCGGGTACAGCATAACTCAAAGAAACGAATTCAGGAGAATAACCTCAATCGAACATATTGATTATGCAGATCTAGATAGTTTGCAAATTTTAATCCCGTGATATTAACAGGTTTAGGAAGTGAAGGGTTAGGGGTGAAATAACTTCTCCTCCAATTGAGGAAATCACAACAAATTAGTAACCCCCAATATGACATGGTTTACTTAGTTACCTGATGTAAGGTTCAATAAATCAATAAAATACACTGAAAAGGGCATGTTGAAAAGTAACTTTAATTTCGTTAACTTGCAGAGATGAACAAAAGTAAGTCATTAGAGCTTCTTCGTACATTTTCAACTGATGAATTAAAGAGATTCGGTGAATTTCTGAAATCTCCGTATTTCAATACAAGCATCCGTGTAGTAAAGCTTTTTGAAGCAATGAAAAAACATTATCCGGAATTTGATTCCGCATCGCTGGAAAAGAAAAGACTTTACAGCAAAGTGCTCCCCGGAAAATCTTACAATGACCAGATAATCAAGAACCTTAATACGGAATTATTCAGGCTGGAAAAGGAATTTCTTGCAATAGATAATTTTGTAAACAGTCCACATGAAAGATCTATTGGACTCCTGACGCAGCTCACAACCAGAGAAATAGACCAGCTCTTTGCCAAAGAGGCAGACCTGGCAGAAGCAAAGATAAGAGAAGACATCAATTATACAGACAAGCTGAACTATCACCTCTTCCAGATAGAGGAGGAGCGGTTTAAGAACAACATATTCAACAATAAGCAGCAATTGGCTACTGTAAATTCGGTGAGGTCGGGGGAGTATCTGATAACTTTCTTCCTGAAGAATTTACTTAGGATGTCGATTAACAATCACGTTAACAGATTTTCGCTCAATATAAGCAGTGATGTTGAGCTTGGAGATAAGCTTATCAGCCTGACGGATCTTGAAAAGTTTTTGAACTATATGGAGTCTCACAAGACTGAAGGTGCACTGAATATCAGGCTGATGTATTACGCACTGATAAGCAATCTCGAACCCGGTAATGATACTGCATATCGAAATTTCAAAGACTTGCTTTACGGGAATGTTTCAAAGCTCTCCCGCGCAGAAGCGAACCTGCTTTTTACTCCGCTCGAAGCAGTTATAGCACAGAAGATTAATTCAGGGAGAACGGAATTCTACAAAGACCTGTTTGAAACTTACGATTTTGAGCTTAAAAACAATATCTACAGTTCAAACGAATCCACTCCCTTAACTGCAATGAAGTTCAGGAATATTTATCTTTCAGCAGTAAGGGCTGAAAAATTCCAGTGGGCTGAAAATTTCATAAATAATTACAGAAATAAGCTGCAGAAAGAAGACAGGCAAAGCGTTACTGAGCTTGCGCTTGCGCATATCAATTTTGAAAAGGGAGATTTTGATAAAACTCTGCTTCATCTTCATAAAGTTAAGACCGGACAGATATTCTACAAAGTTGACGTTAAGATACTGAACCTGATGGCATATTATGAATTGTCACATTTCGAATCTGCAGTTTCGCTGATCGAAAGCTTCAGGAGGCTTCTTAACTCAAATCCTTCATTAACAGAACAGTACAGAGAAAAGAATATCAATTTCATAAATTCACTGAATGCCCTTATCAAGATAAAGCTGGATAACGATAAGGTGGGTGCAGAGAAACTGAGCGGGAAAATAACCTCCACGGAAACAATTGCGCACAAAAAATGGCTGCTTAAAAAAATAAGCGAAGTACTGTAAATAAGAAACCTCCCTTTTGGGGAGGTTTCAAACAGAGTTATGAAATATTTAATTCCTATTTTACCAATATCATCTTTTTAGTATCAGCAAAACCTTCGGACTCAAGCTTATAGAAATACACCCCGCTTGAATAATTTCCGCCGTTCCAAGTTACTTCAAATGTACCGGCATTCATCTGCTGGTTTACCAATTCTTCTATTTCCTTTCCTGATGCATCATAGACCGAAAGCTTAACAATACCGCTTTTCGGCAGCCCGAACTGTATCTTTGTTTCGGGGTTGAACGGATTGGGGAAGTTCTGGTTCAGAGTGTATTCTTTCGGAATTACAGAATACGGGTCAACACCAAGAGTAGAACCAAGGTCAAATGTCCAGCATCCGCGGCCGTGAGTGGCTACTAGGATAATCCCTGCTACCTGCTTGTACTTCATGTCATAGATCTCAACTGCGGGCAGGCCGCTGTTGAACGAAATCCAGTTTGAGCCTTCGTTGGTTGACTGAAATACTCCAAAATCGGTTCCGACGAAAATCATTCTTGGTGTCGCAGTTCTCAAAATCACGGAGTTGGCTGCTATATTCGGCAGATTTGAGGTTATGTTTGTCCAGGTTGCGCCGCCATCGGTTGTTTTGAGTACATGCTGAGAGCCCGTGCCGCCAAGCGTTGCATAGCAGATGTTATCATTTGAATTATCAACTGCGAAATCGCTTACATACGGGTAACCTGAAAGCACCGACCAGTTAGCGCCGTTATCACTTGTTACCAGAATTCTACCGTTTGAAGTGCCAATATAGATCTTGTTAATGTTTGTCCAGCTTATCCCGATTGCTGAGACATTCCCTCCCACTATTGAAGTAGTGGCTATCTGTGTCCAGCCGCTGCCGGTGGAAGCTGTTTGAGCACTTGTAGTTTTCCATATATCCGCTCTGCCGAAAACGATTGTGTTATGGTCGCCGGGAGCCATTTCGTAAGGATTATAAAACAAACCCCCCGTTGAACCGCTTGGTGTAATGTTTGTAAAGCTTACTCCCGTGTTTGCCGAGCGCTGTATTGAACCGTTGACATACTGTCCGTAAACAAAATTCGGAGTAACGGGATCTACAATTGTGTATCCGCCGTCTCCGGTCGTTCGCTGGTTCCAGTCAACACCGGCATTGGTTGAAGTCATCTTGTTATTATCCTGTGTACCGCCCTGAAGCATGGCGATATTTGTCTGGTCATAATCAGCGCTTTGATACTGCAATGTAGAAAGGTCATAATTCAAGTCAGTCCAGTTATTGCCGTCGTTTGTTGATTTATAAACTCCGCCATCAGACATACAGTATAGGATTGTCCCGTTGTATGCAAGGCGGTGAATATCGGCATGAGTCATATTCTGCGAATTGGAAGTTGACCACGAGCTTTTCTGCACAAGTCCCGAACCGCTGCTTGTTGAAACATATAGATCAAGTCCGCCGACAACTACTATGTTCGGATTGGTTGGGTGTACAATAACAGCATTATCATACCAGCCCTGTCCCCCTAAATAATTAGGTGAAGATGCCTGGAGGGTCCATGTATTGCCGTCATCTGTACTGCGATACAGGCCTAGTAATGAACCGCCTGAAGATGCTGCAACACTTGCAAAAATAGTTGAAGGTAAACTAGGTGAAATAGCAAGTTGAATTCTGCCCATTCCGCTTGGCAGACCGTTCGTAAGCGTATTCCAGCTTGTTCCGCCATCGGTTGATTTCTTTATAAGCCCGGCACTGGTTCCGCCGGTTGTTATATAAAGTACCTGGCTGTTAAGCGGATGGATGATAATACAATTGGCATTCGTCCCGCTGTTTGTGTTCACCCAGTTTATGCCTGCATTGGTTGACTTGAACACACCGAGGTTTCCTGCAAAATAAACATTGTTTGGATTGAACTGGTCAATTGCCATATATCCGCATCTTGTCCCAACCTGGCTGCCAAGTGCAACCTGAACCCAGCTTAAACCGGCATCAGTTGATTTGAAAATACCGTCACCGTACTGGCTGTCACCGGAATAATTTAATTCACCGCTGCCAAGATAGAGGATATTTGGATTAGACTGGTTGACAACAATATCACCAGTAGCAAGTGTTGAAAGATCATCGGTAAGCACCACCCAGTTAACTCCGGAATTTGTAGTCTTCCACACTCCGCCCTGAGCTGCTGCAATGTACATCACATTAGGCTGTCCGTTAACAAATGCAATTGAGTTAGTTCTTCCGCTGATATAATTGTTGTTCGTTCTGGAATAGAACAGGCCTTTGGGATTTGCAGTAATCCAGTCAACCGCTCTTGTCTGGCTTCCGGGGATATCCATATCCTTCACCAGCAAATTCTTTTGTTTCACTGCCAGTTCATAAGTATTTTGCGGCAGCACTTCACCGGGTCCGCCTGCCCTGCGCGTATATATGAACATTTCGCGTTCGCGGATACTTTCGGGAGTTTCGTCCTCGGGTCCCCTGATATCCTGTGCAATCGCCGAAACAGACAGGAGAAGCATTAATGTTAAAGTTGAAAAAATTACAGATAATCTCATTTTCTTGACTTTACTTTTGACGGATGATAGTTTATGGTGAATTGACAAAGATAAGAGTTTAAAAATTGAATTTTCAGGCTATTCTAAGGTGATTATAGCGGCAATCTATTTTATTTCGAAAATTTTATTTCTTGAGGTACTTCCGCTTCTTAGGTTGATTGCAGATTTCGGGATTTTCAAAAACTTAGCCAGCAATTCAATTACTTTTTCGTTTGCTTTGCCTTTTTCGGGCGGAACAGAAACCCTGATATCATACGTGTTTAGACCTGTTTCTTTTATTGAGTTCCCGCGGGCATTCGGTTTAACTTTGACTGTAATTTTCACAGGAAATTAAATAACTGCATTTATAGTTACATTAATATATAAAATTATCCTATTTTTGCCTAATTATAAATCCAAAATCAAATGAAAATGAATTTACTCAAAGTTTTGGCAGTTGTTGCAGCCGTTTTTGTTGCAGGATGCGGTAAAACGGATAATCAGACTACTGACACAAAGACTGATAAGCAGGAAGAAAACAAAGAATCAGGCAGCAAGACACTTGAAGTCTCGGCAAACGATAAAGCTGTTGAGATACACACTTCGGGTATGACCTGCACGGGATGCGAGAAGACGATAAAGACGAAGGTAAAAAAAGTTGATGGTGTCAGAGATGTAATTGCTGATTTTAAGACGAACACTGTTAAGGCATCATATGATCCCGGCAAAACAAATCCCGATGCGATAAAAGATGCGATAACTTCTGCCGGGTATAAAGTGGAGGATATTCATTAAGAAAATTTTCTATCGCAAATCCCCATAAGTAATTTTTGATGTAACTGAATTAACTTTAAATTTTTGTTTAACGCAAATTCTTAATTTCCATCTCCCTTTTTAAGGGGGATTTTTTAAGAGGATTTTTCAAAAAACAAAAAGGCGGATGGATATATCCGCCTTTGTCGTCAATTAACTTACGCTCTAACCATCAAAGAGCGTTTTAATCTAACGGAGGTAACTATGAAAACAAAATGTCAAATGTCAAAATCTAAATGCCAAAATCATAAAGAAACAAAAAATTAAAATCATTGTTCTTACAGAATCTGCAATCAATTCATTATGCCTGTGCCGGAGCTTCGGTTGATTTAACCTCAGCCGGCTTTTTCTTTTTAAACTTCAGCATCACATCATCAACCCATGAAAATATCGAGGGTATCACAACAAGTGTTAAGAACGTTGATACTGCAAGTCCGAATATGATCGCAACACCCATGGGCCTCCAGAAAGCAGTGTTTTCGCCGCCGATGACCCAGCTTAATGATCTCCAGTCGAAATCAACTCCTGTTGTTAACGGAACAAGCCCGAGAATCGTACACGCTGCAGTCAAAAATACCGGTCTAAGCCTGATAACACCTGCCTGAACAAGTGCTTCATCTCTTGAAAGTCCGCGTTTTTCAAGGACTTTCTGGAAATCAAGCAGAACGATTGCGTTCCTAACCACAATACCTCCCAGCGAAATAACACCGATACCGGTCATCATAATTCCAAACGGCGTCTGAGTTATAAGCAGTCCGAAAAATACTCCGATAAGAGAAAGCATAACCGAGAACATTATAATCAGCGGAGTCCTGAGTGAATTGAACTCCATAACCATGAACATGAAAATGAGCAGCAGCGAAGTTAAGAATGCCTGCCCAAGGAATGCAGATGCCTCTTCCTGATCTTCAGATTCACCTGTATAGCTTATCAGATAGCCTTCAGGCAGTTTATGGTCTTTAAGCATCGCCATAACATCTTTCAGAACATCATTGCCAAGTCTGCCTTCTGCGTTTGCCGAAACAGTTACTACTCTTTTGGAGTCTTTTCTGTTTATAGCTTCAAGACCGCCCGAAAATTCGATCTTTGCAACCGAAGTAACCGGGATATTTATTCCGTCTTTATTTGCTATGTACAGATTCTCTATCGAGGTCACGTTATCACGCTGGGATTTATCCAGCCTTACCGTTATATCATATTCATCTTCACCCACTCTGAACTTGCTGGCTTCGGTGCCGTTGATGGCTGTTCTGATAGTGGAAGCAATTGAGGCAGTGTTAAGTTTATACAGCGCAGCTTTATCTCTATCTATTGTTATCTTTATCTCGGGCCTGGATTCATTGTAGTCATCTTTAAGATCTGTCAGACCGTTTACATGCTCGATCTTATCTTTGATCTGGTCAGCTATCTGGCCCAGTGTAATAAAATCATCACCCGAAATTTCGATATTAACCGGCGGGCCTGTCGGCGGGCCGCCTGTCTGGGATTGAATATCAATTGTTGCGCCGGGTATTCCTTCAACCGATTTCCTGATATCTTCAATTGCATCAAACGAGCTGCGTTTTCTATCCAGTTTGTCATAAAAATTCACTGTTACTGTGCTCTTATTAGATGTTGAGCCCCCAAAATCCATAGGGTTTGTTGAAGAACCCACATTTGAGACATAATACTCGATGTCATCGTAAGGCTTTATCTTCTGCTCTATCAGCTTAGTGAATTCATTTGTCTTTTCAATATTGGTGCCGCTTGGCATTGTAATATTGATGCTTGTCTGCTGAGGTTCAACTTTTGGGAAGAACTCAACACCATTGTTGAACATACCGTAAACTATGAATGAAAGTATAAGCAGTGCAACTGTACCTCCTATAGTCAAAAACCTGTGGTGCAAAGCGCGCCTTAAAGTACTTTCATACCATTTGATAATGGTTGAAAAGAACTTCTCATCAAAATGTTCGATAAACTTGCTCACAGGACGGAATTTCTTTTTGGCATCTCTTTCTTTCATCTTCTTTACGTTGATGAAAACTGCTGCCTGTACGGGACTGATAACCATAGCGACAAAAAGTGATGAGAACAGGCATACTATCAGTGTAATGGGTAGGTATCGCATAAACTCACCCACAATCCCCGGGAAGAACAGCAGCGGGAAAAATGATGCTATAATTGTAAGCGTTGCAATAGTTACAGGGAATGCCACCTCCCTGGGACCTTCAAGTGCAGAGTCATACGGCGTATAATTCTCTTTTTCCTGCAATCGGAAAATATTTTCCATCACTACCACAGCATCATCTACAATTATCCCAAGCACAAGTATCAGGGTGAACAGCACAACAATATTCAGTGTAACCCCCATTGCATTCAGGACGATGAATGATATGAGGAACGACAGCGGAATTGAAGTAGCGGTCAGTGAAGCTATCCTGAATCCGAGGAAAAGGAACAAAACGCCAACAACCAGTATAGTTCCGGTGATAACACCATTTTCAAGCTCATGAACTGTGTTTTTAACGGATTTGGATTCATCTCCTGTTAAACTGAGCGTTACTCCGGACGGAAGACCCTTTTCTTCATTCTTAACCAATTCCTTTATATCATCTGCAATACGTATCAGATTTTCACCGCTTTGCTTTTTTATGATAATTGTTACGGCTTCAACACCGTTTTCCCTGGCATAGGTTGTCCTGTCTTTATATCCGTATACCACCTGTGCAACATCTCTTACGTAAATGGGATTATTTTCCATATCCGATTTAACGATAAGATCACCAAATACAAGCGGGTCTTCAACTTCACCGGGTACTCTTATCAGGTAATTCAGTTTACCGATATCCACACTGCCGCCGGGAATATTAAGGTTTTCAGCTCTTATGGTATTAGTAAGGTCGTTAAGGCTGACACCGTAATACTTCAGTCTGTCTGCATTTGCATTGATCTTAACTTCCCTATCCAGCCCCCCGACGACCTCAGCGCTCAATACTCCGGGTACGCCTTCGATCTTATCACTGATATTATCAGCCATCTCTTTGAGACGCGCCAGACCGTAGTTACCTGCAATATTGATATAAAGCATCGGGAGTTCCGAGAAATTCACCTCAGTCACCACCGGCTCCTCAATATCACTTGGCATATTGGATTTGGCCACAGAGATCTTGTCGCGGACTTTCTGAAGTGCGTCGTCAATCTTGATATCCGGATTGAATTCTACAGTTACCGAAGAGAAACTTTCCCTTGAGACAGAGGTTATCTCTTTAATATCGGCAATAGCCTTTACCTGCTTTTCAATTTCCATTGTGACAAGCTTTTCGATCTCTTCAGGTGAGACACCCACATAAACGGTCGAAATAAATACATATGGAATTTCAATAGATGGTGCTGCCTCCTTGGGAAGACCTACGTAAGCTGATATTCCCGCCAGCACTATAATGAAAGTGAAAATATAAATTACAACTTTATTATTTACAAATAGCCTGAAAAATTTCATTGCCTCAAGGTTTAATTATTTTTTCATTATTAAACGCAGTTACTGTCCTACCTGTACTTTGTCACCGTCTTTAACTGACTGGAAACCATCGGTGACCAGTTTATCACCCGGATTAAGCCCGCTTTCTATCAGAACCATATTCTCATTTCTGCCGCCAAGCTTAAGCACTCTCTTTTTCACTATGTCGCCTTCCAGAACAAATACATACTGTTCATCACCGTAATCAATGACAATATCCTGCTGAACGACCACCGCATTTGGCTGTGAAAATTCAGAAACAAGAACATTTGCATTCATTCCAGGTTTTAGAAGCATATCCCTGTTTGGTATGATAACTTCTATTTCAAAAGTCCTGCTTGTCCCCTGCAATGCGGGAGCCACATAATTCACTTTTCCTTCAAACTCAACTCCGGGAAGCACATCTATTGTGATCTTTACTGTCTGTCCTTTTTTAACCTTTGTCAGATACATTTCCGGAATGCCGGCGGAAACCTTGACGCTTGAGATTTCGATTATGTTCACAATCGGAGATCCCGGTGCAGACATCTCACCCCTGTTCATAAACTTCTCATCAACAACTCCGTTAATGGGTGAGCGTATGAAGCCGGTTTTCAGCCGCTGTTTAAGGACATCCTGTCCCTTAACTGCTGCTTCGTACTGCCACTTTGCGGTTAAGTACTGAATTTCAGTTGTCGCATTATCTTCGTATAGAGCCTTTTGTTTCTCATAGTTGATCCTGGCAAGTTCAATTTGCGCCTCAGTCTGCTCAAAAGCCGCGATTTCCACATCTTTCTTAATACGGGCAATAATTTCTCCCCGTCTTACATAACTGCCCTTATCTTTGTTAAGTGCAACAATAAGGCCGCCTTCTTCGGATGAGACCTTCGCCGTGTTAAGTGGCTTGATAACTCCAAGCACCCTGAAGTTGTCGGAAAACGTTCCTGTCTGAACTTCAGTTACTTTTACGAGAGGTAATTTCTGTACGTTTTTCTGCTCGTTAGTTTCTCCGCCCGTATCGCCGCATGAATACATTACAAGAGAAACGATCAGGGTAAAAACAGATAAGATTAATTTATTTCTCATGAGATTTATATAAGATCTAATTTTCCAATAATTGTTCAAGTTCTGTTCTGGCAATAAGATAATCGTATATAGCCTGAAGATAAGCAAGCTTAACCTGGTTAAGCCCAAGCTCTGCATCAAGAACATCGATCTGGTTCAGTACACCGTTTTTATAGCTGATGTTAGCCAGTTCATAACCTCTTTCTGCAGATATAAGAAGTTCCTGCTGAGAGCGTATTCTGTTCTTTGCGTCTTCAATATTAACAAGCACACTCTGGGTTTGAGTTTTGAGCAGTTCTTTAACTTTTATGATCTGCTCCTCTGATTTCTTCACTTCGATAATTGATTGTTCTTCCTTATAACTGTTTCTGAACAGGTTCAAATCCCAGCTGAGACCGATTCCCGCAGTAATAGAATTAAAGAACCTGTATCGCCTGAGCGAAACGTCATCATTTTCGTTTGCCTGAAGTGAATACTGCCCGAAGAGATAAAACTTTGGGAGATAATTAGCATAATCAACTTCAGAAAGCTGTTCATTTATCTGTTTGCCCAGTTTAAGCTGCCTGATAGCCACATTCTTTTCCGAGATCGTTTTGATCAGTTCGTCTGTTGTGCCCCAAACTTCTGAGCTGTCATATAACAGATTGCCTGTCACATCAATTTTACTTTCATCCCTTAACCCTATCTTGTTCTTCAGGAAGTTGTTGGATACAATCAGCTGGTTCCGCGATTTTGTCAGATCCGTTTCAATGGTACCGTTTGTTACCTTCGCTCTGAGCACATCATACTCAAGCGCAATGCCGGCATTGTATCTTGCTTCTACAACTCTAAGGTTCTCTTTTGAATTTTCAAGCCTTTGTTCATTCAGCTCAATTACCTTTTTGAGAAGCAGGCTTCCGTAAAAGGCCTTCTTAACATCAGCCTTGATCGTCGTTTCGACCTGTTTTACGTTCTCATCCTGAATTCTTTCATAATACCGGGCGATCTTTATTCCGTTGAAAACCGGGGTTCCCAAAAAAGGAATAGGCTCGGAGACGTCAATAGTAGTTGTAATACTATTATCCGAGCCTATCTCATAGTTTTGCCCGAAGATATTTATGGTCTGTTTTTTGAAAGACCTCGCATACCTTGAGCTTAACGTTAAAGTTGGTACCAGATTTTCGCTGTAAACTTCAGAAACTTTCTTTTCAGCTTTCAGCTTTTCAAGTTTGGCTATTACATAATCAGAATTGTTCTTCTTTGCAAGATTTATTGCATCACTCAGGTTCAGTGTCCTGGTTTCCTGCGAATATGCAGATCCCGCAAACAATACAATTATTATGGCAATGGCTATCTTATTCATAACTTTAATTTAGGATTTCTCCAAAACGTTATCAAATAGTTTTTTTGTGTTGCTGTATTTTTCTTTGCCAAGAGTAGTAAGGAAACCGTTGAAGAATATCTCTGCGGTCACTCTCATAGCTTCATGGAAAGAGAATTTGCTGTTCAGGATGAACTCTGCCCTTGTTACAGCTTCTATTGCACCGTTAAGTGCTGTTATGAGAATATCAACAGGGACATTATCGATCATCTTTTCTTTTTTCCCCTGCTCAAGCAGCTTAACAAGCATTGAAGTCACTTTAGTGCTTCTGACTTCATCAAACTTCTTCCTTAATTGAGGGGCGTGTATTTCAAGGTCCCTGAACCAGACAGTGCTGCAATTCATAGCAAGGCTCTTCTGCTTATTGAGTATTCTGAGGAATTTCGTGATCGAGTCATCTTTAGAATCAACAACTTCATCAAGATATTCATGCATCATATTGATCCTTGCATCGCAAACAGCAGCCAGCAGATCTTCTTTCGATTCAAAATGCTTATATATGGTCTTCTTGCTTATCTGAAGGTCTTTTGCGATCTCATCCATAGTAGTCTTGTAAAACCCCTCTGTGATGAATTTCGCATGTGTAAAGTAAAGGATTTTTTCTCTTTCTGTTACTTCTGACATTAATAAATTGCTATAAATAATGAAGTTCTCTCTAAATGGAAACTATTTTCGTTTCTTAAGTTTCCAAAATAATTAATGGAAACTAATTTGTCAAGAGCGAAATAAATAATTTTTAAGATTCTGTAATTTTAAGGTATATTTGTGATGTAATGGAAACTTCCTCAATAACCCTGAAGAAAAGAGCCGCTCTGATCTCGCTTTTGATCGGCTTTCTGATGTTTTTCGGCAAGATCGGGGCATATATCTTGACGGGTTCTGCCGCAGTCCTCTCGGATGCGATTGAATCAATAGTTCACATCATAGCAACATCATTTGCTTTCTACAGCCTTCTGTTATCTACCAAACCTCCTGATAAAGAACATCCGTACGGTCACGGAAAAATAGAATATTTTTCCGCCGGGTTTGAAGGAGCAATGATCATCATTGCTGCTATTTCGATAATCATATATGCGGTACGTGATATCATTACCGGGAAAGAAATATCCTCACTTGATACAGGTGCAGCAATAATTACAGGAGCAAGTATAGTGAATCTGCTGCTTGGTCTTTATCTAATCCGGACGGGTAAAAAAACAAACAGTATTGTACTCATTGCAGACGGAAAGCACGTGCTGACTGATTCTATCACAAGCTTTGGCGCAGTTGCCGCGTTAATTCTTGTACTGCTGACAAACATCAAGCTGTTTGACCCTGTCATTGCAATAATACTGGGTTTAAATATTCTATGGACCGGGAAGAACCTTATGCGTGAATCAGTCGGAGGGCTGATGAACGAAACTGATGACGGAGTAATAGAAGAAATTGCCGCTGCGCTTCAGAAGTCGAGAAATGTCAATCCCGACTGGATCGATATTCACCGTTTCAGATACTGGAAGACTGGAGGCAAGTTCATGGTTGATTTCCACATGATAGTTCCGTACTACCAGAACATAAAAGAATCACACGATACCACACATAAACTTGAACATGTTGTAGAGAGTGTGTTGAAAGAGAAAGAAGCTGAATTATTGATACATTTGGACCCCTGCAATCCTAAATGCTGTTTCGTCTGCAGCATGCCGGAGTGTCCCGTAAGAAATGAGCCAAGATCAAAAGAGGTGCATTGGGACGGGAAGAAAATAATATCGCGGGCTTATTACGATATAGATGAGCTGACATAAAAAAAGCAGGGTTAATAACCCTGCTTTCTTGTTGAATTATTCTTTACTTGACCAAGATCATCTTCTTGATTTCCGTGTAATCACCGGCCTCCATTTTATAGTAATATGAACCGCTTGCGAAGTTCTGTGCATTCCATAGTATTTCATACCTGCCCTGTGTCATATCCTGCTTTACCAGGTCAGTAACAAGCTGTCCGAGTACATCGTATATTGATATCTTTACATATGCATTGCGCGGTATATCATATTTTATGGTTGTCGAAGGATTGAACGGATTAGGATAATTTGTGTAAAGCTTAAATACAGTCGGCATTTCGCTTATTGAACCCTCTATACCTGTAAGGTAATCAAGCCTGATGCAGCCCGGAGGATTGGTTGCAAGCGTATCCCAGCCTGTACTGTATGCCAATAAGGTCAAAGAATCGTAAATTACAGAAGGTCCGGTGCCTGTTGTCCTTTGTGTGAGCCGGATGCATGCATTGTTGGTCGTATCCAGCCTGTTGAACCTTATCCTGCCGATAGAATATGTACCCGGTGCAAATGTTTGGAAAGCGCCTAAACGGACTACATTCAGGCTGATCGTGGCACCTCCGAGTATAGAAGTGGTTGTCATAATGCCGTAATTGCCGTTATTGTTCAATAGCGGGTTGGCTCCCGATACCGTTGCATCCGGATGTATTGAAACTGATGCTGCATTGGGAGTTGTTGCCCAGTTGATCCTGATGTTGCATGAACCGACTCTCCAGGTCTGGCCTGCAGGAACTGTGCACCTTACATCTATTGACCAAAGACCTGCTTCAATGGTCGGGTTTGCGAGAAAAATTCTTGTTTTAACCTGTGATTCTGCAATTCCGGTAACAAACAGTACAAAGAGAACTGAAAGTATTATGTTTTTCATTGCTGTTTTGATTATGTTTTTGTTTTTCATTGTGTGATTTCAAATCGGAGCTCTTCCTGAATTAAGGAAAAGCTCCGTTATTTATATATTATTTCCTTAAGTTATTCTGCTTTGTATCTGTCTGTATCTTTTCACTCTGTTTCTTCTTCTCAAACAGCATCCTGCTGCCCTTCTTTGCATCGTAATCCGGCCTGTTTGTGATCAGGTTACCTGTGACAGGATCCAGCACAAAGCCGCAAGGCAGGAAGACACTGGTACCGTTGTACGTTATCCAGATCAACTGGTCTGTTGCATCAACAAAGCTATCGCCGTTGAAATCAGCGTCTAAGTATCCGTCAAGACCGTTCAGGTTGATCCATACAAGCTGGTCTGTTGCATCAACAAAACCATCGCGGTTTGCATCTGCAGGTATCATTGCCCACCTTACAGGCGATGTGGATACCTTTACCACGTTGAACCCGAATGTCTTGGTTGAATCCGTAGTGAAGTCATAGCTTACAGTCGAGCCTCTTATTATACCCTGCGAATAGCGGCTTGCTATTGCAAGATGGTTCCTGTGATAGACCATCATGTAATAATTCCCCGTTGACGCATTGCTGAAGCTGATCGGCATGGAGTAAGTTACAGAGTCTATTACCCCTTTAGCTGAATCAACCCTTAGACAGGAGACTGAATCAACAAGGTAAACACGGATTGTATCCTTCATGTTAAGCCTGCCTGAGCCAACATCATAGAAGCCGCCCGGGATTACCGTAAGATTTACGTTTGCAGGAGGAAGAGGACCTGTTGTGAATCTAAACCAAACTGAGTAGACTCCCCAACCAATTTGGTTCTTTGCCTTCACTCTCCAATAGTATGCTGTTGAGTAACTTAAACCGCTCACAGCTTTTGAAGTATCTGTCAAAGAAGTATCTCTTAGCAGATTTGACATTGATGATGTATCGGTTACAAGATCAAACCAGTAACTGCTGATGGATTCATTTTCGTACATACCTTCTCCGTTTTTATTAACATCCAGCCAGGGCGCAAGCAAATCAACTGATCTGCTCCAGACAAAGTTCAGGTTAATAGCCTGGTTAGTTGCGTTGTTCGGTGGTGTAATAAGAGTAACCTGAGTAGGAGCACCCATAGTCTTGAACTTCCATATATTTGAGTATATGCCTGTACCGCCAATATTCTTTGCGTTAACCCTCCACCAATAGTATGTCAACGGGCTTAGTCCGGAGATAACTCTTGCAGAATCTGTCACATTCGAATCATTAACAATCAGAACGTTAAACAATGAATCGGCAGATACCTGTAACTTGTAAGTTTCTGCAGTCTGTAATCTGTTCCAGACAAGCCTCAGTGTTATATTTTGACCCGTGGCACCATTTGCAGGAGTTACAAGAACGGGCGCAGAAGGCGCACTGATTATTGTTGTAAATCTAAACCAGACTGAATAGTTTCCCCAGCCAAATTCACCCTTGGCTTTAACCCTCCAGAAATACCCAGTGAGGTTGGCAAGACCGCCTACTATCTTTGTAGTATCAGTCAAAGTAGTATCTCTCATCAAATTCGTCATACTTGAAGTATCCGTTACTATTTCAAACCAGTAATTACTTATTGCATCAACAACACCGTCCTCTTTCCCAGCAAGTTTCTTGTTTTCAAATGGTGACGTTTGTTCTACTGCTCTGCTCCACCAGAAATTTACAGTTACGGGCTGATTTACGGCATTATTCGGCGGACCGATAAGAGTAACCTTATATGGCAATCCGATTGTCTTGAACTTCCACACATCAGACCATAAACTTGAGCCATTTGCTGATTTTGAGTTTAATCGCCAGTAATACCATGTAAGCATGGATAATCCCGATACATTCTTAACAGAATCCAAACCAATCAAAGTGGAATCATTAACAATTATATTGCTGAATAATGAATCCGTTGCAAGCTGGAATCTGTAATTTGCAGCACTGAGAGGTTTATTCCATGAAAAACTTAACGCATTCAGATTACCTGTAGAATTATTAGCCGGACTTAATAATTGAGGTGACACCAGAGAAACAATTATTCTGGTTTTGTTTGCAGTTATATCAGCTGTAGCAATATCTAATACACCATCGTTATTGAAATCTGCTACGGTTGTTCTGGGAGCAGGTATTCCATATTGTCCTGCGTAAGATGAAAATGTAAAATTCCCATTTCCGCCATTCCTGTATAAGTAAACAGTACTGCCGGCGCATACTGCTAAATCCAAATCACCATCCCCATCAAGGTCCGCACAATTTATGCCCCATGGGTTAGCACCGGTACCGATTGCTGCAGTTGAAATGAAAGAACCGTTTCCGTTATTCATCAATATATTTAAATTATTTGACCCATAATTCGTAACTGATAAATCCAGATCTCCATCACTGTCAAAATCACCAACAGTTATACCTTGTGGGGATGACCCAACACCAACTGAAGATAATGTCATAAAATTGCCTGTTCCATTATTCCTGTATATTGAACAATTGTTTCCATAATAATTTGGAGCAGCTATATCTATAAAACCATCAGAATCAAAATCTCCAGCAACAACTTCATATACTCCGCTGCCGGCTGTAATTACTGATGACAAAGTAAATGAACCGCTGCGGTTATTTAATAGTATGCCAATTTTGTTTTCAGTCCAACCTGAAGTTGCAATATCTAAATAACCATCACCATTAAAATCAGCCGTTGTTAAATCATGGCAATTTCCTGAAGGTACAGTTGAAGTAATCGTGAACACACCATTACCGTTATTAGTTAATATTTTGACTGAACTCAAACTGCCAATACCGGCTGCCAGGTCTAAATCTCCATCATTGTCAAAATCACCCGCAATTACTCTTCTGGTATCACCTGATATAATATCAGGATTCTGTTTTGTAAAAGTTCCGTTTCCGTTATTAATTATAATGGATATTGAGCCTGCTGAATTTGCCACTGCTAAATCAATATCACCATCATTATCTAAATCACCGGAAGCGACAGAATATGGATTTGTACCAACCGCGATATTACTTATTTCATTAAAGACCATGTTCGAAGGATTTGCCAGAGATGTAAAACTCCATACGAATGGAGTCATAAAATTATCAGTACTGCTTTTTATTGATGATTTAAGGATTGCACTGATCAACTCTCCATATTTAAAATCATTGTTTGGATTTATAGCTACAGATCTATCCCCGGAATTATAAGTAATACCAGCCTGTTTTCTGCCCGTCATCGAACCAAAAAATATAATACTGGCGGTATCCATTGTAGAAGAATTCATACTCTGATTGAAATACGCTTTCATATCAGAATTCAACGGAACACTCACCTTATTATAAGGAGAAACGCTGTCAACTGTTGTTAAAGTATTCCCAATAGGATTTTGCTTATAATATATCTCGCCATTCCCATCCCTAAGATCATACCATAAAATATGTACATTTGTACCTGAAGCTTTAACAGAAGTCCACTGTGATGCAGAAGAGTTGTTTGTTAATCGTGTATCTGTACCCCAGCTTATACCTGAGTCTGTTGAGCGTTTGTAATATATTTCTGAATTCCCGTCACGCAGATCATACCATACAACATGTACAATCATACCGGATGCCGATACAGAGGGCCACTCTGACGCAGAAGAGTTATTCGTCATCCGTTGATCTGAACCCCAGCTTATGCCGCTGTCTGTCGTGCGTTTGTAGTATATCTCCCGGTTACCGTCCCTGGTGTCCATCCATACTATATGCAGAACTGAACCGGATAATGAAACCCATGAATATGCTGAAAATCCGGGGTCATTTGTCAACCGTGTATCTGAACCCCAGGTTATACCTCCATCAGTAGAGCGTTTGTAGAATATCTCTGCCCCAAAACGATCGTCACCCCATACAATATGCACTGCCGAACCTGATGCAACTACCGAGGACCATCCTGAACCGTTAGGGTCATTCGTCAGTCGAACATCTGTTCCCCAGCTTAAGCCTCCGTCTGTCGAGCGTATGTAATATATCTCCTGGTTACCATCCCGTTCATCAAACCACGCAATATGCACATCTGAACCGGTTGTTGATATAGATGGCCATCTCGACTGATTAGTGGCATTTGTTAGCCGCACATCTGTTCCCCAGCTCACACCGCCATCTCCGGAACGTTTATAATATATTTCATTGTTTCCGTCCCGGCTATCGTGCCACACTACATGCACAACTGAACCCTCAACTGTGATAGTAGGGTTCTCTGATGAACCGGCACTATTTGTTAACCTTGTACTAGTTCCCCAGTTTACACCGGAATCTGTAGAACGCATATAGTATATCTCACGGTTACCGTCCCGTTCATCGAACCATACAACATGTAATGTATCTCCGCTTGTAGAAATACATGGGATATTATAGTTAGTGATAGATAAAGCGGGGTCGTTTGTAAGCCTGAGATCCGGCTGCCACTGAGCCGTAGAAATATTAACGAATATAAATTGAATGCATGCAGTTACAAGAACACTGACGATTGTTTTAGATAATTTCAAAATACATTTCACTCACTTCCCATTAATAAATTATGAAGATGAAGAGCAGGATTATTCCTTACCTTAAGCAAAGCTGAATTGAATGATTGATTGGTATAAAGGATCACTGAAAAATCGGTATAGCCCGGAGTGAACGAAGATATTTGTAAAATATCCTGTGCTGAAAGGGAAATTAATTCACAAGCAAAATCAGAAAGCACTTGTGTGAACTGTTTCTTCATAAATTTCTTTCTACACTACTTAGAGTGCAGCCATTATGAATCAGAATACAGTCACAAAACTTTCCCCCGTAAATTTTATGAACTTAAGACTAAAATCTGTAAGACAGTTAGAGTGATCTAAGCAAAGAATGGATTAGGTGGTCTGTGTTACTCAGTACAAATATAACCAAAATCACTATCTAAAAAGAATCACCAAAAAAGCGATTTTGTAAACTAAATAGTAAGTTTTAAACAGTCATCCTTCTGACTGTTATAGAGCACAATTTACAGCTAGTACACATACGCTTCCCGTCATTAATAATAGTGATAATTGTCCGTCGTACGATTTTCATTCTTTGACATACAAAAAACAGCCGGAAACTTCCGGCTGCTGTTTGTATAAAATTCTTTTTATTGCGATACTACTTAACCAAGATCATCTTCTTCGTCTCAGAAAAACTCCCTGTTACAAGCCTGTAAAAATAAGCTCCGCTCGGATAGTCCGCAGCATTGAAACTGATCTCATAGACACCCGGATTCAATTCTTCATCCACAAGCGTACTTATTATTCTTCCTGCTGCATCATAAACTCTAAGCCCGGTATTTCCCTGTTCCGGGATCTCGAAATTTATTATAGTTGCCGGGTTGAACGGATTGGGATAGTTTTGAGATAAACTGAACTTATCGGGCAATACGCTTGAAACCGGGGTTATTCCAACAAAGCCGCTTGTTGTCTTCCTGATGGTTCCGTTAATACCTACCGTGTAACCCGTATCTCCTGCAGGGAAAAAGATAGAGCGCAGTGTGTTGTTAGTGCCTGAAACAAGCTGAGTCCAGTTTGTCCCGCCGTTTGTAGTGTGAAGGATAATTCCCCCTTCGCCGGCAGCGTATCCAACCATCGGGTATGTGAAATGGATCTCGTAGAGTTCATTGGTAGTCCCAGAAACCTGAGGTGTCCAGTTTGCCCCTGCATTTATTGTTCTGATAATGGTACCACTGTAGCCTATTGAATACAGATGAAAAATCGAAGTGGTATTTGAAAATCTGATATCAAGAAGTGCATTAGTTGTACCGGAACTCTGTGCGATCCAGTTCGTTCCGCCGTTTGTTGTGTAACGGATCTGGCCGCCTGCTCCGCAGACATAACCAAGTTCGGGGTACATGAAATGGACCTCATAAAGATCATTGTTCGTACCGGATGTCTGGGCTGACCAGGTTGTACCGCTGTTTGTTGTTTTTCTGATGGTTCCGCCGGACCCGGCTACATAACCCGTATTTGGGTTCACAAAAAAGATCTCATATAGCGTGTTAGATGTTCCGGAGGTCTGTGATGACCAGTTTGTACCGCCATTTGATGTCCGCCTGACGGTTCCGTTCGAACCTGAAACATAACCGGTGTTCGGATTCAGAAAGAAGACTTCGTACAGATCATTGGTGGTTCCGGAAGTTGAAGCATTCCAGTTTGTGCCGCCATTGGTTGTTTTGCGGATCGTTCCGCCCTCTCCAACAGCAAAGCCCGTCCTGCCATTCGGGAAGTAAACCGAGTAAAGATCGTTGCTTGTACCGGAGGTTTGCTGTACCCATGACTGCTGGGCGAATGCAGGTACCGATACAAGTAAAGCCAGCAAAAAGCTGATAATTGAAAAAGTAAGTTTTGTTCTCATATCACCATTCTCCTTAATTAATTATGGTGATAACATAACAATATCAGTTAGTTAAGTCTATAGCTATATAAGCTAACTATATGGGTGATAAATCGAAATTCTCTCTAATTTTGCTCTTTTTTAAGAAGATCTCCCAAAAAATACCGTACTTAGATAAAGAAAATTTCTAACGTATGAGAGTCATTTTCCTGACCTCTTTAAATAGGCCCGATATCAATTCATAAAAGTACACACCGCTCGGTAAATTGCTTCCGTCAAAATCAACTTCATATGTGCCGTGCTGCAATTGTTCGTTGACAAGAGTTGTAACTTCACGTCCTAAAATATCATAAATGATAAGTTGAGTTAACACACCCCGTTCGCTTGTGGCATCCATCCCTCTTGAGAGGGGAATTTGGAATTTGATTTTTGTTGTTGGATTGAATGGATTTGGGTAGTTTTGGCTTAACGAAAATCTAACCGGGATTTCAGTAGATATTACATTTATGCCAATATTTCCAGTTGGATTGCGTTTGTAATAGATCTCCCAGTCGTTGTCACGATTGTCAGACCAAATTAGGTGCAAATTAGAACCGGAGATTGCGATTGAGGGATAAATGGAAGAATCAGGGTCATTTGACAGGCGTGTATCCGCTCCCCAATTTATTCCGCTGTTTGTCGAGCTTTTGTAGTAGATCTCCCAATTGAAGTTACCGTCACGAAAGTCAGTCCATACCAGATGCAAATTAGAGCCAGAGATAGCGATTGAGGAACGCCAAGAATCAGTATTTAAATTCGTTAAGCGTGTATCTGTGCCCCATGTTATTCCATAGTCTAATGAGCTTTTATGAAATAATTTCCAGTTACCGTCACGGTTGTCACTCCATATAACGTGAGCTATTGAGCCGAAGACTGCAATTGTGGGAAATTCTGAAGCATCAGCGTTATTTGTTAGACGCGTATCAGATCCCCAGTTAATACCCCCATCAGTGGAGCCTTTGTAATAGATTTCCCAGTTACCGTCGCGTTGGTCTTGCCATACAACATGCACATTCGAACCTGAGACTGCAATACATGGAAAATTAGAACTATTAGTGTTAAAAGTAATTCGTGTATCCGCTTCCCACGTTGTTCCGCCATCAGTGGAGCGTTTATAGTATATTTCAGGATCGCTGCCTTGGCTAAAATCCTGCCATACAACATGTAAATACGTGCCAGATACGGCAAAGCTAGGATAATCGCGAGTTGGAACGTTACTTCCCAGAAGAATACTCGGCCCCCAGGTTATGCCGGCATCGGTGGATCTTCTATAAGCTATATGATAATTGCCTAATGAAAATCTGGCTACCCAAATAATGTGAACAAAAGTGCCGGAGACTGCGATGTTTGGAAATTCGCAAAACCCATAGTTAAGAGTGTACATCAAGGTATCAGCACTCCAAGTTATTCCTGCGTCTGTAGAGCGTTTGTAAAAGATAGCGCTGGGTAAATTGGGATTGCGTTTGTCTGACCATACTACATGCACAATATTCCCGTTTGCTGCAACAGACTTTGCATTATTGTATGATGTAATAGATTTTCCAAATGCATTTGTCAGCCGGATATCGGACTCCCATTGCGCAAAACAATTTTCAATTATCAATGTGCTATAAATAATAAAAATTACAGCGATTGCATAAACAATTTTGTTCATAATATTTTTAACTTAATTTAATGAATTACATACCAATGGCTTATGTAGATTATTTTATAAGGACCATTTTTTTTGTCTGCATATAATCACCGCTTATAATTTTATAATAGTATATACTGCTTGAAAAATTCGATGCATTCCAGTCGGCCTCATATGTTCCCGGTTGCAATTGTTGGTTTACCAGCGTGGATATTTCTTTCCCAAGCACATCGTAAACAAAGATGTTCACAATTCCTGATTTCGGAATATCAAATCTTATTTTTGTTACCGGATTGAATGGATTTGGATAATTTTGATATAATTCGAAATGTTCAGGAATTTCTGAAGAAATTGTATTTATCCCGATAATATTTGAGATCAGTCTTTTCCATACATAATTACTTTGTGTGCCTGCAAACAAATAATCATTGGCAGATAAAAATGATAAAACCTGTGGCGTAGGAACAAACCCCTGGTTTCTTTCTACCCAGGTATTTGCGCTGCTGCCGGTTAGAAAAACACCGCCGCCCGTTCCTGCAATCAGATAGTCAGAAACTTTAATCAGAGTATAAACATTCTGATTACCAAGCCCATTGTTAAAAGGGCTCCAGCTGCTGCCGTTATTTGTTGAAAGAAAAACCCCGGTGTTTGTTCCTGCAAATATTTTATTGTTTATAAAATTTATAGTTGAAATATTAAGGTTGGTAAGACCGTTATTGGCAATTTGCCAGTTAGAGCCATTATCGGTTGAAAAAAACACGCCGCCTCCTGTACCCGCAAATAACCTATCTGATATTTGTAATACTGTTTTTATGTCAATATTGGTTAAGCCTGAATTAATCTGTATCCATGAATTACCGTTATCAGATGAATAAAAAACACCTCCAGCGGTTCCGGCAAAAATTCTGTTAGTACTTGCAGTTAAACATCTGATATTAAAGTTAGTCAAGCCGTTATTTGCAGCAAACCATTGTAATCCTCCATTGGTTGATATGTAAACTCCGTTATCAGTACCTGCAAATAAATTAATATCAACTGCAATTAGTGTTCTTACAAAAGGATTTAACGCTCCAATGTAGCCTGTAGACCAATTTGTTCCGTTATTAGAGGTATGAAAAACACCAAGTCCCGCAGTGCCGGCAATAATATTACTGCCCAAGGCAGCAAGTGATAACAGGGGTGGATTTGTGAGTCCGTTATTAACTCCCGACCAGCTTGTGCCGAAGTTGCTTGAAATAAAGACACCACCCGGAGTGCCCGCAAACACGGGTGTACCTGATTTAACGAAAGAAGTTATGTCATGATTTGTTAAGCCGCTGTTGTTTTCTATCCACGAATTACCGTTATTTGTGCTTCTGAACATTCCATTAGCAGTACCTGCAAGCAAATTATTTCCTTCGCTTGTTATTTCCCGGATATATGGATTTGTTAACCCGGCATTAATTCCAATCCAGCTTGCTCCATTATCGGAAGAACGGTAAGCGCCGTAACCGAAAGTAGAAACAAATATGAACGAACCTGATATACTGAAAGAAGAAACCCATTCTGCCGGCATTCCATTATTTGAAGGAAACCAGCTTGTACCGTTATTAGAGCTTTTGAATACACCTCCCTGTGTACCCGCAAATATTGTTGACCCGTTTGCTTTCAGGGCCCTTATCATAGTGTTTGTTATGCCATTACTGGCTTGTACCCATGATTCACCGTTATTAGTTGTCAGATACACTCCGTTAAGATCAGTACCGGCAAATAAATAATTCCCTGAAACACCAAAACAATAAACTGACTGAAGCTGATAAATGGAGCTGACAGAAATCCAGGAGTTGCCGTTATCTGTTGACCTGAACACTCCGCTTCCAAATGTTCCGGCAAATATATTTGTGCCGGATGCAATTATTGAAAGTATATTTTGATTCGTGATCCCGTTATTTACGGCATTCCAGCTTGAGCCGTTATTTGTTGTACGGTATATTCCGTTTTCAAAAGTACCGGCAAAAATATTTACACCGGAAACCGTCAGACACTTAACACTTCCGGTTGCCGGTCCGTTTGTAGGTATCCATTGAGAATATTGAATACCTGAATACGTTAAAAATAGAACGACACAAATAAAATTCTTTATATTCATTACTGATTTCTATTTTAAAAATTTATTAAATTCTCTACTTCATTAGTACCATCTTCTTTGTATCAGTAAAATTACCTGCTGAAATTCTATAATAATAAATCCCTGAAGAAAAACCCGTAGAATCCCAGACAGACTCATAAGTGCCTGGTTGCGAATTCTGGTTAACAAGTACTGGAGCTTCCCTTCCAAAATGTCGTAAACCTTTATGGCAATTAGCTTTTGGATTCGAAATTAAGGGAACGTTGTTCAAATCTTTTGGTGAAACGCTGTCTATTACTGGTACGTTATCTTCAACCAGAAAAGGAATCCGCGAAGATATTGAGAATTGCTGAGAGTAAGTTCCGGTAAAGAATGAAAGGATACTTACAACAAATCCAATTCTTAAAAGAGTGTTCATAATAATTATCCGGAATAGTATCAAGTTCAAAGAACTGTATATTTGCAAGGGAAATTCTGCTGCAAGGGAGGCTTCCCTAATCTCAAAAATAGTTGTAATAAGCACAATTATTCAATGATGCGTAACAACGATGTGTATGATTTATATCTAACTTACGGGAATAATAACGAAAGTAGCTATGTCATAACCATGTAAAGTAACAGAATCAAAAAAAGCCCGGCATTTCACAACCGGGCTTTTCTCAGTTTAACATGCGCTTACTTGGTAAGAACCATTTTTCTTGTAAGGTTGAACTGTGAAGTGATTAATCTATAGAAATAGATTCCGCTAGGATAATTCGCCGCATCCCATTCGGTTTCATAAGTGCCGGGGTGGAGTTGTTCGTTAACGAGTGTTGTGATTTCTCTGCCAAGCATATCGAAAATTTTTATCACAACATCTTCTGAACTGGGCACATCAAATCTGATCTTTGTTACCGGGTTAAACGGATTTGGATAATTCTGCCTGAGTAAATATTCACCGGGTACTATTGTGCTGAGTGTTGTAACACCAATTGTATTTCCGGTCGGGTTGCGCTTATAATATATTTCCTTGTTTGCGTTACGCCTATCTACCCATATAACATGAACTCCGGTTCCTGATACAGCAATAGTGGGATCCTGCGATGAGCCTTCTTCTGTTGTTAATTTTGTGATCTGCTGCCATGAGTTACCGCTGTAGATACCTTTGAGATAAAAAATTTCGAGCCCGTTATCATCCCGGTACCATACCAAATGTACGTTTGTACCTGAGACAGCGATATTGGGATATTGGCAGTACTCTGTGCTGTTGGTTAATTTATGATCAGCCTGCCAGGCTGCGCCCCCGTTTTCTGATTTTTTGAGAAAGATCTGGTAAATACTTCCGTACCTGTTATCCATCCATGTTACAAATACTGTATCACCGCTCATTGCTGCAGAAGGGTTCAGTGAAGCTCCGGAATCATTGGTAAGCCGGGTTAAACCGCCTGTCCAGCTAACGCCCGAATTTGTGGAACGCATGTAGCTGATCTCTTTATTGCCGTACTGGTCATCCTGGAACGCTATAAAGACCTTATCGCCTGATGCGCATACAGACGGAGAGCCTCTGTAATTACCTACTGTCAGCTGCTGGGGTGTTCCCCAGCTTGATCCGTAATTGGAAGAATTTCTGTAGGAAATGTAAGCCTGGGAGGTACTGAATTCCCCCTGCCATGTAAGATGGACATATGAACCTGTAACCGCTATTGAGGGCTTATCGACGGAAATACTTCCAAGTGATACGATATTAATAACAGGCCTCCAGTCATTACCGCCATTGGTTGAGCTGCGGTAATATATCTCATAAATACCGGCTTCAATTTTACTCCACGCCACGTGTACTCTTTGCCCCTGAACGGCTATTACGGCAGTCCGCAGATGGTCAAGCGTCCCGGATATCAAGATATCGGGAGTCCATGAGGCTCCGCCATCAAGAGATCTTTTGTAAAATACAGATGTTAAGTTATCACGGTTTTCAGTAAAAACAACGTGAACTGAGTCACCTGCCGCTGCAATACAATGCCCGTTATTATATGCAAGATATGATTCAGCAGCGCTGTTTGTTAGCCTGTAATCAGGCTGCCACTGGGTTTGCAATCCGTGAACACAAAAAACAAAGAAAATGAAAACAACAGTAACAGTAATATTCTTCATTTTATTTTTTTTAATTGAAAAGATAAGAATTAAGAAACACAGAAACTAAATTAAATAAATATTGCTGCCCGGAATTCAATATCTGGTTTTATGTAGGATGAAGTTAAAAACATGATTGATAATGTAAGAAATTGCAAATGGTATAACAAAATTACTTTTCATGATCGCTCAAAGCAATGATAATCACAGTCCATTGCCAAATGAAAACACTTATGAACCCAAAATCTATTTAAGCAAAACCAATTTCCTTGTCCTGTTGAATTGTGAAGTGGATAATATATAGAAATAGATCCCACTGGGATAATCCGAAGCATCCCACTCAATCCGATAGCATCCGGCGTTCAGTTCTTCATTCACTAATTGAGCAACTTCTCTGCCAAGAATGTCGTAAATCTTCAGTGATATGAAAACATCATGAGGGATATCAAATCTCAATACTGCAGTTGGATTAAACGGATTAGGGTAGTTCTGATATAGTTCATAAGTTTCGGGTATCACGCTGTTTTGTCCGTTAAAGCTTACCAGACTTGTCGTAAAGTTGAATTTGACAGAATAAGGACCAGCTCCCCCAAAATTTTCAGCCCTAACCCTCCAATAGTACTTCGTATTATTAGCCAATCTGCCGGGTGGAATCTTAATACTATCTCTGTTGATTACCGAATCAAGCTGTGTTGATGCAAAAGCAGAGTCTGTTGATACCTGCACTTTGTATGTAATTGCATCTGCGACTACTGCCCAGTCCAGCGTAACAGTTACTGAAATACCTGATGAATTATTAGAAGGCGATATAAGATTTGGAGCAGTTTGGGGAGGGGCTGCAACTGTCGTAAATCTGGAAAAAGGCGAGAACAATCCCCACCCTGCACTATTCTTGGCTCTAATGTGCCACCAGTAGTTTCTGTTGTTTAGCAGACCTGAAACAGCCTTGGTTGTATCTGTAAGGGTTGAGTCCTTCAAAACGGGAGCTGTTGCTGTATCAGTATACAGCTCAAAACAATAATTTGAAATTGAAAACAATAGGTCGTATGCCTTCGACCAGATAAAAGTAAGTGATGTCGGCTGGTTCACCGCATTATTTGGCGGGAACAAAGTTGAGGGATTAGTTGGCATGCTTATGGTTCTGAACCGGAACGGGAATGAAAAACTACTTGAACCGGCCGCATTTTTGGCACAAACTCTCCACCAATAATATGTCAATGGATTCAGGCCTGTTACGTATTTCCTGTTGACTGTTATATTAGAGTCATTAAGGAAGAAAGTACTGAAATTAGAATCTGTTGAAACCTGGACTTTATATGTCAACGCACCCGGAGAAATACTCCAGATAAGTGTGTCGTCGAGCGGCAAACCAAATGTGTTATTCGGAGGTGATGAAAGTACCGGAACCGGGGGTGCTGAAGGGTTACCACCAGTTGTGGTCTTCAAAACATTTGGACCACAAAGCACCCAGCCTGTTAAATTGTTAACGAAACATATTTCGCT
This sequence comes from Ignavibacteria bacterium, assembly GCA_030835025.1. GTDB lineage: Bacteria > Bacteroidota > Ignavibacteria > Tepidaquicellales > OLB5 > OLB5. The sequence continues at coordinate 7,057 of JAUQWS010000103.1, read as the reverse complement.
ACCCGCTAAACCTGAGTATTGCTGAACCCAGCTCATTCCCCCGTTTGAAGTATAGATCATTGCACCACTGCTTCCTCCCGGAAGTGTGCAGGCAATCCAACCTGAATCCTTATTCAGAAAATAAACGTCATGGTAAATTCCTTCCGGATTATGAGGATAGAGTCTCATCCAGCTCGCTCCATTATTTGTAGTCTTGTAAACGAACTTACCCCCAACAACGTAGCCAGTGTTTGCGTCCTTAAAGCTGACACCAGTCAGATTAGCAGAGTCGTTTCCTACTCTTATGGGATTAGGATCTATTCCTTTGTATACCATACCTTTATTTCCAACTGAGTAAACTGACGAGATTCCTCCTCTAATTCTCGTAAGTGTGATTCCGGTATCCCGAATATAACTTGTATTACCCTGCACAATTGCTGCTTTAGGTTCCTGGGGATCGATAAAAGGCGTAAGCGTACCGCAGGTCCAAAACTGACCGCTGTAGTATATTACAGAGGTCATGTTTCCCCCGCCATATTCCGGAAAAGCAATTGGTTCCCAATAATTACCGCCGTCCACAGAAAACCATTGTGGATAGTTTGTAAATCCGTATGTCCCGGCGGCAATCAATCCAAATGTCGAACTTGCAAACCAAATTGACTTTGGTCTCATGACAGGAGTAGATGAAGCTAAGAACCACGAATTGCCGCCATCAGTAGACTTATAGACATCACCATAGTTTGGGTTGCAGCTTATCCAGCCGGTTTGAGAATCAACAAAAAAGATTCCGGTTTGGCTTGTCCCGATATTGCTGGCACAAACATACCAACCGTTCTGTGAATATGATGAAAATGACAATATTAAAAGGACGAAGTATATTGATAAGTGTGCTTTTTGCATAATTTAATTCGCGTTGGTTACAAAATTACTCTATTAGAAATCTCTAAGATTCACTTCAGTAATACCATTTTTTTTGAAACCGTAAATTCTCCGGACTTGATCCTGTAAAAATATACTCCGCTTGCAAGATGTGTTCCGTCAAATTCAATTGTGTAATAATCGGCTTTCTTGAATTCATTTGCCAAAACAGCTACCAGCCTGCCTAAAACATCATAAACCTTGATCGATACCATTCCATCAACCGGAATACTGTAGTTTATCCTGCATTTCGGGTTTGAAGGATTAGGATAGTTCTGCGATAATTCCAATTTGTCAGGAATTCCTACAATGACTGAATTCTGAAGATAATATAACTCGAAGTTACCGTTGTAATCAATTTGTTTAAGTCTGTAATCGTATTTACCCGCTGCTAGTCTGTTATCAGTAAATGTGTAGTTCATTGGCTCACTTGTTGTTCCGCTCCCGTTTATGAATCCCATTATTTTCCATTCATCTTTTCCTGATGAGCGCATGACTTCGAAACCTTTGTTATTGATTTCACTTTCTGTACTCCACTTTAGCGTAACATCGTTCTTATTGACAACTGAATTGAAATAAGTCAATTCTACAGGTAGAGGATATTGTTCGTACTTTATAGTTGCAAAGTCAAATCCCGTTCCGCTGCCGGTACTGGATCCTGTCACATAAACAGCTCCGGAGGGATCTGTTGCAATAGTACTAACCAAGTCAGTGCCATTACCGGGACCATTGTAGGTTCGTGTCCATTGCTCAACACCATTAGAATCATACTTAATTACAGAATAATCGGATCCGCTTGTACCGGCAATGTAAACATTTCCGGAGGCATCCAGGGTAATAGTATTTCCGGGATGAGTTTGCATCCATTGCTCGACACCATTAGTATTGTACTTTATTGTACCGCCGTCACCGGTAACGTAAGAGTTTCCCGAACTGTCCACGGCAATTGAGTATGCAGTACCCACAGAATCTTTGATCTGTACCCATTGTTCAATACCCGATGGGTTGTACTTAATTGTCACATAATTGAGTTTCATAAAGTCGTAAATATTTACTCCAGTAATGTAGACATTCCCTGCTTGATCAACTGCAATAGACTTTGCAAGCTCATCAGTAGGCATACCATGTGGAGGAATAACACCATAAGTTCGGACCCATTGCTCTGCACCATTTTCATTATATTTGATAGTTGCAAATTCTGCCCATGTATATGTACTCGAAAAGTGACCCGTTGCAAATATATTCCCTGTTGCATCTAATACAATCGAAACTGCACAATCTTCCAGACAACCATTTCCATCTCTGTATTGTGCCCATTGCAGTTCACCGTCAGCATTGTACTTCAAAACTGCAAAATCATTTCCGCAAGGGGAATAATTAAATCCTCTGGCACCACAAATCAGTGCGTTTCCCTGGGGATCAATCACTATAGAAGCACTTATTGGATAAGTGTATGCCCAAACTACAGGTCCCTTGAAGTATCGGATCCATTGCTGAATACCATCATGGTCATACTTAATGGTAACAAAATTATAATCAAAATTGCCAATATATTCGTAACCAGTAACAATTAGATCTCCCGAACTATTCAAAGCAATTGAATATGCCTGGTCATCTCCGTTTTCGGCACCGTTGTATCTTCTTTCCCATTGAAAGACGCCCGCAGAATTATATTTCACAGTTGAATAGTCATAGCCTGTGCCGTTACCATAGCTGTATCCTGTCACATAAACATTACCGGAATTGTCAACTGCGATATCAGTAGCCTGGTCACCGGCATTCGCCGGACCATTGAATCTTTGTGCCCACTGCTGGTTAACTTGTGAAAATAATAATGAACACGAAAAAAGTATGAAGAAAAACACTGTCACTTTTTTCATAGCAGACTCCTTTATTATCCGAAGATAAATTGATGACTATTGCTGCCCGTGCGGAAATTAAGGATGGAGTTGTGTAATACTTCTTGGGGAAATTACCTGCTGTCAAATTGTTCAGGTAATCAAATTGTTACACTACAAAATTAAGGTACAGAACAAGGCATTACAATGATATTTATCAAATAACATTAGATTGCTGTACACAACCAAATGAACTACAGATATCAATATCAAATTCTCTGTCATACCCTTTTAGCTCAAATTTCACTATTTTTGTGGAACATTTCACCAAAATACACCAATTGAAATACGTCTTAGGTATAGATTCCGGTGCGACTTCCAGCGAAGTCCTGCTGATAAAGCTTCCGTTTACACGGAAAAGCCAAAATGCAATTACCGGGAAATATCCGCCTATCAATCTGAATGTCCTTGGCTTTGATGAATCAGCAAAAAGGCTGGTTAAGATAGTCAAAGATTCAGTTAAAAAAGCAGGTAAGGGGAGCATAACTTCAGCTGTTGCGGGAATATCCGGTGCAAGACTGGAAAAAGACAGGAAGAAACTTGGACTCGCGGTAAGAAAAGCAACCGGATTGAAGAACGTATTGATACTGCCTGATACGGAAACAGCGTTTGCTGCCGCATTTGAGCCCGGAGAGAGGAATTGCGGAATACTGATCGCAGGGACAGGTTCGATCCTGTATTATAGAGACACAAAAGGAATGCTGTACAGAATTGGCGGCTGGGGCAGGCATATTGGTGATGAAGGCAGCGGTTACTGGATAGCACGCGAGGTTCTATACAGAGTAACTAAGTATTATGATGGCCGCGAAAAGCCAACAAAGCTGGTAAATATCCTCAAAAAGGAATTTTGCATTGATTCAGCAAACATTATTAAAGAAGTTTACCATAATAACTTCGAAATTTCAAAACTGACAAGATTCGTTTTCCGTGCTGCCAATAGCGGCGACAGGACCTCAAAAGAAATCATCAAAAGCGCTGCTGAGAACCTGCTTTCGCATTTCATACCCTTAGGGAACAGAAGCTGCAGGATCGCGCTGATGGGTTCTTTGTTTACCGAGGAAAAGCTTCTTGGTAAATATTTGAAAAAAATTTCAAAAAAGAAGTATGACAGGATTGAACTGTTCAATCCCTCGCAAAAACCTGTTTTGGGAGCCGTAAAGATCGCAATGACAAATGCCAAAGCACTTGAATTCTAAAGAAGTATTTCCGGAAAATAGAATAAGGGATTCCCGCTTACGCGGGAATAAAAAATATTGCAGGCAGATAAAATAATAATAATAGATTTCGGCTCACAGTACACTAAACTAATAGCGCGCAAAGTGCGTGAGTGCCGTGTTTACAGCGAAGTTGTCCCATGCACTTCAGATCTTGCTTATCTTAAAGAGGATAAAGCAATAAGGGGAATAATACTATCCGGCGGTCCGCAGAGCGTTTACATGAAGAACTCAAACCGGCTAGCGGATCTGATACTTGAACTTAATGTACCGATACTCGGCATATGTTACGGATTGCAGCTGCTTTCACATCATTTCAAAGGAAGTGTAAAAGGCGGCAAAGTACGTGAATTTGGCAAGACATCCATCAAATGCACTGCACCTTCGATTGTTTTCAGAGGAGTCTCAAAAAAACTTACTGTATGGATGAGCCACCATGATCATATAAAAAACCTGCCAAGGGAATTCAGAGTTACTTCAAGAAGCGAGAACGGGCTCATAAGCAGTTTCGAATCACGAAAAGGCAAGATATACGGCGTGCAGTTCCACCCCGAGGTCAACCATACTCAGGAAGGAACAAAGATACTGAACAATTTCCTGTATAAAGTATGCCGCATAAAGAACAAGTGGCAGATGGGTTCATTTATTGATGAGAAGATAAGAGAAATTAAAAAGCTTGTTGGAAATGAAAAAGCGATATGTGCAATGAGCGGGGGGGTTGATTCGGCAGTCGCGGCATATCTTGTCAACAAAGCTATTGGCAAGAAACTCATCTGCGTTCATATCGATAACGGCCTGATGAGAAAAAATGAGAGCAGAGATATAGTTAAGTATTTCAAAGGCAGGCTAAACCTGCGGTTTATAGACGCGTCTAAGATATTCCTCAGCAGGCTTAAAGGTGTAACAGACCCTGAGAAGAAAAGGAGAATAATCGGCAAAACATTCATTGATGTTTTCCAGAAGTTTGCAGGTGAGCAAAGCAGAAAAGAAGGCGGGATCAAATATCTTATACAGGGAACATTGTATCCTGATGTTATTGAATCTTCATCTTTCCAGGGCCCTTCGGTCACAATAAAAACCCATCATAATGTAGGCGGTCTTCCGAAATCCCTACATATGAAACTAATCGAACCCTTCAGGGAACTGTTTAAGGATGAGGTCCGGGTAATCGGCAGATTGCTGAAGGTTCCGGATGAGATCATCGGCAGGCATCCTTTTCCGGGTCCCGGACTCGCGGTAAGGGTTCTAAGCGATATCACAAAAGAGAAACTTGATATATTACGTGAGGCAGATTATATTTACATAGAAAGTCTTCGTAAATACAATTTATACAATAAGATATGGCAGGCATTCAGCATTTTGCTCCCCGTTTCAACCGTAGGAGTAATGGGAGATAGCCGTACATACGAAAGAGTCCTTGCCCTGCGGGCAGTTGAAAGCGTTGACGGAATGACCGCAAACTGGTTCCCTATGCCCCACAATGCACTTGAGGAAATTTCGACCAGGATAACAAACACGGTAAAAGGCATAAACAGAGTCGTTTATGATATCAGCAACAAACCGCCTTCTACTATAGAATGGGAATAATGCCAAAGCTCAAAGTTCAAATGTCAAATGTCAAAATACTGGTAGCATTACTTATAATTCTTTCGGGGATCGATCTTTTTGCGCAGAGCGGCGGTGTAAAGATCGGGATCGCATTACCGATGTTCAACGAATCTGAAGACCCTGCAAAGAAACAGTTAGGAGCAGAAATACTTGACGGAATAAAGTTTGCCCTTACGGAATACAGCAGGAATTCATCCGTAAAAATAACGCTTGATGTACTGGATACAAGGCGTGATCCTGTAGTCGCCGGCGATATCATAAGATCATTTGGAGAAGATGAAAAAGTGATCGGCGTGATCGGGCCGGTTTTCAGCAGTGAGCTTTCCGAATCTGCTCTCAATGGTCCACAGTTCAGCCTGCCGATAGTATCACCCACTGCAACCGGTGATGAACTCGCTTCTTCTTATAATTACGTTTACCAGCTCAATCCTTCCTATGAGGTCAGGGGCAAACTAATGGCCAATTACCTTGTTCAGCGCAGTGGGTTCAAGAATTTTGCCGTGATATATGAAGAGAGTTACGGGGAAAACTTTAAGAAGCATTTTGAAAATGAAGTGAACAGACTGGGCGGAAAGCTTTTAATAGCCCAGCCATACAAGAAAGATCCCAAAGAGATCAATGATGTCATAGGGAATATAGTAAAATATGTCAGGGAAAATGACCTTTTCGTAAACGCTGCCAATCTTAACCTGACTCAAAGGCAGAAGCTTGAAAATTCCGGAGTGAGGTGGACCCTGCTGGATTCATCGCTTACAATGAACATGGATGTCAGTATTTACTACATGTTCGGGAAATTTGCCAGGAAGATACTTGATACAATGAACATTAAGCCGGTCAAGCTGAAAAATGAAGCGACAAAATTCGTTCAGGGAGTCATTGATGCAATTTATATTCCAATAGCAAATCCCTCAGAAATAAACGTTATAGTTCCGCAGCTCTTTTCCGACGGGCTGAGCATGAATATTGCAGGTACGGGTGACTGGAATAATGAAAAGACTCTTGAAGATAATAAGGTGTACATTAAGAACCTCATTTTTGAATCTGAATACTACCCCGATGACGATCCACGCTACAGCGAATTAAAAGAAAACCTGAAGAAGACGAAATTCAAGCTCTCAAAAAACTTCTTGTTCGGTTATGATACCGCCAGGCTGTTATTCGGTTTGGTTGGCAGCGGAAATGTAACCCGTAATGAACTTAACAGCGCTCTGAAAAATCTGGTGGATTACGATGCAATCAAATCAAAAATATCTTTAGATTACCACGGAGTGAATTCCGAGCTGAATATCCTCAGATATGATGAGGGGATTAAGCTTGTGGAAACTTATAAAATTACACGGTAATTCAATTGTCAAGAAGATCTGCTAAAATATTCCTTATTCCCATTTGTTTGCTTTTTGCGCAGATTGCATTTGCGCAGGGTGAACTTGACAGTATTGA
>JAUQWS010000102.1 GCA_030835025.1 Ignavibacteria bacterium | reverse complement strand
AAGCGCCGAAGGTAAAACCAGTGACTGGGGCTAAGTCGTAACAAGGTAGCCGTACCGGAAGGTGCGGCTGGATCACCTCCTTTCTAAAGAGATTCGATTTTGATGAATTCTCCTGAAGAATTACGCGCACATTTAATTTTATATGATTCCATAAACCTGCCAGGTTTTAAAAACCTGGCAGGTGTGGAATTTATTTTTTGTTTTCTTATAGTGTCTTCAGAAGCAGGGCCTATAGCTCAGTTGGTTAGAGCGCACGCCTGATAAGCGTGAGGTCAATGGTTCAACTCCATTTAGGCCCACGTAAGTTAAGTGAGACGCCGAAACGCGCAAGCGGATATCGCGTCTGTACAAATGCGGTATAATCAATGGGGCCATAGCTCAACTGGGAGAGCACCTGCCTTGCAAGCAGGAGGCTATCGGTTCGATCCCGATTGGCTCCACAAAAAATTGCGAGCGAAAGCGAAGCAATCTCCATAAGATTCATCTGATTCAATCGTTCTATGACAATCAGTTTTTTTGGAATAACAAGATTTGATTCTTTTTATTTCGCGATAATCGAATCCGCATAAGGCGGATAAGATAGATTGTTGTTCTTTTAACAAAGTAAGTTTTTCCGTAGATAAACAAGTTTATCGATGCTTTAGCTGATCATTTTGCGGCGCGTGCCGTCAAGGTGGTTGGCAATTCTATCTGTATCGATAAAAGATTTTTTGGTAAAAGTTACTAAGGGCACACGGTGGATGCCTTGGCACTGGCGGGCGATGAAGGACGTGGTTACCTGCGATAAGCTCCGGATAGGTGGAAGCAACCTTAGACCCGGAGATCTCCGAATGGGGCAACCCAATACGGGTAATGCCGTATTACTCTATACTGAATTCATAGGTATAGAAGAGCAAACCGAGGGAACTGAAACATCTAAGTACCTCGTGGAAGAGAAAACAATAGTGATTTCCCGAGTAGCGGCGAGCGAAAAGGAAACAGTCTAAACCTTGTGATGTGTTAAAGACTTGAATCGTTGCATCACAGGTGTAGCGGGACTTTCAGACCGATTTCAAGTAGGTCAAAGAGTAAACTGATTCATTAGCTGAATCATTTTGGAAAACTTAGCCATAGAGCGTGATAGCCGCGTAAGCGAAAATGATAGGCTCTTGAAAGTATCCCAAGTACCACGGACTAAGAGAAATTCTGTGGGAATCCGCGAGAACCATCTCGTAAGACTAAATACCAGTCAGTGACCGATAGTGAACAAGTACCGTGAGGGAAAGGTGAAAAGTACTCCTGACAGGAGGGTGAAATAGTACCTGAAACCGTGTGCTTACAAACGGTAGGAGCCACCTATGTGGAGCTTGCTCTGCATAGAGGTGACTGCGTGCCTTTTGCTTAATGAACCAACGAGTTGCTCGTATCATGCCAGGGTAAATCCTTAAGGGATGCACCCGCAGCGAAAGCAAGTCTGAAAACGGCGATTAGTATGATGCGGCAGACGCGAAACTGTGTGATCTAGTCATGGCCAGGATGAAGCAAGGGTAACACCTTGTGGAGGTCCGAACCGGTGCGGGTTGAAAACTGCTCGGATGAGCTGTGACTAGGAGCGAAAGACCAATCAA
>JAUQWS010000101.1 GCA_030835025.1 Ignavibacteria bacterium | reverse complement strand
CCTCCAATTGGAATACTATACGCAAGCTCAGAAGTAAGCAATTACAAACTTGACCAGAACTTTCCGAATCCTTTCAATCCAACCACCATAATATTTTTTAAACTGCAGGAAAAGTCAACAGTTGAGCTTATAGTGTACAACTTACTGGGAGAGGAAGTAACAGAGATGGTTGATGATGACCATTTTACTGCAGGCGTATATCAATTCGGCTTTGATGCATCAAAATATGACCTACCAAGCGGTGTGTATTTTTACAGGCTAACAGCCAAAAGCGAAACAAGCGATTATATATTCATCGATACAAAAAAGATGATCCTGGTAAAGTAGGAAATCCCCCCGTTGTTTTCCGCAGCGGCGGATTATCACCAACAACAAACACAGCCAACAACACGCGCTACCTCATCAATCGCTCTAAATAACTCATCAAAAAATTACGTTTCTTTTCATGTTTAAGATGAACCTTGCAGGTCCGTTTATAACCAACCATTTGCGGGAAACCATTTCGTGCAATTCGTTACTGTATTTCTGAGATGATTATCAGGGCTAAAGCCCATATATTTCGATGTTCTTGTTCCCTGCCATGAATGGCAGGGTTAAAGCATTTTTCCTTAGTGTCTTTGTGTCTTAGTGGTAGTCTTTTGTAATATTGAGCAGTTACCATTTGCAAAACCATACACTTATCATAAAATTTCTTGCCCTGCTCTTGACAAATGCGAATTACATATTATATTTGTATAATATATGCTTGTGGCATATATTGCCTGTTCCCCCGATCCATTTTTGGAGAGGGGGCTGGGGGGTGAGGAGATTAACTAATTGACTATTGATTTGCTCTTTTTCATTTCAAAAAATCGTTCTTTTCAATTCTATGGAAAACATATACATGAAAGACCGTACGCACTCTTGGGGGAGCCAGTACGCTGCGTACAACAGTCATTTGTGTCGCTTTGAAAATGAAATGTTTCGTTTCTGCACTGCAATCGCCAAGAGATACGTTCAGAGGGAAAAAAATGTGCCAGTACGCTACGTACGCCGGTAAACTATCTGTTTTTACAACACGGGACTTTTCTTTGTACGCTGCGTACTCGAGATTTTGACCAAAGTACGGTGCGTACACGGGGTACGGACTGCTATAGCTTTTGTATTCAATACAAACTTTTATTCAATTATATTTATTAAACCTGTTAATACTATCTTTAAATATGACTAAATACATACTATTACTATTATTTGCTTTTGTTTCAAATACTGTTATTTCACAGGAAAACAGGATTTCCTTAACGGATCAATATGCAGATATAAAAAGCGCTTTTTCTGAATCAGGGAATTATTATGATAACCTGCTTTTCACGAACGGCAATTTATCACAAAACGGCTTTCCACAAAATGAGCCTTCCGTCAGGATAAGCAGAGTAAATCCAAATTACGTTGTAGCAGCATGGCGTGATTTCCGGCTTGGATATACCGATCCCGTAAGAAGAATTGGATACACGTATTCAACCAATGGAGGGAATACGTGGGCAGCTCCGCAATTGCTGCCTGACCCGAATCCCGACCATACTTCTCAAAGCGACCCTGTAATTGTCAGCGATGCCCAGGGTTATTTCTACATTTCAAGTACTTCAAGGAAGCCTGTTACCGGCTATAACCGTGATATGCTGTTGTACAGGTCAACCAACAACGGACAGACATTTGTACTGCATGCAACTGCAGTCCCCGGAAGCGGTGGAGCCGGCGAAGATAAAGAATGGATCTTCTGCGATCTTGTTCCTTCAAATCCGACCTACAATAATATTTTTATAACGTGGACAAGTTTTGGTCCCCAGCCCGGCATAAAATTCCGCAAAGGCACAAATAACGGCACGAACTGGAGCGCAACCGTTAATGTTGGCGATAATACTTCAGGTCAGGGCTCTAATGTTTGTTCCGGAACAGGCGGGCAGATATATGTTGTGTGGGCTGCAAACGGTATCAGGTTCGATAAGTCGTTAAATGGCGGCACAAGTTTCGGCACTGATTACCAGCTTAGCAGTGTTACGAATACAGGTGAAAGCTATCCGTTCATAGCATGCAATTATTCAAACCGTCCGACACGGGGCCACGTTTATGTTGTTTGGGCTGATAACAGGAACGGGAATTTTGATGTATTCTTCCAGCGCTCTACAAATGCAGGCACAAACTGGCTTGCACAGCCTGTAAGGGTAAATGATGTAACCACAAACAATCAGTACTGGCCTGCCGTACAGTGCGATACAAACGGAAATCTGTTTGCGATCTATCTTGATACAAGGGTTGGGGCGTCACAGATAAATTCATATATTGCTTACTCAACCGATAACGGCGATAACTGGATAAACCAGCGGCTCAGCGATTCATCCTTTACTGACCAGGAACCCAACAGCGATGTAAGATTTGGAGATTATATACAGGTAGATGCATTTGCAGGAAAAGTCATACCGGTATGGACAGACCAGAGAAAGGGATTCCCTAACCAGGAGATCTATACTGCAAACCTTTCGGGACTTATTTCAGTCAATACCATAAGCAGTGAAATTCCGGAAATGTTCAGGCTGCATTCAAATTACCCGAATCCCTTCAATCCCGTTACTCACATCAGGTTTGATATTCCCGAGCTTTCGCAGGTTAAGTTCACAGTATTTGATATACTGGGGAGAGTTGTATCTGTTCTTATTAACGGCGAACTGAGTGCAGGGGTTTATGAAACAAGATTCGACGGAGCGGGTATAGGTTCAGGGGTTTATTTCTATAAATTAGAAGCTTCGGGCAGAAACTCATTCAAAAATGAATATACTGCAACCGGGAAAATGATCCTGGTGAAATAGAATTTTAAAATTAAGAAAATGAGAACTTTAATAATTACATTATTATTCGGAATAACTGCAATTTTTCTTTCCAGATTTTCTGTGATTCCCGAAAGGACAGAACTATCTGACGAGGAAACGTACAGCCAGGTGAATATCAGGGTAAGCTCACCCGAAGATATTCAGAATCTTGTGCAGAATGATATTACCATAGAGCATTACACAGGAAGTTTCAGGGACGGCATTACGGTCTTGATAAACCGCGATGAGCTAAACAGGCTTAATAGTACCGGAATTCCGTACAGAGTGGAAATTCCCAATATGGACGAGTATTACAAGAACCGCCCTAAGCCGGGTGAAACGGAAATGCAAAGAAGCTCACTGGTTATGCAGAATGATAATGTTCTCGGCTTTTCTTACGGGAGCATGGGAGGTTATTACACCTACACTGAAGTAGTACAGAAACTGGATTCAATGAGGCTTCAATATCCAACTCTGATTACCGCAAAGCAAAACAGGGGAACAACAGAAGAAGGCAGAACGATATGGTCGGTTAAGATATCGGATAATGCAGATGTAAATGAATCAGCAAGCGAGGCGCCGGTATATTTTGACGCACTGCACCATGCAAGGGAGCCTCAGGCTATGGCAGGGACTATGTATTTCATGTACTGGCTGCTTGATAACTACAATTCGAACCCCGAGGCAAAATATCTTGTTGATAACAGGGAAATTTTTGTCATACCTGTAGCGAACCCTGACGGCTATGTCAGAAATCAAACTACCAATCCAAACGGCGGCGGCTCGTGGCGCAAGAACAGGAAAGTCAGCCCCGGCGGCTGCTTCGGAGTTGACTTGAACAGGAATTACAATTACGGCTGGGGATACAATAACGGTTCAAGCGGAGATCCATGCAGCGATACATACCGCGGGCCATCGGCCGGCTCTGAACCAGAGACACAGGCGGTTAAGAACCTGCTGGCATTTGCTCAGCCGAAGATAGGATTTTCTGTACATTCAGAAGCAGGAAGATACCTTAATCCTTACGGTTACAATGACAGCACGGTGAGTTATGAAATATATTCAGATTTCAGCGGTGATTTTGCTTCTGAGAATAATTACACATACGGAACCGTTAAAGAGATGCTGAATTATTACTCCAGCGGCACAACCAGAGATTATATGCATTCCATTGGCGCATACTGCTGGACACCTGAAGTCGGCGGCGGCAGCTTCTGGCCTCCGATATCGCAGATAATCCCCGTAGCCAACGAAATGCTGCCAAGCTATAAGTACTTAAGCTGGGTCAGCGGTGCGTATGCAAGGTTCCAGAATTACACAATTCAGGGAAACGGCTATGCAGAAAGAAACGATACATTAAGGCTGCTCGTTGGGGTTCGCAATAAAGGGCTCTCACAGCCTTCGGCTAATGTTAACGTGAGCATAACGACTTCATATCCAAACATTACTGCAATGAATTCCGTAATAAATTACGGCAGCATAAATGCACGGCAGATAAAATACAATGCTTCGCCGTTTACATTCAGGCTCACAAATTCCGCCGCTTACCTTGATGAAATAAAGCTTATTGTAAGAATAACACAGGAGAATGTAGAGACATCTCTTGATACAATTTCTGTAATTGTTGGCAGGGCGAACGTACTTGTGAGCGATAATTCCGAAAATGGTATTGCAAAGTGGATTCCAAGCGGAAATCAGTTGCAGTGGGATACAACTTTTGTAGGTTATTGGTCAGAAGGACATTCATTTTCCGATTCAAGGTACGGTAATTCAAGAGATAATACGGCAAATTACTTCACGCTTAAAGATACAATAAACCTTATCGGGGCAGCAAATCCAAGGCTTGAATTTATGGCTAAGTGGGCAACAGAGACTTCTTTTGACTACGCAAGGATTCAGATAAGCACGGATTTCGGTTCAACGTGGACAAGCCTTGCAGGGCGTTTCACAAGCACTGTTGGCGGTCAGCCCTCGTATCACGGAGTCCAGTCATGGATATACGAAAGGATAAACCTGAATTCTTATTTAGGGCAAAGAGTAAGGTTCCGGTTCTATTATTTCACTGATTCAGGCATACCGGGCGATGGTTTTTATTTTGATAATTTCCGGGTTGTTAATTACACAGATGGTCCTGTTGGCATTTCTCAGAATGAAGAAGAGATACCAACACGTTTTGCGCTGCATCAGAACTATCCTAATCCGTTCAACCCGGTCACTAAAATAAAGTTCGATCTCCCGAAAGGATCACACGTAAAGCTGGTTGTTTACGATATGCTTGGCAAAGTGCTTTCGGTAATTGCTGATAAGAATATGAATGCAGGCAAATATGATGCTGAGTTTGATGCATCAAACCTTCCAAGCGGTGCTTATTTTTACAGGATTGAAGCCGGAGCATTTACGGAAACAAAGAAGATGATGCTGGTTAAGTAAGTGCAGTGTTTTTAATGCATGCAAAAAGGGGCTCTTGAGCCCCCTTTTGTTTCTGCATTATTCAGAAACATACTTGGAAATATTTATCACCCTGCTGGATAATCCCAATGAAGGAATTCCCATTACCTGGCTTCCTTCAACAACAGTACCCAGAACAAGATTCTCAGTTTCGCTGAATGAATTTGTTTTCCTGTAATTCACTATCCACATATCCGCCGGAAAGCCTGTAAGCTCTGTTATGAATGAAGGGAGGTTCAAGGTTCCCGCAGCAGGAATAAGGAACATGTTCCTTGACTGGTTTGTGCCGGATGAAAAGAAAGTGCTGCCGTTAAGCGAGCTGGTATCCGGCAGAAAATTCTCATCAAACTTAATTACCGGATTTGTGTTGTTGGCATAATCAAGCGATACCGGACTATCAACCAGCAGGTTCAGAGATGTTGAGATCGAGATGTTGGAATTGAGGATCACATTTAGAGCCCCGGCAACGATATTCTGCGCTGAAGTATCCTGAATCAGCCCAATAAGTGAATTAATGTTGAAAAAGGCAGTCAACTCTATACAATTGCCTGCTGTCGGAAGAGGATTAGGCGTGTACACTCTGAGCGAAGTATCCGATGGTGATTTGAACACATAAAGCCATGCTCCAACTGAATCAGGGCTGGTGATAGTTGAAAGTGCCGAAAGCTCTGTTTTGCCGTTTGGCCTTACGTTCTTTCCGAAGATCATTACAAGATTAGTGGAATCACCATAATCGTTATGTGCCTGGTCAATTGCAGATTGCAGCCTTTCCTTGGCAGTCACTTCATTTGTGACAATATTCTTGATTATGGTTTCAGTATCACCGCATGAGTAGAAATTCACTGCTGCTGAAATAACGAAACCTAATAAGACGGTATAATTTACGATAGTTTTAAGCATATTTCTTTCTATTTAACACAATTTAACAACAAAAATTCAAAACCATGGTCTAAAGTTGTTTAACCTTGTTTCAGGTGGTAAGGTTTCAAACACTTATAGGTAACAATAGATGAAAGGTTCAATCTTGAGTATTCTCGATGAATCTCAAAAATCTTTTTCTCTGATATTCAAATTCATATTTTTCATTCAGGAAAAGGAGGCTCTTTATATCTTCGAAATATGTTTTGTCCGATGATAACTTGTTTATGAGCTCACACAATTTTCCATGTTCATAAAATAGAGAAGTTGATCTAAAATCATCAATTTTATCCAGAGAAGTATGACACAGCATTGGTATCTTATATCCGATCGAAAGGTTGTATGTACCTGAGATCTTATATTTAATGAATTTGCTGTAACTATCCTTATCCGGATGTATCAGAGGCAGCAAAGCATCGCACAAGCTCAGGTTTGCACTGAAGTCTTTATCGCTCAAATAATTTTCAAAGTGCAGGAATTTGTTTTCTAAACCAATGCTTCTGATACGGGTTAGAATCTCCCGAAGATTACTATCCCTGTTATTGCCGGGTCCAAGAAGGATAAACTTCACATTGCTGTTTATTAGTTTTCCCTCCAGTTCTTTGATAAGTCCATTATAGTCCCTTCTGGTGAACTCCACAGTCCCCGGAATGCCGATAAAGAACTCATTCTCATTTTTTTGAATGCTTTTGTGCTGAGAAGGAAGTTTCGGATAATAAACTGTATAAATGCTTTGAGTCTTCTTCATGTATTGTGCAGGCAGGTATTCCAGCATAAAATCAGCCAGGACGAAGAATCTCCTGATCCTTCTGAAAATGAACTTATCCGTAATGCTTCGGGTGAGCTTATCGGTGTTGTGTAGTATTCCTGATGTCCTCAGCTTTCGCGGAAGAGGCATCATAAGGAAATTTCTGAGTGCAACACCACCCGCAGAGAGGAACAGTACGTCACTGAAGTTTTCGTGTGTTATGAGGTTTCTAATTGCAGCATAGCTCTTGATTGTATTTCGTTTACCTTCAAAGCTGTAAAACTGAACAGAGCACTTATCACGGAATACATCGGCGCTATCTTTTAAATTTTCGTTGAGAATTAAAGTAACATCATATCCGCTTTCCTTGAAGAAGAGGTAAAACGTATAAAGGCACTCAGAATGTGAAGTACCGAACTCTATGATAGCTGCTTTTTTATTCAAAAGTGTAAAAGCATAAAATAATTTAATGTCAATTTACAAGCACAATTCAAATTCATATATTTGAAAGTTAAAATTAGACAATTTATTTTCTATTATTTAGGTAATTTACAATAAGTTGCCAATATTAATAAAAGTTGTTAATTTACATCGCTTATAGGCACTTGTACCTAGGAATTTATTTTTGCTGTTGATACTGCGGCAATTAAGATACAAATGTAAGCATTACGTGCGTACACTGTCTTTCCGGAGTAATTATTTTGGAATAATTATTTTGGAATACTGGGACAGACGCAATAAGTAGAATTAAGGGTACCGGTGCCTATTTCTTTTATTACAACCATATGAGTTTAATACTTCATGATTCCCCAGAAATCTTAAGTTTCAAGTTCCGAAATTTGAACGAACCAAAAGACGTTGCTGAATTGCTTAACGTTAAATATGGTGATTTGATATACTACTTGTATCGCTTGGATATGAGAAGTCAATATAAGACTTTTGAAATACCTAAGAAAAATGGTAGTTTCAGGGAAATAAATGCACCTATTTCACCTTTGAAGATTTTGCAAAGAAAGTTGAATCAAGTACTGGTAAGTATCTATAAACCTAGAGATGCAACTCATGGATTTGTAAAGGGGAAAAGTATACTTACTAATTCTAAATTACATATTAAGAGAAAATATGTCCTGAATATAGATCTAGAGGATTTTTTTGGTTCAATTAATTTTGGAAGGGTTAGAGGGTTATTCTTGAATAAACCTTATGGATTACCACCAAAAATTGCGACATTAATTGCGCAATTATGTTGCTTTGATGGGAAGCTACCTCAGGGTGCTCCAACTTCACCAATAATTACTAACTTAATTTGTGCAAGGCTGGACCGAAGTCTTACATATTTAGCGTTCAATCATAAATGTATTTATTCAAGATATGCGGATGATATTACATTCTCTACCTCTATCAACAATTTTCCGAAAGCATTGGCTAGGTTGAAAACTGACAACAAAGAAATAGAACTTGGTGAAGACCTTAGAAGTATTATTGAATCAAATGGTTTTAAGGTTAATTATCAAAAAGTGAGATTACAGGTTAGAACACAACGTCAAGAAGTAACTGGATTGGTTGTAAATAAATTTCCTAATGTAAAACGCAAATTTGTCAGACAAATTAGATCAATGTTTCATTCTTGGGAAAAATTTGGCTTGGATTCAGCGCAAACCGAATATGAATCGAAATATTCGAACTTTTTTAATCCTTTTGGACTATACCCGGATTTTAGAAATGTTCTTTGTGGTAAATTAGAATTCTTAGGTTATATTAAGGGTAAAGGAGATACATCTTTTGTTTCATTTGTTAATAAATTGAATCATTTAGATTCGATTCTTGCTAAACGATTTATGAAGTTTTTGGATGATTCAAAAGAATTAGTTATACCATTAATTTATACAGAAGGTAAAACAGATGCTATTCACCTGAAGGCTGCATTGAAAGCACTTAAATTAGGCAATTTACATAATGATGTAGTTGTTGAGTTTGATGGAAACGATAAAGAAATGGGTGGCCCCGAATTGAAGAAACTATGTGATACAGTATCAAAGACTAAAGCTAATTTACAACCATTAATATTTATTTTCGATAGGGATGATAATAGTGTTTTGAAAGACATAGAATCTGAAGAAGGTAAATATAAAAATTGGGGTAACAACGTATATTCGTTTGCAATACCTATACCAGAGCACAGAAAGGACACCCCCGAAGTTTGTATCGAAATGTATTATACTGATGATGAAATTAAGAGAAAAGACGACTTAGGAAGAAGGCTTTTTTTTAATACCGAATTTGATCAGAAATCTGGAAGAAACAAATATGAAGCTGATCTAAGCTGTCACGAAATGAAGAAAATAAAAAACAGTAAATTGTCAATCATAGATAATTCGGTATTTGATTCAAAAAGCGTGAATTTAGCTCTTTCGAAATATGCTTTCGCAGAAAATGTAATGAACAGGAAGAGTGGTTTTAAAGATTTTGATTTTACTGAATTTTCAAAGATTTTTAAAGTCATTGAAGAGATTATAAGGAAATGATTCAGCCAGACTTCCAATCATTGTATTCTTCAAATTGCATTTGTACTTAGTAATTGGTTATCTACAACAAAGAAATTGATGAATAGACTATTATATATTCTTATACTAATTGGTTTAATTGGGGTTTTTGTTATAATTTCATCCTTGCAAGCAGAAGAAAAGAGTATTGTTAATATTGTAAATATTGTGGGGACGGTTTTCTCAATAGTTGCATTCATTATTGCTATAATTCAATTGAATTCGATTAAGAAGATTTCTATTATTACAAATAGTACTATTGAAGAAACAAAAAATAAATTGAAAAATAGTTTTTCTATTTCTGATGTATCACGCGGTATCAAGATTATTCAAGAGATTCAAAATTACATGAGTACTGATAAATATGAACTAGCTAGAATGAGATTGCAAGATTTGAAACCAATCTTAATTCAACTAGAGCAAAGTGTAGAATTCGTTTCAATTTTTGATAGTAAAGACAGTTATGAGAATTCTGTTTTGGAAATAGAAGTAAACATTTCTAACTTTTATGATGTAATTCAAGGAAAAAGAAAAATCAATATAGGAAAATTAAAATTGACATTGGAAAAACTGTCAAGCGTATTGATTAAATATGAACAAAAACTAAAATTTAAAACAATATGATATCTCCAGAATTTAAAGAAATTATAGTAAAACTTACTCAAAAGACAAAAGATAGAAAAGCCAGATGGTATAGTATAAGCGAGGATCAATTTGCTTTGAAACTAAAAGAAGGTACAGTTGTGATAGACAAAAGTTATGATAGTTATACGGAAAGTACTAATTTTCAATTTTCTATTTTGAATCAGGATGGTGTAAAAATTGAGAGTCTTGTAGGCGTGGAAAGTGACGATTTGAATCTCCTTGATGATTTATTTGAAGTTGTAAGAAGAAGCTACTACAGAGTTGAAGAAACGATAAAAAGTATTGCTAGTGAAGTAAATAATGATGATGAAATTGGAGACAATGAAGTTAAGGATAAATCAAAAAATATCAATGATAGTGATTTGCCATTTTAAGTAATTAGTATGAGTGATAAGAATTTCAGAGTTCGCTTTGCACCGTCACCTACAGGCTACCTGCATTTAGGAAGCCTTAGAACTGCCTTGTTTAATTATCTTTTTGCCAGGCACAATAACGGGAAGTTCATATTAAGAATTGAGGATACGGACCAATCACGTAAAGTGGAAGGTGCTGTGGAAAGTCTGATAAACACTTTGAATGAACTGGGACTGAATTACGATGAGGGTCCCGTTGCAGGCGGCGAATATGGCCCATATTTCCAGTCTGAAAGGCTTAAGCTTTACAGAAAGTATTGTGATGAACTGTTAAGCAAAGGACACGCATATTATGCTTTTGAAACTTCCGAAGAGCTTGAAGAAATGCGCCGCGTTCAGCAAATTCAGGGTAAGCAAACTATGTATGACAGGCGGGGAAGGCACCTTACCGGAAATGAAGTAAAAGAAAAGCTTGATTCAGGTATCCCTTATGTTGTAAGACTGAAAGTTCCCTTGGATGAAGAGATTCGTTTTTCAGATCTTATAAGGGGAAACGTAAAGATAGAAACAAATCAAATAGATGACCAGGTTCTTTTAAAAAGCGACGGCTACCCGACTTATCATCTTGCTAACGTGATAGATGATCATTTGATGGATATTACCCACATTATCAGGGGTGAAGAGTGGCTGACATCTGTTCCCAAGCATATAATATTGTACCGCGCATTCGGATGGGATGTGCCGCAAATGGCACATGTACCTTTGATACTTAATCCGGATAAGACCAAGCTCAGCAAACGCCAGGGAGACGTTTCAACCGAAGATTTTCTTAATAAAGGATATTTGAAAGAAGCTTTAGTGAATTTTATGGCGCTTTTGGGGTGGAATCCTGGAGAAGGCGAAGACCGTGAAATTTTTTCCAAGGAAGACCTGATAAAGCTGTTCACAATTGAAAGGGTTAATGCTTCCGGTGCAGTGTTTAATATTGATAAACTGAATTGGATGAACGGTGAGTACATAAAGAGCTATGATCCCGAAATGCTGGAAGAGCTGATAATTCCCTACCTTAATAATGGCGGAATTGACACAAGCGACAGGGAAAAGACAACACGTGTTGTAATGGCTGTTAAGGGATATATAAACAGGTTGGATGAAGCTCCTGAACATGCAAAAGTCTACTATCAGGATGTATCACTTAGCGCTGTTAAGAAAGAGATATTGGAAAACAGTGACGCGCAAAAAATACTGAGCATACTGAAATCCAAAATTGTATCTCTGCTTGAGATCACAACGGACAATTTCAAGCCATTGATAAGCGAGATCCAGAAAGAAACAGGAATAAAAGGAAAAGGCCTGTTCATGCCTATTAGACTGGCTTTAACGGGCGAAGAACACGGCCCGGAACTTGGATTGATAGCATATGTATTGGGAAAAGAAGAAGTAATAAGCCGGCTGGAAACGGCAATATCCACAAAATAGATTCAGGAAATTAAAAAATACAATAATGAAAAGTACGTTAATTACAGTTTTTTTATCAGCATTACTCTTAGCCGGCTGCGGGAAGAAAGAACAAAGCGATATCAAAACCGAAAACCAGAGCTCAACACAAAGCGTAGTTAATGAACAGAAGGTAAAAGAGCAAAAAGAAGTTAATAAGAATTGGATAGGCCAATACGCATTTGATGAATCTGCACCGGGAGTGACGGGGAAAAGCTCCCAGTCCTGGGGATACGTGATCAATATATCACAGCAGAACGATACGCTATTGCTTGCAGAAATTCAGGTAGATGGTTACCAGACAATGACAAGGCTTGAGGCTGAAGTTAAAGCAACAGGTAATTTTGCAGAACTATATTTTATGAAATACGGGAAAGACAATGTATTTGAGTTATATAAAAAGGGAGAGAAGCTGCTTTCACTTGAGTTGAATGACAAAAACGAGATCCTGACGAACTGGGAAAAAATGAAACCCAATCTTCCCGCCAATCAAAAAAACGGAAAGGTGCTCTTCAGAAAGATCTCTGCCTAAGGCGATTACCAATGCTTCAAAAAATGAAAAGCGCCTCCATTGGAAGCGCTTTCTTTATTATGACGAAATGTTGTTTTGGCCGCTGTTCAAACAGTCTTAAACCTTCTGGTAAAGGCTGCTTTGAACCAGTTCCAGTGAATATACGTATGGAATGCAAATGAAGCTACAAACAACAGGGCAACAAACAAATGGAACACTTTCCAATCACCTCTTGTGATGTCCAGAAATATCCATTCAGTCGCGCCAGTAGCAAGGGGAGCTATTATCAGGATCACTCCGGTAATCACCATTAACAAAAAGGACAACCCCGAGCAGATCTTACAAGTTCTGCAGAACGGGAGAATGTTCTTATCTGTCAACGAGAGTTCGCTCTCTCCTGCTTTAATCGCTTTCTTTTTGTATTCGGATACATAATAGTTCACCGTTATCAGCATTATAACGACCAAAACCAGGAAGAAATACATTGTAGTCCTCGCTAATTTTAGGTTGTTAATCAGTCTCAGGTATTTATCGTGATCAGAGTGTCGCAGTCAAATCCAGGGATAGTACTTCATACAAAAATAATAAATTAAGTTCCGCAATAAACTGATAAAATAATTCCATACTTCGATTTTGATGTTAATTTCAACTCACGATAAAAATCATATAAAAAAGAAACCCCTGTCACAGACAGGGGTTTTAATCAAAACTCAGTCTTATTTTTTATTGAGAACCTGTAGTGAAAGTGTTATAATTATCTGACCAGTATGTTGTACCGCCAACGGTATTACCTGCTCTCCAGTAGTAAATTGTATTGGTGGAAAGTGCAGTGGGAACTGTAAATTGAGTGCCGGAAACAGAATAAGAAAGTTTCTGTGCCGTATTAAAGGCAGAGTTAATATCTATTTCAATTACTGTTGCTGCTCCGCTCCACGTGAAAGTAGCAGTTGACAGCACATTTGTTGCATTATCCTCAGGAGAAACCAATGACGGTTTAGTAACAGCTTCGGGTTTGCTATCGGTGATTGAATCACACGAATTGAAGATTAAGACTGATGCCAGGAGCATCAATATTAACGTTAAGTACTTCATGATCCTTTTCATTTAATTTGTATGAATGTAATATAATGAACAAATTCCCAAAAACAAGTGGGATAAATCTCTGATTTGTTACGAATTTACGGTTAACCAAAACCGCTATGTTATGTAGCTATTTTCACGAGTGAGTAAGATATTTCTTACGATTTTTTTGAATGAACGGGGTTATGGAGATCTTCGTTAGCTTGCAAAAAAAATGCATTTTATCTTTGCTTTTTGACTGCCAATTTTGTCTCTGTAATTCTCTTGCAGCTTTCATCCACATAAAAGCAGAGTGAACTAATGCTTAAGTGCATTAGAAAAAATTAAGGAAAGGACAAACCTTTGACTATGAAATTAATCCCCGGATTATCCATTCTCTTATTACTCTTTGTTTTCAATTTACCTGCCAGTGCCCAGGATAACAGATGCACATTCTGCGGCGGCAGAGGAACTGTGGATTGTATAAATTGCGGCGGTGCAGCTCAGTATACCTGTAATCAGTGTGGCGGTAACGGCGGAAGGTGGGAAATATGCAACTGCAATAACGGATATGTTACGATGCCCGACGGTTCGACACAGAGATGTAATTACTGTGAAGGTGAAGGCAGGAAGTGGCACACATGTTATAACCCTAACTGCGGCAATGGACAGGTGCACTGTAATTTTTGCGGCGGTTCAGTGCAAAAGACCTGCGGAACTTGTAATGGTTCAAGACAAAAGTAAATCGGTAGAATAATAGAAAAAAGCGGGTTTTGAACCCGCTTTTTTTGCTTATATGTTGTAAAGTTAGAGGAAAATAATTGCATTGAATTCTCAAAGTACATTGGGTAATATTGCAGTACTTTAAATCAACTGTAATTTTGCTTAATAGGGAAATAATAGAAAATCTCAAGAACCTGGGTTTCAAAGAGTATGAAGCGAAGGTCTTTTGTGCATTATTAAAAGGCAGGCCTATGAGCGCTTCAGAAATTGCCAAAGAATGCAAATTGATCAGGAATTCCATCTACGACACTCTTAAATCTTTCGTAGAAAAGGCATATTGTAACGAAATTGAAACCAATACAGTACTTCAATACCAGCTCATCGACCCCGATGTTATTTTTGATAAAATAGAAAAGGATTACAGTGATGCTTTCAAAACAAAGTTGGTTTTGCTGAAAGATACTCAGCGAAAAGCCAAGGCATTATACATGGAACCTGCGGAGAATACAAATGATAATGATGTTAACATTGAGCTGATCAGGGGATTCAACAAGCACCGGATGGCAAAGTATGTTGAGATTTTCAAACATGCAAAGCATGAGGTAAATGGAATGTTCAGATTAAAAGGAATTGTAACTGAAGAAATTGACAAGATATCAAAGAAGTTTGTTAAGCAAGGCGGCAAATTAAGATCGATTTATTCCACAAGCCTGGATTTCAGAATTCTTAAAGGCGGAAAATTGAAACAGGCAGATAAAGGTGATTTTATAAAACTGTGTGAATTCTTTATCAGCTCGGGTGAAGAAATAAGGTTAACCAAAGCCAACATACCCAATATTGCGATATTTGATAAGAAAATTGTATTCACTAACCTCAGGGATAAGGATATTCCCAAGCACAGGCAGGCTGATATAATAGTAAAGAATTCCAATTACGCAGAACAAATGGCAGAGCTGTTCCAATTCCACTGGAATAATTCCATTACATTAGACGAATATAAATTGAATAACATTTAAAATTTACTTTGAATAACTATAAGCACTTATAAGAATGTATTTTAAATTCTAAATACTGAAAAGTCATGAAAAGAATAACGTTTATTATACTGTTATATATTTGCTCAAGTAACTTGCTTTTCACTCAATGGATTCTTACAAATGGCGGGGGTACAGAAGGACTCTTTTTTATTAACAAAAGTACAGGATTTTTAGGCGGACCGCATGCTATTTGTAAAACAACAAACGGGGCAAATACCTGGGTATGCACAAACGTAGGTTTAAATTCCCTTTACGCTCCAACAACAATAAAATTTCTAAATAGCAATACAGGCTTTGCGACCGTGAACTACGGGACCCTGGGACCTTCAGCCGGTCTGATCTATAAAACCACTAATGCAGGTTCAACCTGGTCTTTGGT
Organism: Ignavibacteria bacterium; assembly: GCA_030835025.1. GTDB lineage: Bacteria > Bacteroidota > Ignavibacteria > Tepidaquicellales > OLB5 > OLB5. The sequence goes on along the minus strand of JAUQWS010000101.1, from coordinate 73,279 downwards.
TTATTCTAATTATGAACTATTGGTGGATATAGAATGTTTCGAAGACGTTATTTATGTATCAGGTATGCACAGCTCATTTTTCCGAAGTACAAATATGGGAGATAATTGGCAGGAATTGATACAATCCCCCGGAGACACGATGTCGTACGTAAGACTATCCTTCCTAAACTCAACAACCGGGTTTGCCGCAGGTAATTTTCTGGAAGTATATGGCGGTGAGCAGGTTCTTAAAACAACAAATGGCGGAATAAACTGGGAAAAATTGCCACCGCACCTGGATAACATTGTTCAAATCCAATTTTTCAATGATACTATTGGTTATGTTCTAAAATGGTATGGCATATACAGAACATCAAACGGTGGATTGAACTGGACACTATTATTTTTTCCGGGGACAAATATAAGTTTTAATGATTTTGAGTTTCTGAATTCCAATATAGGTTGGATCGTTCAATCAGGTCCCAGTGAAAAAATATTTGTAACTACTAACGGAGGTTATAACTGGGCAGAACAGGTTTATTATCCTATTGGCGGTTGCCAGCATTTATATGTTTCGGATTCTATTTGCGTAGTAACAGCAAGGTCGGCAAGGTTATACAAAACCACTAATGGCGGGGGATTATTTCCATACGTTTCAGGAACCGTCAAGTATGATGATAATAACGAGCCGGTAACATCAGGCTGGGTCAAAGCTATAAGGTATGATTCTTTGTTGAACGGTGTTACTGTTATCGATTCAGCACAAATTCAGTCAAATGGTGCTTATACTATATATGGTCTGCCTCCGGTTGAAATGGATTTCATGGCTTACGAAGACGATGAACTTGACTTTGCACCCACTTATTATGACACCACAATTTACTGGCAGCATGCAATTACTCTTACTCCAACATTTAACTTAGAAAATATTGATATTACTGTGAAGCGGATCAATAATCCGGGTGGTTACGTAAGGCATTTAAGCGGTATTGTTTCTGCAGGAAATGATGTCACCGGGTTACAGGATGCATTTGTTTATGCAAGGATTGGTCCTTTGTTTAAGAACTACGACGTCAGCATTTCGAACGGTTATTTCTGTGTTGATTCTCTGCCGGATGGCAGCTATACATTAGTTGTAGATAGAATGGGATATTTGCCCTCATCGATTAATGTAATTCTTTCCGGTGCAAATGTTGATAATCTGAATATATCTTTAATGAGTGTTTTAGGTTTATCCAATATCAGTAATGAATTACCCGTTAGATACGCACTTTCGAATTATCCTAACCCGTTTAATCCGGCAACTACTATTTTGTTTGATATTACGAAACAGGAAAATGTAAAACTTACGATCTATGGTTTATTGGGTGAAGAAATAAATACATACGTTCACGAAAAATTGAATGCCGGTAAGTATAAAATTGAGTTTAACGGGTCGGGATTAGCTTCAGGTGTGTACTTTTACAGGCTGGAAACAGAAAATTACTCAGAAACAAGAAAAATGGTGTTGTTGAAATAAAGTCTTTAGTTACATTTTGTCAAATTTAAAAATGCCTGAAGATTCTTCAGGCATTTTACTTTTTCGGTTTCATTCATTTGTAACAATTTGAATAACAGTCCATATAACGCCTTCGGCGTAACTTCGTGTTGATAAAATGTATTTGTATTTTTTTGAGTGCGAGCGTACGACCCTGCTATAGCAGGGGAGTCCTGTAGAAAATTACTTATAAAAACAATAAATACATTTACTTACGAACAGTTATCTAAATAATTCATAAAAGTATAATTTATATAAACTGAACCATTAGAGGATATATATTATATAGCATAATGATATAAATCATATGCAAATTATTTTTAATTAAATATTTTTATTTGTTAATTAACAATATTTATTCGAAAATGAAAAACTTTGCAGAAAAGCTCTATGAAGCAGCTGGTAAAGAAATTGATAGCCATAAGCATGAAAAAGAAGATAATAGATCAAAGAATCACTGAATTTTACAATCTATGAGTTTAATTTAGTAAATCAATAAGATCATAGGTACTTTTGAAATTTTAAACAGAACAAATGGAAATAGAAAAACATAAGTAAGTATTTAAAAAATATCTTAGATTTGGGGAAATGATGAAATACTTTTTAATTTTACTTTCTTTTAGTATCACATTTATATCAACAGGCCTTAAAGCGGATTGGGAATATTCATCAAACGGGCTGCAATCGGGAAATGTGATTTCTTTTACTGTAAAAGGAAACATCATTTTTGCCGGAGTAGAAGGCTCAGGCATATTCACTTCTACAAACAACGGGCAGTCCTGGAATCAATCACTACAATACGGGAATATTTATTCTTTAACGGCAAATTCAAGTGCTGTTTTTGCAGCTAATTGCATAGGGTACTTGCCTAATATTTCAGGAGAAATAAAAAGATCTTTAAATGATGGTATAAGCTGGACAACCACAAACTTTACTGATCTATGGGTCAGGGCAATTGCAGCAAACGGAAATACTATTTTTGCAGGAACTACAACTGGAACCGGAGGCGGGTATTTGTATATATCCACAAACAACGGAACAAACTGGAATCCGGTATCCATAGGCAGCGGGGTTTTTTCCCTGGCAATTGAAGGAAATACAATTTATGCGGGAACATATAACCAAGGCGTTTATAGATCTACAAATAACGGTTTAAACTGGAATCAAACATCATTGAATAATCAATATGTAGTTTCGTTATCATGTTCAGGTAATAATGTTTATGCCGGTACATATTATGATGGGATCTATTGTTCTACTAACAACGGTTCAAGCTGGTTTCATCCCTCGTTAAATACAGGAAAAGTTTACTGTATTATTTCAAATGTAAATTGTGTTATGATGGGAACAGTTTACGGGGTGTATGTTTCTTATGACCTTGGATTAAACTGGACTCTAAGAAATGAAGGCATGGGAAATTATGATATATACTCATTATTTATCTGTAATAATTATATTTTTGGAGGCAGAGGCGGTGTTTACAGAAGGCTTCTTTCGGAAATGGTAGGGATCGAGCCGGTTACAAATGAAGTATCTTCACATTACAGCCTTTTTCAGAACTATCCAAATCCGTTTAATCCAATAACAAAAATTGATTTCTCTCTTCCAAAGGAATGTAATGTAAGACTTGAAATTTATGATTTGAGCGGTGCTTTTATAGAAACACTTTTTAACGGATATTTAAAAGCTGGTTCATACAAAACTGAATTTGATGGAGCTGATTTATCAAGCGGTGTGTATTTTTACAGATTAACAACTGAAAAATATACTGAAACAAAAAAAATGTTGTTGATAAAATAGCCTTAAAAGCAGCGCATGATCCGCTTTAGAGGTGAGTCCCGCCGTGGCGGGATACAAACCGAACCCGTGATTTTTTTAGAGGACGCGTGCGACCCTGCTTTAGCAGGGTAGCCCCGCTGAAAGCGGGATTAACCAATTAAAAAAGCAGTACAAAGTACTGCTTTTTTGTAGCGCGTACGGGGATCGAACCCGTACTCTCCGCCTTGAGAGGGCGGCGTGTTAACCAATTACACCAACGCGCCTTTAAATATCCTAAATATTCAAATATTTAAGCAAATATAGAGCTTTATTTCGTCTTTAAAAATTCCAGAAAAAATCTCTGCATTTAGTTATATTTGCATAAAAATTACAGTTAACTAAACAGGAAACCCATAATGCTGAATGAACCTGAATTTAATACAGACAAGGCCCACCGTTGGTTTGGAGTAGAATTCAATAGCGGAATTTTCCCTCTGCTTTCAAAAGAAGACAGAAACGAAGAAGAAACTGAAACAATGATAGCCATGGCTTATGCTTCAACACTGCACTGGAGCAAATATTCAGGATGTAAATCTGTAAACAAAGCCAGGGGAGAGAATATGATAGCTACTGCCTTAACTTATGCCGGAAGGAAGGAAGCTTCGCTGCATCATGCACAAAGAAATTATGATATTGTTTTTGGTAATAAGAATGAAATGGCTGATTTTGATGTCTCATATGCACTAATGGTAATGGCAAGATCGCTTGCACTTAACGGAAGGCAAAGTGAAGCCGGCGAATATTATGAAAAATGTCTGGAATCAATTCACCTTATAAAAGACAAAGAGGACAAGGAAATCGTTGAATCCGATCTGAATTCAGGTCCCTGGTTCGGATTAAAATAGATGTTTTCGCCTCACTATTTTGCTCAATTCAATCCCGCCATATTTTTAGGATAGGTTTTGAGATTGATACCGTACTTCATTTGTTCTTCCATTCTGCAGGACCACACCAGTTTGCCGTTCCACACTGAAATATCAGGGCATCCGTCACACATGCTTTGCCTTCCGTCGTCGGTCAGGTCTACAGGCTGAATGATCATAACTGACTGATAATAAAGTTTCCTGAAGAAGTTTATTGGATTCTTAATGTATTTCCAAAGAGTCTTTCTGAGGCGTTTATCAAAGAAGCTCAAAAGCAGCATCGATCTGCCTTTGCGTGTGAGTTTTGGCTCTGAATAAGCAAGGTATTTGTCAAACAACATATGGTGCACAGTCTGAATGATCTCCATTGATTTTTTTCCCATGTAACCGTAGATCTTTCCCGGCCTGCCAAGCCTGCCCGTTAGTAGCCATTTAAAGTCATCGGGTTGTTCAGAACCGTTTAGATAGGCACACGGGTCAAAATCACTGTAGATTTTTCTGATTTCAGATACGACTTCGGGTGCTTTAATATCCACTCTTGCTGTATCTTCCTCATTGTAAACAAGTGTGTTCATATCTATCTTCCGGGGTCCCAGGTAGTAATCAGCCCTATCATTATTGACAGCACGGTAAAGTATAAAGACCATAACCTGTACTTTATCAATATGCTCCTCTGCCCACTTGACCATAAGTGGTACGTGTTGCAGAGTATCTTCGTAAACTGTTGAATTGAAAGCGCATGATATATTACCGGCATCTTTAAGCATGTCAGCAAAATGAAGTCTAAGTTCATTCAGCTCAAGCTCATTCTTATTCTTCCATCCCGGTCGGTTTTGTTTGCTGTCTATGTGAAATGTGAATCCATAAACACCGGCTTTTTTCAGGTCTAAAAGAAGTTCTTTTGTAAGCGCAATTCCGTTTGTATTGATAATCGGCTTTTGGCCGTCATCTTTTACCATCTTCACTATTTTAATGATATCCGGGTGCAATAGCGGATCGCCTCCTGCTATGGATATGCCATCGCTTTTGCGCAGTCTTTTGAACACATCAAGTTCTGCACGGATCTCATCAAGAGATTTATGGCTATCCACTTCATTCTTCCGGTAACAGCCGTAACATGAAAGATTGCATTTTGCAGTGGGTTCAAGCCAGGATATAGAGTTATCGGTAAGATTCCACGGCAGCCGGTAATAATTCAGATGATTCAGGGTTTCCATTTTTCCTCCATGGAAATATATGAATTGTGAGTATCACTCTAAATTAGCAAAGCTGCTCTTGTGAAAAAGAAAGTAAAGGGAAAAAATTTTTTATACTTTTTGAGTTGGATGAAAACTGCATTTTCACCGATCATATCGGAAATACTCAACAAACTTAGCGAATATTAACGAAACTATCAATTATTTATGCAACGCACCAATTGAATTGAATCAGACTGTCAGATTTAATTGATTCTTATTCTGGCATCAAGGATTCTGCACTTCTCTTCGTCATCAAAGAACACGAAAGGATTCAGATCTATCTCTTTGAATGCCGGGAATTCTTCTGAAAGCTGTGAAAGCCTGAGAAGGCTTTCCTTAACATAATCAAGATTTACAGGTTTATTTCCGCGGGCACCGGTAAGCATTTGATAACTTTTAATTGATCGGATCATTCTCATTGCCTCTTCATCACTAATAGGCACAAGCTTGAAATTCACATCCTTGAATATCTCAACAAATATACCTCCAAGTCCGAACATTATCATATGCCCTGCCTTTTCGTCGTGTGTAATACCCAGGATCGTCTCAACTCCGCCTGCAACATAAGGCTGGATGAGGAACTTCTCGAGGCTTTCTGATGCATTTGCATTTCGGAGGTTTTCCATTATTCTTTCACTGGCTTTTATCAGTTCTGCCTCAGTATGGATATCGACTTCAACTCCGCCAAGATCTGATTTATGAATCAGCTTTTTCCCCGAAGCTTTGATAACAACCGGGTATTTGATCCGTGATGCAGCTTTAATGATACCTTCGGTGTCCTTTGCTTCAGCAGTCTGAACGATGGGCAGACCGTAAGATTGTAGTACTTTACAGACATCATCAAACTCTAAATAAACACCGGGTCTGGAGGAATATTTCTGAAGTACCCTTCTAACCGTATCTTTCTTTGAGTCAAATGTTATGTAATTGCCTTCGGGCCTGTCCCTCCATTTTTTATAGGAATACATTTTTCCTATGACCCTTGCGGCATTTTCGGGGAATCTGAATATAGGCGGGTGCATTGGAGCTGCGTTTTTCAGCATCGGTATAACTACATCCTGAGACATCAGTACAACCATCACACTTTTGGCGGTACCCTTAACTGCATCACAGATCGATTTGGCGATTTCCAGCGTATCCAGCATCAAAGGCGGCCCTAGTATAACGATAAGTGAATCTATATTCTTGTCCGCAAGCATCAGTTTTGCTGCCTTAGCGTACATAAGTGAATCAGCGGGAGGCAGAATATCAACTGGATTGAATACTGAAGCTTCAGCGGGAGCTATTGCACGCAGTTTTTCCTGCGTAGACGGACTCAATTCAGGAAGCTGGAGGTTATTATTTGCACATTCATCCACTGCAAGTATTGCCGGCCCGCCCGCATTTGTTAGTATGCCGACTCTGTTTCCCTCAGGAAGATTGGTCTTATCAAAACCGTTTGCAATATCAAACATATCGTCTATGGAGTTCACTCTGATCACACCGCTTTGTTCCAGGAATGCATCGACTACAGCATCCGATCCTGCAAGTGCTCCGGTATGCGAAGAAGCTGCTTTCATGCCTGCAGAAGTACGTGCCGATTTAATGACTATTACCGGTTTGGTTCGGGTAATCTCTCTGGTGAGCTCCATGAACATTCTCGGGTTTCCGAAAGACTCAAGATATACAGTTATGACTTTCACGTCATCGTTATGCCACCAGTACTGAAGAATGACGTTTCCCGAAATATCTGCTTTATTGCCAATGCTTACAAATTGGGCAAGTCCGATGTCGTTCTGCTGAACGGTCTTTAATACGGCTGCTCCAAGCGCACCGCTTTGTGAAACAAATCCAATTCCCCCGTTTATAGGTGTACCTTTAACAAAAGTGCAGTTCAGGTTCACTTCGGGATTAGTGTTAATGATACCCATGCAATTGGGCCCAACAAGGCGCATGCCGTACTTCTTGATCTTTTCTACAAGCTTCTTTTCAGTGTCGGCACCTTCTTTACCTGTTTCCTTAAAGCCTGCTGTAATTACTACAACTGACTGTATTTTTTTTGCTGCACATTCATCAATTGTCTTAAGAACAAGTTCACGGGGGAGCATAATTACTGCAAGATCAACAGAGTCATCTATATCAGTTACAGAATGATATGATTTTATGCTGTGAACATAATCGGATTTTGGATTAACAGGGAAGATTTTGCCTTTGAAATCGTATCTTATAAGATTGCTGACTAACTCATAACTTAATGCTCCGGCCCGGGAAGACGCACCAATAACGGCGATCGACTTCGGGTAGAAGATCTTATCCAATGCATTTTGCATAACGCGTGACGGGAAATTTAGGTTTGAAGCCGATCGTTATTTTATAAGCTCTGCATCGTAACCAGCCTCAATGACTGCGTTCACGATGTTTTGCTCGGTGGTTTTGGCATCGTCAAAATCAACTGTGATAATCTTTGTTTCAAGATTGATATCAAGTTTTGTGATGCCCTGAAGAGTATTTATTGATTTAGTGATGCTTCTTTTGCAGCCATCACACGTCATTTCCGTACATTTTATCTTTACGGTCTTTTTCAACAACAAAGTATCTGTGCTCATACCGGCATATATTAGGAAATTCATAAATAGTAAAGTAACAAAAATAGTTTTTAACATGATCCTATAGCTATTTTAGATCAGAAAAATAATAAGTAAAATTGATATTGAATGTATTTGAACCTTGTACATTCCTTCCGAAATCATCATTATTTATTCCGGTTTTGAAGGAAGTTGTGATCCTGAACGGTATAGAAGGATAATAAGTATATGAAACTACAAGGCTGTTTGACCTTTCGTCAGAGTTAATTCCTTCTGTATCGTTAATAGTGTAGCTATTTTGTATAAACCCGGAAGCCGTTAGGGATACTGCGTGCCAGCTGTTGAATATATAGTTCACGCTCAGCGAATAATTGAATTTTTCACCCGGACGTTTTCTGAAATCTGAATTCAGAGGCAGATTGTAATAGGTTTTGTAATTTTTTTCGAAACTGTGCTGCCAGCTCGCATCTGCGAGCAATTGCAGCTTCGATTTGATCAAACTTTTAGTTAATGAAATACCAAGAGAGGTTGTATAGAATCCTTTTCCGGTAATATCTACATCATTCTCGGCAGTTTCCTCAGACTTTCCGCTTGGTAATGTGAGCCCGAAAGTAATTGCTGTATATGGCAGAGTTCTGTCCAGGATCAGTTTCTTTCCTTTTTTCTTCGGCTGGAATTCATGAAAGATCTCGAACCTGCCTCCAACAGTAAGATCACCAACTCCCCAGCCGCTGGATTTCAATCTGGGTACTGAACTTGAATTAATTATTAACGGTAATGAAATTGCGAACTGGAACCTTCTGCTAATCCTATATGCACCGTTAAGAAGAACTTTTGTCTGAGAAAGATTGTATTCATAAGGCCTCCATTTACCGTCTTTATCCCAGACTCCAAGATATCTATCGTAAACTACACCTGCATTAACAAGCGCAAAACCATCAAGTGAAAGCACTGAAAGGTCACCTGTACCTCCGCCGCAGCTGTTGCATGCTTCCGGCTTACCGTTAAAACTGATAAATACGGCAATTATCAATATTAAGTATTTCATATTAATATACATCAAATATAAATTTTGGAGGTGGAGTTCTGGTAATAAACTGGTTGTTTACTTTTATGGAGTCATACAGGAACCACTCCCCGGCCATTGTAAAATTCGCTTCCCCGCGGTACTTTCCGCCCCCAATACTGACGGGATTTGTATTGTTGCCTGAACCGTGACCCATTGTCTCCATCCACGGCTTTATGAACATTTCTGCAGACTCAACCTCAGTAAATGTCAGAAGGTCCGCAGATTCATGCAAGAGCACATCTACAGTATTAAGCCCTATTCTTGGAGAACCGGGTGAAATTAGAGTGAGAACGTATGAACGCTGAGTGGTTACATTATCCCATCCAAGGACCTGGCTAACACTGCTGTACTGTATCTGGAAGGGGAATGAATCAACGGCTGCAGAATTATTATAGTTAAACCTGCCTGCCCAGAAAGCTGAAGTATCATACATCATAAATACTGCGTAACCTGTAAAGAGTGATTTATCTGCATCATAATTAAACATGTCATCCGTGGGAGTTGTATGCTGCGGGCCGCCCAAGCCATGATACATAGTCGGAGTAAATTTTACGAATCCTGATGTTTGAGCCACATCATTCAGCAGAACTTTGAATCCAATTTCGTTGTATCCGTAAATAAACGAAACGGCAGATGTGGAGCTCCAGACTTCGAATTTCGCATTGTTCTGTTCAGCAGTGTAGATCTTAACATATCCGTTTGGAGTATTGCCCTCATCCCCGGAAACCGGGTCAGATTTGCATCCCCAAATGAACATTGCTAATAAAACACTCAAAATTAAAAAGATTCTATCCATATCAGCTCCTTTTTACTGTTACAATTATAACAATATATATCAGTATGTAAAATGACCTAAGTCAAAGACTCAAAAGTCATTTTATGACATTTCTCACTGTTTTTTTATAATTTTCGAAGCAATAAGGGTATTTATGGAATTCCCCGAAGGGAAGCATTCTCAGAATGCTTCCCCCAGGCTTATCATTTCTTTTTCAATTAACTCAGCGCCTCTTTCAAGGGCAGATTTGTTGACAGGAAGCAGATTGTGGTATCTTTCAGGCAATACCTTCTTCAGGGCCTCCAAAACAGATTCTAATTTAACAACAGGCCTTCTTTCAAGATATGCACCGAGCATTATCATATTCAGTGTTTTGCTGTTCTTCATCTTAACGGCTTCAGTGGCTGCAGGAATTGCAAATACTTCAATATCAGTTCTTGTCGTGGGTTTGATGATATTAGTTGATTCATATATCAGCAATCCGCCCGGCTTTACTTTGGATTCAAATTTGTCCATTGAAGGCTGATTGAGTATAATTGCAGAATCAAATACTGATATAATGGGAGAGCTTATTTTTGTATCAGAAATAATTGTAATACAATTTGCAGTACCCCCGCGCATTTCGGGTCCGTAAGAGGGCATCCAGGTGATCTCTTTGTTCTCTATCATTCCTGCATATGCGAGGGTCATTCCCATTGAGAGGACTCCCTGACCGCCAAATCCGGCTGCTATTAGTTCTTCTAACATTGCTATTTATCCTCCTGTAAATTTTTAAGGTCTTCGCCTTTTGGCAGTTTTATATCTCCAAGAGGGAAGTACTTGATCATTTCATCATCAACGAATTTTAAAGTTTCCACCGGAGTCATTTTCCAATTCGATGGGCAGTTACCTATGATCTCAACAAAACATGTACCTTTTTTGAGTTTCTGATACCTGAACGCATTCAAAAGGGCCTTTTTTGTTTTCCGGACAGCAGTTGCATTATTTACAGTTTGACGTGTTACATAGAATGCTCCCGGAAGAGGGGCTATTAGCTCTGATACCTTGATAGGGAAGCCATAGAAGCTTGTATCCCTGCCGTACGGACTTGTAGTTGTCTTCATTCCTGCAAGAGTTGTGGGTGCCATTTGTCCGCTAGTCATTCCGTAAACTGCATTATTCATGAACACTATCAGAATATTTTCACCGCGGTTTATTGCATGAAGTGTTTCAGCAACTCCGATCGCTGCCAGGTCACCATCACCCTGGTAAGTGAAAACATATTTATCAGGCATAAGTTTTTTTATTCCCGTTGCTACAGCACAAGCCCTTCCGTGTGCCGCTTCAGACATATCAATATCCATATAATCATAAGCGAAAACCGCACATCCCACAGGAGCTACGCCTATGGTTTGTTCCTGAATTCCCAGCTCATCAATTGCCTCCATTATCAGTTTGTGAACAAGTGAATGAGCACATCCCGGACAATAGTGCATGCTGACATCAACCAGTGTTTTGGGGCGCTGGTAAACTATTTCATATTCATCGGTAATGCATGGCATTTCAGCCGTCTTCAGATCTTCGGGAACAACAGCATTCTCTTTATCCGTGATCAGCTTTTCTTCAACAAGTGTATGTTCTTCAGATTGCATGGCTAGTCTTAATTAAATTTTCCAGTTTGTTAAGTATTTCCTCGGGGTTAGGGATCATTCCGCCCATTCTTCCGTAGTATTCAACAGGTACTTTCCCGTTCACAGATAGCTTTACGTCTTCAACCATCTGTCCTGCATTCATTTCCACGGTCAGCATAAGCCTTGTTTTGTTGGCAAGTTCACTTAGGATCTTTTCCGGGAAGGGATAAAGCGTTATCGGCCTCACGAGCCCAACTTTAATGCCTTTTTCTCTTGCGAGGTTAACGGTCTTGTGGCATATCCTGGCGCATAGACCATAAGCTACAAGAATATATTCAGCGTCGTCGGTTTCTATTTCTTCGTACCTTACTTCAGTTTCCCGCATCTTTTTGTACTTTTCAACGAGCCTTAAATTATTCTTTTCAAGCATTTCGGGCTTAATGTGAAGTGAGGTAATGAAATTTCTTTCTCTTGTAGGAGGTTTGCCTGTTGTAGCCCAGGGTTTATCAAACTTTGTAGGTTTGAATTTTCCAAAGGTAACTTTCTCCATCATCTGTCCAATTGCACCGTCAGAGAGTATCATTGCAGGATTGCGGTACTTATCTGCCAGCTCAAATCCAAGGAAAACGAAATCTGCCATTTCCTGAACGGAAGAGGGTGCAAGAACTATCAGCTTGTAATCGCCGTGCCCGCCGCCTTTGGTGGCCTGGAAGTAATCTCCCTGACCCGGCTGGATAGTACCAAGTCCCGGACCCGCACGGTTAACATTTGCAATAAGGCAGGGAAGTTCTGCTCCTGCAATATAAGATATTCCTTCCTGCATCAAACTTATTCCCGGTGAAGATGAGCTTGTCATTACGCGGAATCCCGCGCCGGCAGCTCCGTATATCATATTGATTGAAGCAACTTCGCTTTCGGCCTGCAGAACAACCCTGCCTCTTGCAGGCATTTCTCTTGCAAGGTACTCCAGTACTTCAGATTGCGGAGTAATAGGGTAACCAAAATAAGCGTCACATCCTGCCTGGATGGCAGCCTCAGCCATTGCTTCGTTGCCTTTCATTAATTTAGTTTCCATCTTAGTATATATCTGTATTTTCTTTCTTAAATGTAATCCATGTTGCTCAGGTCTGTGTAAACAGGAGAGCTGATTATCGATTTGATCTCTTCCCTGATGTTTTTGGGAGTAATATCGGTGTGTTTCTTTTTAGGATTGGTTCTGTAAACTGTTATGACGGCATCAGGGCAAACAAGTGCACAGTTAACGCAGCCTGTGCATAGATCATTATCTGCAATAATATACCTGTAGCCTTTAATGTTCAATGTTCCTGAAAGTTTCAGAGCGTCTTCCTTGCATGCGGTTCTGCAGACCTCACATCCTTTGCATTTCTGGATGTCGATCTCCACAATTCCCTTTACTTTTCTGTCTTTTGCTTTGGTTTTAGCTCCGGTAGCGGTAGTTTGAGCGGCAGTAGTATCCATGATTTCGGATTTTAAATTGTTCGAATTTATACAAAAATCGCATAACATGCCCCAAAATCCTATTACCTGCATCATACGGTAATATGATTTTTATCCAGAGAAATTGTGCGAAAGGAGTACAGAATCAGGAAATACGTGCTGACGAAGTGTAAAAAACAATGGGACTCAGAGCTGAGTCCCATTCAATTGAAAGGTTTAATCATTAGATGAACAAACCGGATTCCTCTTCAGTAATTTTGGTTCCCATTGGAACCTGGCGGTTTGCCGGTCAGTCATTTCAACCCATTTGCAATGACTTTGATTTTTTCTTTATTTGATTTTAGTTTTCGTATTAAGAAACCGACCGCCACAATTTAGCTCGTTTAAGAGAGCAGTTCTTTGAGAATCCCGATTTATTAAGCGTTACAAAAATGGCAAATTTTTTCGCTCAAAAAAATAATCTTTATCAACACGGTATATGATTTTTATCTTAAGGGGAAACTAAAATCTGCTAAAAAACTGCAGAATTACCACATGGCAAGAACGCCGCCCATCAGGACAATTGAGATGAGCTGGTAAATGATAAAAAGGAAGTATAATATTTTCGGCCTGCTCTCGTAAAGGTATCCCGGAATAACTGTCGTAACAACAAAGCCAAGCCAGATCCAGAACCCTGCATTGGCTCCCTGGGCAAAAGTCGAAAGGCTTGCGAACTTAATTATGTGAGCCAGAACATAAGCAAACAGAAGTGACGCAATCGTATTTACAACATAAACAATGCCCATTGCAGCACCGGAAAATCCCTGTTTTATCTCTTCATCCTTCTTACCCATTGAACGCATCCACAACTTACCTACAACAAAAGGGGAATACCAAAGTGCACCGATAACCATGTTAATTACACCGGCAATTATTACAGGGACGAGATTGATAGTTGGGTCAGGCATGCATTAGTAGTTGATAGTTTACAATTGATAATTGATAAAAATGATCGTCTATCAAATGTTTAGTTGCCCGACTAGGGGTCGAACCTAGACTTTCCTGATCCAGAGTCAGGCGTGTTGCCAATTACACCATCGGGCATTAATAATCGTGTGGTTGCAAAGATAATCACTTTTTTGTTTTAATAAAACCCTTATTAATTGCAGCAAATTTCATACAAAAAGAAGGATTTGATTAGTTCTATGGTATTTCAAATTACAAAAAAAATGGGGATCTCCGAATGTCCGGATTTCCCCATATTTGAATCTTAACAGGCTTATTTTACGAGAAGAAGTTTTCTGGTTTGTGTGAAACCGCCGGATTGTATGCGGTAGAAGTATACACCGCTTGAGAGGTTTCCAGCACCCCAATTAACCCGGTATGCACCTGCAGTGAACTCGCCGCTAGCCAGTCTTGCAACTTCCCGGCCGCTGGCATCATAAACCCTTAATACCACATAGCTCTTTTCCGGACCCAGTATTCCATCAGCAGTATCTATTAAAGTCCAACCGGCAAGTGAACTAACCGGTCCTGAATCAACCGGTCCGCCAAGAGCGTTGCCATTACCGATATAAACTTCAAATCTGACCGGCGCACCTGCAGCTGCCGAAAAAGCAGTTTTGATCATGGTGATAAACAGGTCTCTTGGGCCGCCTATCAGGTTAAATAATATTCCGGCGCCGGCAGCACTGAGTCCATTATTCGCTGGACACGGATTTGCAGGCAAAATAATAGTATCAGCTAAAGTGAATTGTGAGGTAAAATCAATATGCCTGCTAAGCTGAACAGAAGCATTCAAGTTAGAAACCTGGTTGTCGGTGGAAATACTGACACTGCTCAGGATAAGATTTTCTGATTCAATTGCATCTTCATCAACAGATAGGTCAAAACTTCCGTTTAACGAGATAATTGCGGCGGCAAGGACCGGTACAATAAAGGGTATTTTGTAACTAATGAACAGATTTTTCACACGTCCTCCATGTTTAGGTTAAACTTGTTAAAACATTATCAATACAAACGTTCAAAACAATTGAAAAGGGAACCCTTGAAGTTCAATCAGAGACTTCTGATCCCTTATTTCCTCTTTTGGATGCGTAAATCATTGTATTACCGCATTCAAAATGTTATTTTTGTATTAAGTAAATCAAATTTACCCTGGAGAAAATTATAGAGATGTTCAGTAAAATACACCTGTTAATAATGCTGCTGAGTGTAAGTATACTTTCCCAGGAAGCGGGGCTCTTCAAAAATCCGCCTCCGGGACTCATATTACCGGCAATAATTACAGAAGAAGAAAGCATGCCCCGCTCGACAGGGCTTGGAAGCATTGAATCGAAGTGGGTTATATCTTCCTCTGAGAATGCAGAAAAACTGTACAATACATTTACAGGCGGAACTGATGAAGGTATAAAGCAGATAATTAAGAATATTCTTGTAAATGCAAATATACCGGAAGGAAAAATAAATAAGCTGAGAATTAAATTCACAAGCGGCATAACAGAGGAATTGGGAATTGATAGAGAGGCAGTCGTGTTCAAGGATGACTTTGCAAATAAGTACAATGAGGACAGGCTCATAATGTTCACTAAATTGTACCGAGTGAATGATGCGAAAATTGAAGTTATCGATGAGGGCTCGGCAGAACTTGACCCGGCTGTTTCCGCGGCACTATCGGAAGGTATCAGGTTCGGCAACAAAAGTGAGAGTATAGTTCAGAATACAATGATAACGGAGCTTCCGCACTTGATTTTCGGATACGAGAGATCAAGGATCAATATTAACCGGATCAGAGATCAAAAAGTGACAGTAATTATTGGCGTTCAGACTGATATCAGTGTTAATTCACTAAATTCCCTAAAAGCTCTTGAAGGCAGGCCAGGAGATTTTTTCTTGAAGGTCGGCTCTAAAGAACTGCCGCAGATTCTGGAATTCAATGTCACAACTGAGAATCGCAGCCACAGTTTCAGAGTAAACAATCGCGAATTATATACTCTCTCATTTTTTGAAAAAAACGACAACCAGCTTACGGTAACACTGACCGGATCCATGGTAAGTTTTGAATAACCCTATAATAACTCAACAAACGTGAATTAAAGACCCCTCATAGCTCGCGCGATGAGGGGTTTTGATATATAAGGCCTTATTTACAATTTACTCCTGAATTTGGACTACTTCTTCCGTCCAATCTCACCATTTTGACCGGAATTATTATACCGCTTTATTGATTTCCGTTTACATTCATTTACAATTTTTAGTAGCAGTTCCAGGAACAACTGAATCAGGCAGGTGTTTTATATATACAACGCTGAACTTGAAAATGTCAGCAAAACACCAAAAAGGAGATAATTCAAATGTTCAAAAAAACCATTTTTACATCTTTCTTTATTCTGGCTTCATTTTTTGCTTTTTCCGGCAATTCTTACAGCCAGGATGATGGTACTGTAGTGTTCAAGATAGAGATCCCGGATATTTTTGGAGGAACCTATGATGAAAACGGATATGACAAAGAAGGGTATGACCGTTCAGGTTACAACAGGAACGGATATGACCGAAATGGTTATGACAGATATGGATATGACATGTACGGTTATGACAGATACGGGTACAACAAAAACGGTTATAACAGAGAAGGATATGACAGAAACGGTAATTACGTAAGAGAAAATGATTACTACTACGAAAAGTCGAAAAAGAAAGGTGATAACGGCAAGCATAAGGGCTGGTACAAAAAGAAACATAAAAATGATGACAGAAATACTGACCCTGTGTATGAAGAAAAAGAATCTGATCCGGACAATTCCGGTGATTACGATGAAAAGTACAAAGGCAGAAAATAAGGATATCTAATAAGATTATTCATTTACGCCGGTACTGAAAAAAAAGTGTAAGCGAAAAAAAAGGGGGTTTTTCAACTCCCTTTTTTACATTATAAAAAACAACTCTAAATTACAGATATTCATAAAAAAAACCCCTCAATGAATGAGGGGTTCAAATAGGGTTGGGCGTTATACCCACGCCCTCCTAAAACTTATACTTTGCATACACGCTCCTTTCTACGGGGTCTTTTACTCCCCGATACAAATATAAACAATTTACTTCATTTATCTAAACATTTTGATTGAACCAATAATTCCATTTCTTCGTATATTATGACAAGCCGGGTTGGGAAACCGGAAATAGTCATGTTCTGTTCAATATGCCCATAAGACCCGTAAGAGTGAATTGTGAATATTACCGATTGAAGCACTTGTTGAATGACAAAAAAAAACCGCAGTGAATTAACTGCGGCTTAGATCTTGATATGACTTAGTATTCAATTCTTCATCAGAATTTCTTCGAAGATCTTTTCTTTTTCAAGTTTCTTCGTGCAGAAGAACCAGTCATAACAGGTCATATCAACAGTGTTCTCCATTCTTTCTTTGGCTACACCGCATGAACCGGCAGTCGGCACAATTACATCGTCGCCGGGTTTCCAGTCTGCGGGAGTAGCTACTCCGAATGCATCTGAAGTCCTTAATGCAATCAGTACCCTGTACAGCTCTTCAAAATTCCTGCCTACGTTAAGCGGATAGTATACAATTGTCCGGATAATTCCCTTTGGGTCTATAAAGAAAACTGCACGAACTGCTTTAGTTGCGCTTTCGCCGGGCTGTATCATTCCGTACTTCTTTGCCACTTCCATTGTTATGTCTTCGATCAGCGGGAATTTTACTTCAACCTCTTTCATACCCTTGTAAATGATCTTTTCTTTAATAGTCCTGAGCCATGCAATGTGGCTGTATAATCCGTCAACTGATAAACCGACAAGCTTACAGTTAGCCTCTGCAAATTCGTCTTCAAGCTTTGCAAAAGTCATGAATTCTGATGTGCAAACAGGTGTGAAATCTGCAGGGTGGCTAAATAGTATTACCCAGCTTCCGGAATAATCTTTCGGGAAGTTCAGATTTCCCTGGGTTGTTATTGCTTTGAATTCAGGTGCAGGGTCCCCAATCCTCGGCATTGATGTTATAATTTCTTCCATGGTTATATATGTATTATACGCTTCTTAGTTATGTGACGCATACACAAATATAACCGTTGAAAAAGCATCAAAATATGATGCAAATCAACGCGAAACAGGAGTTATGGCGAAGTTAATCTAAAAGTTCACTTAATTGAGCTAATCAGCTTTTTCATTACGCGCTGGAGCTCTTTCTTGCCTGCTTTGATCTGTTTGCTATCCTTAAAATACGTCATTCTTCTATCTTTGTATTCACCTTCAAGTAATTGAGATGAGATCTTGACTATTGAAGGGTGGTGGAAAACCAGATGCACTGCATCCTGTTTCCGCGGATTAAAAGTTACAAGATCTTCCTTGTAGTAGTAACTCGGTGCATTCCACTTGATGCGTTCTGAGAGTTTCTTATCTGAGCTCTTGATTATTTTTCTTACAAGCTCAATTTCAGCCTTAAGCGGGTGTTTGAGCTTCTCCATGTATTCAGCGACTTTTTCGGAATCGTTCATATCTGATTTAGTTTTAACAAAATTAAATCCGGCTGATCTGAGCGCAGCCGTTAGTTTTGGAATTGCTGACGGTCCTATTCCGTGAAGTGCGGATATCTCTTTTACAGTAAATCCTGAAAGCTTCTTCAGTTCAGAAATACCCGCATTTGCCAGCGCTCTTTGCGCAGGTTTACTTAACCCTATCGATGCGAAAGGATTATTCTCTACCATAGTTTTTACTTATTGTTCTCTGAAAGTTCTTTCACTTTTTCAAGAGCTTTGGGCCAGGTACTGCTGAAATACTCTTTGAATTCATCATTACTATCCATTTCAACTAAAACCTCAGTCATTCCATTTATTTCTTTCAATGTATAATTCTCATGCGCTCCGGACCACTCCTTAACTTTATCGCTTGTTACGTCCTCGATGCCGTCCTTAACAAATCCGAGATGCTGGATAGAAATGTACTCGTTTGGTATGTTCTTTTCAATTCTGCTTACCATACCGCTTCCGTCAGTTCCAAGGAACAACGCTTTACTTCCTTCTTTCCAGTCTGTATCAGCGTATGACCCGGGCATGAATTCTGAAGCCCAAATGCGGTATGTTTCATCATTTAACAAAACATCCCAGACTTTTTCTCTAGTTGCATTAATCTTGGTTGTGAAGCTGAGTCTGTTCATTTTTTTCTCCTTACTAATTTAATTTGGTCAATAAGCTACATATTTGGATTTGGCTGAAGGATGCTCAAACGGTTACCTTCAGTATCGATAAAAGCAGAGTAGAGTCCGACACCGGGAATATCATCGGGTTCACCGTTCTTGTAATAGCCGCCCAGAACTTTTCCGCCTGCTTTTTCAATTTCTTTCATTGCCGCTTTTATATCATCTACAGCGATAACAACTGAGGGATGTTGATTATCATCACTCCTGTCAAAAAGTCCGCCGTTTATCATTCCCTGTTTCTTTGGAAATCCTTTTTCATCAGTTTCAGAGGTTGTAACAATAACATAGTTTCCCATTTCGGGACCTAATTTCTGCGCTTTCCACCCGAAAGCATTTGAGTAGAAGTCTGCCATTCGATCTCTATTTGCCGCAGGCAGCTCAAAGTGGACAACCGGATTCATTTTCTTCATGATATTCAGAATTTTAGTTTATAGAATAAATTAATTTTACGATCAGGCGTTTTTCAAAGCATTCAGGTCGAGCTTTTTCATCTGCAGCAGTGCTGCCATTACGCGCTGTGCTTTGCCGGGTTCTTTGCTCGACATGAGCTTTCCAAGCTCTGTTGGTACTATCTGCCACGAAAGCCCGAATTTATCCTTAAGCCACCCGCACATTGATTCCTGGCCGCCTCCGGAAGTGAGCTTGTTCCAGTAATAATCTATCTCTTCCTGGTTTTCACAATTCACCACAAGGGAAACGGATTCGTTGAATTTGAACATTGGACCGCCATT
This sequence comes from Ignavibacteria bacterium, assembly GCA_030835025.1. Classification (GTDB taxonomy): domain Bacteria; phylum Bacteroidota; class Ignavibacteria; order Tepidaquicellales; family OLB5; genus OLB5. The sequence goes on along the minus strand of JAUQWS010000101.1, from coordinate 53,452 downwards.
CAGAGCCATAAAATGCCTTCCTTCAAGTTCAAATGTCATAGTCAGCACGGTTCCAACCGGCCTTCCGGAAGCTTTGGCACTTGCTTCATCATATCGAGATGTGGATCCGATTTTTGAATCCTTGAAAACGCCGGTGTAAAAGTTTACTGCTTCTTCAGCCCGGTCATCAAACCAAAGGCATGTTGTGATCTTTTCCATCATAAAAGCTGCTCCTCTAAGTTAAGTTGTTTTTGGATTATTTCGATATTTGCAGGACTTGTTTGTTATTATGTCTTAATCAAGCACTTCGCAATAGTACCCTTTGCAGGTAAGAAGATTTACAATTTCATCCGGTATCAGGAATTTGCTTTCAACTCTTAAGATCCGGTCGCAGTCTTCGAGGTCAAAGTTGATCCTGCCTTCGGGTATCTTTGCATGCAGCAAAGTTTTCAACTGTTCTGCCGTTTTTAGATCTCTGATATTGGTTTTAAACACTTCAACCATTGAAGAATGTTCCGGCTTTAGGTTTTAGGGATAAATTTCATAAGCACGATTCCGCACTCAAATGATCTTGATTCAACAAGCTCAAGACTCAACATATTCTTAACTTTCCCGAACACAGTTAATCCTTCTGGAATTGCAGCAGGATTTACAAATAGATTGTATTCATCTATTAAATTTTCTTCAACCAGAGAAGAAACAAAGCCAGCTCCGCCATATACAATGATATCCCTTCCCGCTTTCTTCTTAAGGGTGCTTACTTCATCCGCAAGGAGACCTTTTGCAAGAACCGTATTTGCCCAGGCAGAGCTTTCAAGAGTTTTAGTAAAGACAACCTTAGGTGTATCAACAAAAATCTTTGCGGAGGCGTATTCAGGGTCAGCAGGATTCTTTGTAACATTTGTCCAATGGTTAACAAATCCGTCTGCCATTTTTCTGCCGAGTAATATGGTATCAAACGAAGTGGTCAGGTCTGCAGCATATGCTTTCAAGTCATCGCTCCAGTTCCATGTCATCCAGTTGAGTTCGCCGTTTGGCCCGCCAACAAAACCGTTAGCGGTAGTTTGCATCTGTAATTTTAGTTTTCTCATGTCTTCTTAATTCATAACTTTTGTTCTATGTATCTGATAAGTTCAAATGGATCACTTCTTCAACTTCTTTTTCTCTGCAGCTTCAGAATTCTCCCTGATCCTGAGAGAAACTATTTTTCTTACAAGTGCCGGAGGTATCGGTTTATCCGGATAGAACTGAATTGTTGTGCCGGAAATCTTGTATGTATCCAATTCCTTTTTCAGTTTCTTTATCACGTTCGTGCTCATAGTTATCAGGCTGCAGTGCTCTTTGAATGCGGCAAATGCGATCAGGTCACCGTTGAGCCTGTATACCGGTATCTTATAGCTTATCTTTTCAACTGCCTTAGGGGCGGCAGTTTTGATCGCCTTTCTTATCCTTGTTAATACTGCGTTCTCTTTAGCAGGCAGAACCTCAAGATATCCATCAACTGTGACTTCGGGTTTAGACTTTTTCTTCATTTTTTGAATAGAATATTTATTTTTTGTGTATAATTTGCCTTTTTCTGTCTCAAAAATACCTAACAAACATATGCGCTTTTTGCGACTTTGCCAATACGCAATTACGACAATATAACGGGTTGATTGCGACAAAGTTTAAAATTAATTTTGTATATGAAAATAATAACAATTTTAGTACCGGAAGAAGTAGTGCTGGCGAGCATCGCGGATCCATTGTACATGTTCACCGCTGCAAACGAGCTGCTGAAAAAATCAGGAAAGAAACCGGAGTTCTTAGTTCAGCTTGCCGGTCTTCAAAAGGAAGTCAAACTGAATGGGGGTTTGTTCTCGATTCACACTCAGTATTTGTTAGATGAAGTAAAGAAAACAGACCTGGTGATAGTTCCTGCACTTTCGGGAGAAATGAAAAGCGCAGTTGAGCTTAACAAGGATTTTATTCCATGGATAATTGAACAGTACAAATCAGGTTCCGAAGTGGCAAGTCTTTGCGTGGGAGCTTTTTTGCTGGCATCCACAGGTTTGCTTGACGGCAAGCAGTGTTCAACCCATTGGCTTTACGCAAATGAATTCAAAAACACTTTCCCCGAAATCAAGCTGGTTCATGATAAGGTTATCACCTCGCAAAACGGTTTATACTCAAGCGGGGGAGCGAATTCATACTGGAGCCTTTTGCTTTACCTTGTTGAAAAATATACAGACCGCGAGACCGCCATACAGGCTTCAAAATTCTTTTTGCTGGATATTGCTCTTACCAGCCAGTCGCCTTTTATTATGTTCAGCGGGCAAAAAGACCACGAAGATGATACTGTGAAGAAAGCGCAGGAATATATTGAAACTAATTACAATGACAGGATCACTGTTGATGAGCTTTGCGAACAGTTCGGAGTTGGCAGGCGAACATTTGAACGGAGGTTCAAAAAAGCTACCAGCAATTCAATAGTTGAATATGTTCACAGAGTGAAAATAGAAGCAGCTAAGAAGCAGCTTGAAACCGGAAGGAAAAATGTGAATGAAGTCATGTATGATATCGGATATACGGATACGAAAGCGTTCAGGGATGTTTTCAAGAAGATAACAGGGATGTCACCGGTTGATTACAGAAGCAAGTTCAACAGGGAAGCAGTCTGAATATACGGTATTACCGGAACGTCAGATTCTAAGGATTGCAGGATTGGGCATTCGGGTTTTGGCAAAGATAAACAAAAAGGGGATATTTACATATCCCCTTAGTAATAATACTCACTTCTTATGTTTTATTTGAAGCTGTTGAGAGCCTTCATATAATTAGCTCTTTCAAATGCTCCCGGATTTGCAACCGAGCGGTGGCTCATGCTGCCTTTCATCATCTTTATTGATTCATATTCATGTTCGGTCATCCAGGCTTCAATATCATTCAGAACTTTCCTGATATGGTTTATGCCGTGTTTATGCAGTGCCGCAAACATCTGAGTAACGCTTGCACCTGTCATAATAAGTTTCAGCACGTCTTCGGCTGTGTTAACTCCGCTCGTTGCTGCAAGGCTTGCATTTATCCTGCCGTAAAGGATTGCTATCCATCTTAGCGGGAGGCGCATTGACTGGCTGTTGCTGAGAAGAACATTTGGCACAACTTCAAGATTCTCGAGGTCAATATCGGGCTGGTAAAAACGATTAAACAGCACAAGTCCGTCAACTCCTTCATTATCAAGTCTTTTTGCAAAATGTCCAAGCGCGCTGATGTAAGGGCTTATCTTTATTGCCACAGGTATTCCTACATGCGCTTTTACTGATCGCAGGGTTTCAATATATACATTTTCTATATCTTGTGAGCTTGTACCAAGGTCAGTTGCAAGCAGATAAACGTTTAACTCTAATGCGTCAGCACCGGCTTCTTCTATGAGCTTTGCGTATTTTGTCCAGCCGCCATCTGTGCAGCCGTTAAGGCTCCCTATTATTGGAATATTTACCGATTTCTTGATCTTGTGAATATGCTCAAGGTATTCATCGGGACCCAGAATGTACTCTGAATATTCCGGAAAGTATGAAAGCGCTTCTGCGTGAGTATCCGAATGATAGGAGGTGTGATGATAAAGTTCCAGCGTTTCATGAGTTATCTGCTCTTCGAAGAGCGAATACATCACAACAGCCGATGCGCCGGCATCTTCCATCATTTTAACATTGCCTATATCACGCGAAAGCGGTGACGCAGATGGCACAATAGGATTCTTTAGTGTCATTCCCAGATAATGGGTAGATAGATCTATATTAGACATTTTCGTATAACTTTAAAATTCGTTCTTATTAAAAAGTTGTTATCTTATCAGAATCCATATACCAATCTGCAAGCTCAGCCATAGTGCTCATCGCAGTTCCTTCCATTATCGATTCTGTTTTAATACCTCTTGCCTCTGCGCATGATGTACAGATCCTCACTTTAGCACCGTTATTCATGATCAGCTTCAGCATTCTTTCGATATTGTAATATCCGCCCGGAGTTTTCTGATCTTTCAGTGCGCAGGCGGCAGCATCTGCCATAAGGAATATCCTTACTTCTTCACCGGGAAAATCTTTCTGGATCTGAATAGCCAGCCTTATTGCATTGTAAGGTTTTTCGCTGCCGTATGGCTGGTCATTAATTATGATCAGGTGCTTCACAGCTCAATCATTCCTTTACAGTCACATTCTTGAAATCAACATCCAGATCTTCGTACATTTTCCAGCGTTTATTAACATCATCCTGCGCCTCGAGCATTAGTTTCTTAGCCTCTTCGGGGTGGCTCTTTGTGAGCATCTTATATCTTGTTTCAAGATATGCATAATCCTGTAACTTCATCTTCGGTGCTTTGGAATCAAGCTTAAACGGAGATTCGCCCTTATTCTGAAGTTCAGGATTGAACCTGAACAGCGGCCAGTATCCTGAATCAACGGCTGCTTTCTGGTTCTGCATAGCAGTTCTCATATTGATGCCATGAGCTATACAATGGCTGTATGCAATGATCAAAGAAGGCCCGTCGTATTTTTCAGCTTCAATAAAAGCTTTCAGCGTTTGAGTATCGCTTGAACCGAGAGCAACTCTTGCAACATAAACATTGCCATAGCTAACTGCAAGGAGTCCAAGATCTTTCTTAGCCGTCGTTTTTCCGGCTGCCGAGAACTTTGCAACGGCAGCGCGGGGAGTGGATTTGGATGTTTGACCGCCTGTGTTTGAATATACCTCCGTATCCAGAACAAGCAGGTTTACATTACGACCCGATAGCAGTACGTGATCTACTCCCCCGAAGCCAATATCATATGCCCAGCCATCGCCTCCCATAATCCAAACGGATTTCTTTACAAGGTAATCACTGAGCCAGGTAAGAGTTCTTGCATCATCACTGTTAATCTTTTCGAGCTTTTTCTTCAGCTCTGCTACTCTTAATCTCTGTTCATAAATACCGTATTCATCATCCTGAACAGCATTAATCAATTCACTTGTGAGCTTTTCGCCAACATCAGAAGCAAGTCTTCTGAGCATTTCGCAAGCAAGGTCCCTGTGTTTATCAATTGCCAGCCTGTAACCAAGTCCAAATTCAGCATTATCTTCAAAAAGCGAATTACTCCATGCCGGCCCGCGTCCTTCTTTGTTTATAGCCCACGGAGTAGTTGGCAGGTTGCCGCCATAGATGGATGAACAGCCTGTAGCGTTGGCAATAACGGCCCTATCGCCAAACAACTGGCTCACAAGCTTTACATAAGGTGTTTCGCCGCATCCCAGGCATGCACCTGAAAATTCAAATAGCGGCTGAAGGAACTGCGAATCCTTTACCGAAGAAGTATTTATCTTTGTCTTATCGACTTCAGGCAATGAAAGGAAGAAATCAAAGTTCACACTTTCTTTTTCCCTGAAGTCTTCATGCGGCATCATATTAATTGCTTTAAAGCGTGTTTCCTTTTTATTCTTAGCGGGGCAGACCTCAACACAAATGCCGCATCCAGTACAGTCCTCAACAGCTACCTGGAGAGAGTATAATGCGCCTTCTCCGAATTCCTTGCCGCGGTATTTCACATATTTGAAAGTCTCGGGAACACCGTTTGCTGAACCGTTTGAGTGCAGATCATTTTCATGATATACTTTTGGTCTGATAGAGGCATGCGGGCAGACAATTGCACATTTGTTGCATTGTATACAGATCTCTGCATCCCATACAGGGACTTCAAGGGCTATATTGCGTTTTTCCCACATTGCAGTTGCTGACGGGTAAGTTCCGTCCACAGGCAGCTTGCTTACAGGGATCATATCTCCTTTGCCTTCTATCATCATAGCAGTAACTTTGCGAACGAATTCAGGAGCTATCTCTTTAACAGCAGGCTGAAGTTTCCTTGTGCTGGAGGTCTTGGCAGGTATAGATACTTCAAAAAGATTCTCAAGTGTTTTGTCAACGGAATCAAAGTTCATTTTAACTACTGCTTCACCTTTTTTGCCGTATGTTTTTTCAATGCTCTTTTTGATCTTTTCAATTGCCTCATCTTTGGGCAGAATGTTGGAAATCGCAAAGAAACATGTTTGCATAATGGAGTTGATCCTCAGCCCCATTCCGGTTTCTTTTGCAACTTTATATGCATCAATTACGAAGAACTTGATCTTCTTCTTTATGATATCAGCCTGCACTTTTTCGGGCAATGTGTCCCAGATCTTATCTTTAGAGATGTTTGTATTGAGCAGAAAAGTAGCTCCCTCTTCAGCATCCTCAAGCATGTCGATCTTTTCAAGGAAATTGGGCTGATGGCAAGCAATAAAATCTGCTTTGGATATAAGATAGGTTGACCTGATAGGTTTAGGCCCAAATCGCAGATGTGACGTAGTCATTGTACCGGATTTTTTTGAGTCATACACAAAAAATCCCTGTGCATAATTATCAGTTTCTTCACCGATTATTTTTATGGAATTCTTATTGGCTCCAACGGTACCATCGGCACCCAGACCGTAAAACTTTCCGCGGAAAGTTTCAGGCTCCTCAACATTCAGATCCATATCGAAATCAAGGCTTGTATTGGTTACGTCATCAATTATACCAACTGTGAAATGGTTTTTCGCATCGGGCTTTTTCAGCTCATCATATACTGCCTTAACCATTGAAGGCGTGAATTCTTTTGATGAGAGTCCGTACCTGCCGCCGATGATCTTTGGAAGTGTTTTTAGTTTACCATCTGCGTATGATTCAGCAACTGCATTGACAATATCCAGATAGAGCGGTTCGCCTGCTGAGCCCGGTTCTTTTGTTCTGTCCAGAACTGCAATATTCTTTGCAGTTGCAGGAAGAGCAGTTAGGAAATGCGATATTGAAAAGGGCCTGTACAATCTTACAATAACAAGACCGATCTTTTCGCCTTTGCTTAGGAGCCAGTCAACCATTTCCATGGCTGCCTGTGCGCCTGAGCCCATTATTACTATAACTCTTTCTGCTTCAGGATGTCCGTAGTAATCAAACAAACGGTATTTTCTTCCTGCTATCTGCGCAAACTTATCCATCTGTTTCTGTACCATATCAGGGCACACATTGTAAAATCTATTAACTGTTTCTCTTGCCTGGAAGTAAACATCGGGGTTCTGTGCAGTACCCCTGATAAACGGATTATCAGGCGAAAGTGCGCGTTTACGGTGCTCAAGTATATCTTTTTCACTTATCATTTGTCTCATATCATCAATGGTCAGCTGTTCTATTTTCATCACTTCGTGCGATGTTCTGAAACCATCAAAGAAATGTAAAAACGGAATTCTGCTTTCCAGAGTTGCTGCCTGTGAAATCAGTGCGAGGTCCATGCATTCCTGCGGAGTTGATGAACACATCATAGCAAAACCTGTCTGTCTTATTGCCATCACGTCAGAATGATCACCGAATATCGAAAGCGCCTGTGCAGCAATAGAGCGTGCAGTAACATGGAACACAGTTGAAGTGAGCTCGCCTGCAATTTTGTACATGTTCGGTATCATTAGCAGCAGACCCTGTGACGCCGTGAATGTAGTGGTTAAAGATCCGTTTTGCAGCGCTCCGTGTACTGCCCCTGATGCACCGCCTTCTGACTGCATTTCCTGTACTGTGGGAATTATTCCCCAAAGGTTTTTCTTATTTTCCGATGCCCATTGATCGCAAAGCTCTCCCATGTTTGACGATGGAGTTATAGGGTAAATTGCGCAGACTTCGTTCAAGTTATATGCAACATATGCTGCGGCTTCGTTTCCGTCAATTGTTACTTTTTTGCGTTCCATTTATACTTATCTATAGAGTTCTTTCTCAAATTTTTTTTTCATCTGCGGGCTAAAAATCCCGAATTGTATTACTCAAAATTAATCACTAATGGTCATCATTTAATATGATTTTGGTCATATTCGAAATTTCTGCACTGTATTGTGGTGCTGATTTGATGGGTTAATTATAAGTGTTATAAGAGCTATTTTGCACAAAATGAAGACACTCGTTACAGGTTCAATTGCCAAAGCTGCGCAGATTATTGTGCGCGGAGAAGTTGTGGCTTTTCCGACTGAAACAGTTTACGGGCTCGGCGCAAATGCATACAATGATCAGGCAATAAAGAAGATTTTCAAAGCGAAAGGGAGGCCTAAGGATAATCCCATCATAGTGCATGTTTCTGCAAAAAAGGACATTTCGATCCTAACCAAAGCAATACCTGAATATGCAAAAAAGCTTATCGATAAGTTTTTCCCCGGACCTGTAACGGTAATTTTGAAAAAAAATGAGATCATATCTGATATGGTTACAGCCGGGCTTGATACAATTGCCCTCAGAATGCCGTCATCAATGATAGCCAGAAAATTCATCAAGTTAAGCGGAGTGCCGATCGCTGCACCAAGTGCAAATATATCGGGTTCACCTTCACCGACTGGTTTTGAACACGTGAGCTCAGATTTCGATGGAAAAATTCCCTGCATACTCAAAGGTCCTGTATCAAGGTTCGGACTTGAATCAACAGTTGTTGACTGTACAGGAAAACACCCTGTTATTCTAAGGCCGGGTGTTTTTACTCTGGAAGAGCTTAAAAAAATTGACAGGCTTGCAAAGATCAGAAAAAGCAGCTTGAAGATAAAAAGCCCGGGGCAGAAATACAATCATTATTCTCCTGATGCCAGGGTAAAATTAATTACGAATTACGAATTACGAATTAAGAATAAAAAGACTATAACAGCTTTCATTGGATTGAATAAAAAGTATTCGAAAATTTTTGAGTTTGTTAAGATATGCAGATCAAATGAAGAGTATGCCAAAAACTTATTTTCATTTTTCAGAGAGTGCGATAAGAGAGGAATCAAAACTATTTACTGTGAAAAAGTTCAGGAAAAGGGAATTGGTTTAGCTATAATGAACAGATTAAAAAAAGCTTCAGCCAAAACCTAATACCAAATATCCAAATAGCAAAAACCAAATTACCAGGAAAAATTATTAAGGGTATTTGTTATTTGTTATGTGTTATTTGTCAGGAAACCATCTCCTTACTACAAACCATGAAGCTTCTGTACTATTGTAATCATTTACCGGAGTTCGGGTATTCATAACTTCTTTCAATGTTTCTATTAGATCAAGTTTTACCACGCCGCCTTTAGATAAACTGCTCTGAATGGTAGTCTTCTCATCATAAACATAAATTACATGTCCGTTCCACACTATCATATCAAGCGGTTTTAGTTTCGCTGCGATCTCTTCGGCAGAGAGTCCTGCTATTTCAACTGCGTCACCATAATTAACAAGCTTGCTTGTGTTACGCGGAGTGAAGCCATTTGTTGCTTCATACATTAACCCGGAGCAGTCACAACCGGAAAGTATCCACTCATTTCTTAATGCATTTGTAATTTCCCCTGAGGGTTTGTACAATTCAATCAGTTTGCTTATTCCTGAATTATAATTCCCGCCCCAGCAATATCTGTTACCGACAAAATTGTCCAAAGCTTCATAAATTTCCTTCTTTGAAGGTATTTTTATAAATCTCTCTTTAGGTCTTACTTTTTTGAGTTCAACAAAACGGCTATCGATAAACAGATCAGTTCCATATTCATATTCTTTGCATTCCACTTTGAATATTTTGTGTGTGCCATAGTCTAACTCGCCCATCAGGTCGAACACTGTACCCGGCAGGGCTATGAATTCCATTTCGCGGATGAGTCCCTGGTCATCAGTCTTCAGCGATATCCCGCTTATGCCGCCGAATACAGACTCGAAATCGGGAGAATTGAGCACGGGAGTTGGTTCATTTGCAACAGCATAAATCAGATCCTGGGAAACTGCCTGCATTTTCATAGTCAGAAAAAGTAGAATGATTATGGATAATTTCATTGCTGCAAGATATTTATAAATGTTCATTTATCAAATTGAAATATCTCAAAATAATGACTCATTTTGGGTGAAAATAGTTCCCCATAAGCAAAAATGGCGGAAGATAGTCCCCCTTTAAAATTACCAATTTTATTAGTATTTTTGTGATTATCCAAAAATTTTTTATAACAGGAGGAATCGAAAATGGCAGTAGATGTTGAAGCTCAGATAAAAGAGGCAATAGTTGAAAAACTAGGAGTAGAGGAATCAAAAGTTACCCCAAATGCATCGTTTATTAACGATTTAGGGGCCGATTCACTTGATACAGTTGAACTTATTATGGAACTTGAGAACAGGTTCAACATACAGATTCCGGATGAAGACCAGGAAAAGATACAGACTGTTGGTGACGCAGTGAATTATGTAAAATCTAAAGTAGCTTAAATTCAAAATGCAGAAAAGACGAGTTGTAATAACGGGACTCGGTGTTATTACTCCGCTGGGGAACACTATTGAAGACTTCTGGAATAATCTCCTGGCCGGAAAAAGCGGCGCAGCTCCAATAACGTATTTTGATACAACTCACTTCGATACGAAGTTTGCCTGCGAGGTTAAAGGTTTTGATCCGCTGAACTATATGGATAGGAAACTTACCCAGCGAGTAGACCCTTTCACTCAATTCGCAATCGCATCAGCCGACATGGCGTTTAAAGATGCCGCACTTGATATGACAAAGATCGATCCTTACAGGATTGGTGTTGTTTTCGGTTCAGGTATTGGCGGAATGCAGGTTTACCAGAAGGAACAGGAAAAACTTTTTAAGAAGGAAGGTAACCCTGACCGCATAAGCCCATTTTTTATCCCAATGCTTATTGCTGATATTGCAGCCGGCAGGATTTCCATGCTATACGGGTTGAAGGGTCCCAACTATGCAACTATTTCTGCATGTACAACATCTGCACATTCTATTGCAGATTCGTTCATGCTGATCCAGCGCGGTAATGCTGATGTAATGGTAACAGGAGGCTCAGAAGCTGTGATTTGCCCCATGGGTGTAGGCGGCTTTAACGCAATGAAGGCGCTTTCAACACGCAACGATGCACCTGAAAAAGGTTCAAGGCCTTTTGAAAAGAACCGCGACGGATTTGTAATGGGAGAAGGCGGGGGAACGATCGTTCTGGAAGAGCTTGAGTTTGCAAAGGCAAGAGGTGCGAAGATTTATGCTGAAATAGCAGGTATCGGATTGACCGCTGATGCACATCACATTACGGAGCCTGCGCCTGAAGGCGAAGGCGTTGCCGAAGCGATGAGAATTGCAATAGAAGATGCCGGGATGAAACCTGTTGATATTGACTGCGTAAATGCCCACGGTACATCAACATATTACAATGATAAGAACGAAACCGCGGCCATAAAGAAAGTTTTGGGCGAACATGCCTATAAGATTCCGGTTCATTCAATAAAATCTATGATAGGTCATTTGCTGGGAGCAGCCGGAGCAGTAGAATCGATTGCATCTGTTTTGACAATAAATAAGGGCATGGTTCCGCCGACTATCAATTACGAAGTTCCCGATCCCGAGTGTGATTTGAACTATGTGCCTAATAAAGCATTGAAGAAAGAAATAAATACAGTACTGTGTGATAATTCAGGATTTGGCGGACACAACACAGCTCTTGTATTCAAAAAGTACGAATAAGACCGAATGTTTGGTGTATTAAAAACCCTCAGGAAATTTGTCCCTGTTTTAAGGAGGCGCAAAGAGGAAGATGACATTTACTCCGCTATTGCCTCGTTTGATTTCAAGGCCTTCCAGCACAGCATTGATTACCAGATAATCCATAAGAATTTTTTTATTAACGCCCTCACTCACAGATCTTTCCTCAAATCAAAAGGTACTAACGGCGTCAAGTTCACTTCCAATGAAAGGCTTGAGTATCTTGGTGATGCAGTGCTTGATTCAGTAGTTGCAGAGTACCTGTATAAGAACTTTCCCGAATCTGAAGAGGGCGACCTGACCAAATACCGAAGCGTGCTTGTCAATCAGCGTTTCCTTGCTGAAAGAGCAAAAGAGATCAAACTGCAGGCATATCTTTTGGCTGCACCTACGGCACTTAAATCAATTGAAGACGGGTATGACACGATACTTTCGGATGCATATGAGGCGCTTGTTGGTGCAATATTTCTGGATAGAGGATATGATGCCGCAAAGGAATTTTTGAACAATGAGATATTCAAGAAACTTGACGTAAAATGGCTTAACCAGTTCGATGAAAATTACAAGAGCAAGCTGCTTGAATACACACAGGCTAACACAGACTTTATTCCGGAATATAAAGTGATAAACCAGGAAGGCCCGGAGCACAACAAGCTTTTCACGGTTGAAGTACAGATAAACCAGAGGGCACTTGGCATAGGCAAAGGCAGAACAAAAAAAACCGCAGAACAGGAAGCAGCAAGCAACGCCCTGAAGAACCTTGATGTAATAGAGAAAATGGGCCTTAAGAAGAAGAAAAAGGGCGGGTAATCATCATGCAGGGTTCCCTTTTGACGGGAAGATTCTTTCACATATCGCAAACATATACTATTATACTTCTAACAACACACCTTTTTATATAAAATAAAATGCATACATTCGTAAACAGACATATCGGACCGACAGAGCAGGAAACAAAAGAAATGCTCAGAATTATCGGAGTTGATTCGCTTGATAAGTTGATCGATGAAACCGTACCGGCTGCAATCCGCTTAAAAACAGATCTTGATCTCGGAAAGCCTCTCAGTGAGCAGGAATTGCTGGAGCATTTCCACGACCTTAGCTTGAAAAACAAATTATTTAAATCATATATCGGCTGCGGGTATTACGGTACTTATACTCCAACAGTGATATTGAGAAATATCATGGAAAATCCGGGCTGGTATACGCAATACACTCCATACCAGGCAGAAATATCACAGGGCAGGCTTGAGGCTTTGCTGAATTACCAGACTGTAATTGTTGATCTGACGGGACTGCCTGTTGCAAATGCATCATTGCTTGATGAAGGCACTGCAGCTGCAGAAGCCATGCACGTGCTTTTTGCGGCGCGTAGGCCTGAGAAGAAAAATGCAAACAAGTTCTTTGTATCTGATGAATGTTTGCCTCAGACAATCGATGTACTGAGAACAAGAACAGAGCCAATTGGAGTTGAGCTTCTTGTTGGAGACTGGAAGAAACTTGAACTTACCGATGATATTTTCGGGCTGCTGGTGCAGTACCCAACTTGTGACGGAGAGATTTATGATTATAAAAACTTCTTCCATAAAGCACACACAAAAGGAATTTATTGTGTAGCCGCCGCAGATATTTTGAGCTTAACCCTATTGGTGCCGCCAGGGGAGTTTGGCGCAGATATAGCAGTTGGGTCAGCACAGAGATTCGGTGTCCCCATGGGCTACGGAGGGCCGCATGCAGCATACTTTGCCTGCAAAGATGATTTCCGCCGCCTGATGCCTGGTAGAATAATAGGTGTATCCATTGACAGGACAGGAAATAAAGCGCTGAGAATGGCGCTGCAAACCAGAGAGCAGCACATTAGACGTGAGAAAGCTACAAGCAATATCTGCACAGCGCAGGTTCTGCTTGCAATAATGGCAGGAATGTATTGTGTTTACCACGGGCCGCAGGGTGTAAAGTCAATTGCCGAAAGGGTACACGGCCTTGCCTCAAGACTCAACAATGGCCTTAAACTATTGGGTTACAAACAGCTTAACAGCAGCTACTTTGATACACTGAAAATTGATGCAGGCTCAAAAGATAAGCTGAAAGAACTCAGAAAGAAATTTGAAGATGCCGGTATCAATTTAAGATATATAGATGAGCAGCATATCGGAATTTCTGCTGATGAAACAACGACTGATGCAGATGTAGATGAGCTTCTTAATATATTCGGAGAAGGAAAGTCAGTACCTGCTTCATTGAACGGAAAAGGATTGCCCGAAACTTTGAAGCGTGCATCTGGTTATTTACAGCATCCAGTCTTCAATGTGCATCACTCGGAAACTGAGATGCTTCGCTATATGAAGAAGCTTGAAAATAAAGATCTTTCACTCAATGCTTCGATGATCCCGCTGGGTTCGTGCACAATGAAGCTTAATGCAACCACAGAGATGATACCGATAACCTGGCACAAGTTCGGCTCATTGCACCCGTTCATTCCTGTTGAGCAGGCAGAAGGGTACTCTGAAATTTTTAAAGGACTGGAAAGTGCTCTTTCTGCAATTGCAGGATTACCTGCAGTTTCGCTTCAGCCAAACTCAGGTGCACAAGGTGAGTATTCGGGCCTGATGGTAATTCGCGAATACCACAAATCCAGAGGAGAAGGCACAAGGAACGTTGTTCTGATTCCGGCATCTGCTCATGGGACAAATCCCGCAAGTGCCGTTATGGCCGGAATGAAGGTTGTAGTTGTAAAAACAATGGAGCATGGCGATATAGATGTTGCAGATCTTAAGTCAAAGGCAGAGCAATTTAAAGACACTCTCGGAGCGTTGATGGTTACATACCCTTCAACACACGGCGTTTTTGAAGAAAGCATAATGGATATCTGCAGGATCATACATGATAACGGCGGACAGGTATATATGGATGGAGCTAATTTGAATGCACAGGTTGGGCTTACAAATCCGGGATTAATCGGAGCTGATGTTTGCCACATTAATCTGCACAAGACTTTTTGCATACCGCACGGCGGCGGCGGACCCGGAATGGGACCGATAGCTGTAGCGGAACACCTTGCAGCTTTTTTGCCGGGCAATCCCGTAATTAAAACAGGAGGAGAGAAAGCTATTCACGCTGTTTCTGCTGCTCCCTGGGGAAGCTCAAGCATTCTGCTCATTTCGTACGCGTATATATTAATGATGGGAGGCGAAGGATTGACGCTTGCTACAAAGTATGCAATACTGAATGCAAATTATCTGAAGGCTAAGCTGGATAAGTATTTCCCTGTATTATACACAGGGAAGCACGGGCGCGCTGCCCATGAAATGATACTTGATACACGTGATTTCAAGCATACTTCAGGGGTTGAAGTGGGTGATATAGCAAAAAGGCTAATGGATTACAGCTTCCATGCACCAACAGTTTCTTTCCCCGTACCCGGAACACTAATGGTTGAACCAACGGAATCAGAGCCTAAGTACGAGCTGGACAGGTTCTGCGAAGCAATGATCTCGATATATAATGAGATAAAAGAAATCGAAGCAGGCAAATCAGATAAAACTGATAATCTGCTTAAGAACGCTCCGCATACTGCGATGGAAATTTCTTCAGACGAATGGAAACATCCATACAGCAGAAATAAGGCTGCTTTCCCTGTAGAAAGGCTAAGGGAAAATAAATTCTGGCCGCCGGTTGCAAGGGTTGATGATGCTTATGGTGACAGGAATTTCGTCTGCGCATGCGAGCCTATAGAAAGTTATGCTGAAGAAACGCTTAGTTGATAATTGACGAATGATAGTTTGCAGTTAAGGGCTGAATTTTCAGCCCTTTTTTTATTTTCATATTCAGCTATTTTTCAATTGTGAATACTGCACTATCAAAAGCCAAGAATTACCTCGGACTGAAGCGCAACATTGTTATGATGCTTGCGCTTACTGTCATAATGTACACGGGTGAGAAACTGTGGGAACGATTCATTCCCAAATACCTTGACGAGCTTGGCACATCTATTCTGCTGATCGGTGCGTTCGGGTTCCTTCAGAATTTCCTTGGTGCAGTCTGGGCACTGCCCGGGGGATATCTTGCCGATATGCTTGGAAGCAGAAAAGCATTCTTTATTTTCAACATCCTTGCAATCTTCGGTTACACTATCGCCATAGTTTTTCAGAATTGGATTGCCGTATTTGTTGGTATGCTGTTTTTCTTCGGGTGGAGTAATGTTGCCCTTCCGGGCTCGATGTCCCTTATTACAAAAACTCTTGGCAAGGGCAAAACCGTCATGGGAATATCAATGCACTCCTTATTAAGACGTGGACCCATGATGCTGGGCCCGGTTATAGGTGGATTCCTCATAATGAACTACGGGCTCTTGCCCGGGATCAGAATATCATTTGGTATTTCAATAATCCTGTCTGTGGTCGGAATTCTTTTTATTAACAAGCTAACACAGCCTGCTGAAACCAACAGACCTGAGAAAATACACCCGATCGCTCTTTGGAAAGGATTTGACGGGAAACTTAAGAACCTTTTGGTTTCGGATATACTTGTCAGATTCTGCGAGCAGATTCCTTACGTGTTTGTTGTGATATGGTGTATGAATGTTGTGAAGGTATCGGCAAGTGAATTCGGTTATCTGACCGCGATTGAAATGGTTACATCTGCACTCATATTCATTCCGGTAGCAAACTATTCAGATAGACTTGAAAAGAAACCGTTTGTTGTAATTACATTTGTGTTCTTCACAATTTTCCCATTCATACTTTATTTCAGCAATTCATTTGGACTTCTTATAATAGCTTTCTTCATCAGGGGACTTAAAGAATTTGGTGAACCGACAAGGAAGGCACTGATACTTGAACTTTCTGCAAAAGGAGTTGAAGCAAGAAGTTTTGGAATGTATTACTTCATTCGAGACGGAATAGTTGCCTTTGCGGGATTCTTAGGCGGCGCACTCTGGCAAATCTCCCCTGAAGTGAATCTGTTCACTGCGACCGCAATGGGGATTTTGGGTACGCTGTATTTCTGGACTTTTGGCAAAGGAACAGAGAAGCAGTTGACAAGTGAAAATTGATATGTGACAGATTGAACTCGTTTTAAGCTATTTGGAAAATGTGTCCTTATCTTGTTCTATTTAAATTGAAGTAAATCAAATATTTATAATCCCAATTTTTCGGGAATTTGTGTATTCATTATGCAACCTTCAACAAACCTTTCAAGTCATAATAAACAGATATCTGTAATGAGGAAAAAAACAAAAAAAATAACATAAATTTGCCAATTTTAGGCAAAAGGAGATAAGAAAATGCTGGACGCTTTAGCTCCAATATTTGCGATAGTTTTCACGTTTGGAATTCCCGGTATCCTGATATTCTGGTACCTGTATATTAAACACAAAGAAAGAACAAAGCTGATGGATATGGGGCTCACTCCCCAGGAAGCAAGAGATTACTTCCGTGAGCAGGATAAGAAACCAAAGAATCCGCTTGGTTCCCTTAAATGGGGAATCCTCTTCACAATGATAGGCATTGGTTTGTTCATCGGTATTCTTCTTGATGAAGCAGGCTTTAAAGATGAGCTTACGGGTGTAATGGTGCTTGTATTCGGCGGACTCGGATTCATAATATACTACTTTGTGGCAGCATCAAAATTGAAGAAAGATCAGCAGTTAACTGCCGGCAATCAAACAAACCAGTAAGCATTACACTATAAAGCAAAAATAAAATGAGATCAAAATTATTAATATTGACTCTGATTTCGCTGACTGCAGCCACGGTTCTTTCAGGCTGCAGTCTCCTGAAAAAAAGAGTTGAGAAGACTGAAAAAGTAGAGTACAAAATAAGTGCTTCAGGCAGAACCTCGATCTCAGTCGAGAATGTCTCGGGGAAAATAAACGTAAGAAGCACCACCGATACGCTTGGATACATAACAATTAATGCGATCAAAACTGCTGAAGTAAGACAGGATGAACAGGATAAACCCATTGATAACATTACCATTCTGATAGATACCAACGGCAGTGAGGTTAAGATTGAAACTGAGACAAGAAACAATTCCGGCTTCTTCAAAAAAAGCAAAGGGGCCGAAGTTGATTATGATATAAGGGTACCTGCAAATCTGAATGTCAGGGTAGAGAATGTAAACGGAAAGATCCTGATATCTGGTGTAAGGAACGATGTTATTGCCGAAACTGTTAACGGTTCAATTGATGTGAACGGGAGCAGAGGAAAGCTGGAACTGACAAGTGTAAACGGAACTGTTACATGCAATGTTGACTCATTGACAAAAGGGGTCAATGTGGATGTTGTTAACGGAAGTGTAAAGATCGGCGGTTTAAAATACGTTGACGCAGACGTAAACGCTTCCACAGTGAACGGGAAAGTAAAGGTCAAAGACCTCAGTTTTACCAATATCATTTCCGAGAAGAAGAACTTAAGCGGAACTCTGGGCAAAGGCGGCAGCCAGATCCGCGTATCAACTGTTAACGGAACAGTTTCGCTTGATGCAAGCAAGTTTGTATTCAAAAAAGATGGTCATATTGAATTCAAGTTTGATTTTGACGATAAGGATGATAAAGAAGAATTGAAGGAGCTGGAGAGAATTCTAGAAGAGGAGTTTGACGATTCCAAAACCGAGACCGATAAGGATATTGACACGATGAATTTGCCTGAATTGCCGAAAAACGCAGATTCACTCAAAAAGAAGTAGTTAAAGCAAATTTAACTTAAACTGTGAACATTTTTGTTTATATTTAGCGAAAATAGGAAACCTGTGTCAAAAGAGCGAGTAGAATCCTGCATGAACGACCTGGAACTCAACATCATAAAAAAGATCCAAAACGGCAGCATTGATGAGTTTGAGGAGATAGTGAACAGGTATAAGGATAAGGCTATGACACTGGCAATGAGGATACTTAAGAATACAGAAGACTCCGAAGATGCAATACAGGAAGCGTTCATTAAGACGTTCAGGGCAATAGTAGATAAACAGTTTGAAGAGCGTTCAAAGTTTTCAACTTATTTTTACAGGATCGTATATAATACGGCAATCGATTTCTACAAAAAGCACAGATCTAAAACATACAACCTGATAAATATTGATAATAACAGAGTAGGTGACGACGGTGAGATAATGGATATTTCTAACTTTGAGATGAACATAGACCGGAACAAATATTACATGAGCGGCGCTTTTGAAACAGACAGAAAAGCAATTGAAGGGGAAATGCAGGATGTTGTGAATAAGTACCTTGAAGAAATTCCTGAGAAGTACTCAACTATTTTGACGCTTTTTTATATCAATGATCTTTCGCATGAGGAAATTTCCGAAACACTTAAGCTTCCGCTTGGTACAGTAAAGAACAGGATATTCAGAGCGAAGGATAAGCTGAAAGAAGTGCTTTTGAGAGCATATTCACCGGAAGAATTAATTGAATTTATATAAACCGGAAAAGTTTTAAGAAAATGAGAGACAAAGAAAAATACATAGAAGATTTCCTCGAATCGAGGCTTAGGAGAAGTGACCTGAAAAGGACTTCGGGTGATTTCACCGGGCACCTGATGAAAAGGATCACGGCCGAAAATAAGGCACTGCTCGAAGAACGCAAAAGCGACAGGATAGTGAAATATGCCATTGGCTCTTTCAGCTTCATGATGCTTGCATTTACTTTCGGGCTTGGCATAATGTCAAAAAGACAGTCTGCAGGAACAAGTGACGCAACAGGTATCGGATTTGATACCATGCAGACTTCAAACTCATTTATAGAGACGGTGTTAATGTATATTCAAAGGTTCTTTATGGGAGTGCTTGAGTTCTTTGGAGTATCAATAAGCCCGGGCTCTGTTACGATAATGCTTGTTGTCATCCTGGTTGCAGCGATATTCTTCATTGGTGAGCGCGTGCTTCTAAGGGGCAGGTTCAGGTCAAGTGTTCAAATGAAATAAATTCGGGATTGTTCATAAAAAAACCCGGCAGGTTATAAAACCTTCCGGGTTTTTTAAAAACTAAATTACAGCTTATTTTACTTCCCAGGTAGTCCCTGAAAATAACAGCTTCTCAAGATCCCCTGCACCTTTTTTCCTGGTTGAATCCTCTATCTGTTCTTCCATTTCGTCTTCAAAGCATGGTCTTTCAACTTCATACAATACTCCGAGCGGTACGGGGAAGCCTTTGATCTCTGAGAATTGTGCAAGTATCATAGCCAGTTCTTTAGAAGTATGGTCATGAACGATAACGTCATTTACTGTATGGATTCCGTCATCCAGCGATATTATCACAGGGCGGAAACCATCAAGTTTTATTCCTTTATTTTTATCTTTTCCGAATAAGAGGGGCTTTCCATGCTCAAGATTTATTGTGTTCTCGGGCTTCGTATCTTTTTCAGTATACAGCTCATAAGCGCCGTCATTATAAATATTGCAGTTCTGGAATATCTCAATGAATGATGTTCCTTTGTGCTTATGTGCTTTTGAGACAACATCCTGCATGTGTTTCGGGTCCCTATCCATTGTGCGGGCAACAAAAGAACCGCCGGCGCCTAATGCCAGGGTAAGCGGGTTGAAAGGAGTATCAACCGTACCAAACGGGGAAGATTTGGTTATTTTTCCGTGTTCACTGGTAGGTGAATACTGTCCCTTTGTCAATCCGTATATCCTGTTGTTGAACAGCATAATTACTGTGTTGATATTTCTTCTGAGTATGTGAATAAAGTGATTACCGCCAATGCTGAGCAGGTCACCATCGCCCGTTGCAACCCATACATCAAGATCCGTTCTTGCGATCTTAAGACCTGATGCAATTGCGGCAGCTCTTCCGTGGATCCCGTGGAAACCGTAGGTATTCATGTAGTAAGGGAACCGGCTTGAACAGCCGATGCCTGCAACAAATACGGTTTTTTCACGCGGTATTTCGAATGAGGGCATAACACGCTGAACCTGTGCAAGGATCGAATAATCACCGCAGCCCGGACACCATCTAACATCCTGGTCTGAGGAGAAATCCTTAGCCGAAAGCTTAACATGCGTTCCGTTTTGAAGAGTATCTGATTCCATAATATTATTTTTTTCACTCAGTGCAAATTGCAGTGAGTTCGTTTTCTTAATTTTTCAAAAGCTCAATTACTTTAGCTTCAATTTCGCTGGCTTTAAACGGAAGTCCCTGTATCTTATCCAATCCTATAGCATCTACAAGATACTCTGCCCTGATCAGCTTCAATAGCTGGCCAAGGTTTAGTTCAGGTATAAGTACTTTTTTGAACCTCTTCATTATTTCACCAAGGTTTTTCGGGAACGGATTCAGGTATCTGAGGTGTATCCTCGAGACCTTATATCCTTTTGCATCCAGTCGTTCCTTTGCTGCTGTAATTGAACCGTATGTGCTGCCCCATCCGATAATAAGTACTTCACCTTCCGGGTCGCCATCTACTTCCAGTTCAGGAATATCATTCTGTACATTCTGCACCTTCTGTGCGCGCATTTTTACCATGAACTCGTGATTCTTGGTATCATAGCTTACATTTCCGGTGATGTGCTGTTTTTCCAGTCCGCCGATCCTGTGTTCAAGTCCGGGAGTTCCGGGCTTAACCCATGGCCTTGCAAGATTTTCATCTCTTAAGTACGGGAAAAATCCCTCCTTCTCGGTTCTGAAAGTAACTTTGATCTCGGGCAGGTCTTTAACATGCGGAATGTTCCATGGTTCAGCGCCGTTAGCTAGGTAGCCGTCTGTAAGCAATACAACAGGAGTCATATACTTAACAGCTATTCTTGCGGCTTCGTAGATCATGTTGAAGCAATCCGCCGGTGATGCTGCAGCAAGTACAGGCAGTGGGCACTCGCCGTTCCTTCCGCTTACAACCTGAAGCAGGTCTGCCTGCTCGGTCTTTGTCGGAAGTCCGGTGCTGGGTCCGCCTCTTTGAACATTGCAGATTACCAACGGAAGCTCTAGCATAACTGCAAGACCGACTGCTTCCTGCTTTAATGCCATACCGGGTCCGCTAGTACTTGTGAAGGCTAAAGAACCGCCAAAAGATGCACCAATAGCGGCGCAGATTGCAGCGATCTCATCTTCTGCCTGGAATGTCTTTACTCCGAAGTTCTTAAATTCCGAAAGGTCGTGAAGTATATCACTGGCCGGTGTGATCGGGTATGAACCAAGGAAAAGCGGCAATCCGCTTTTAACAGATGCCGAAAGAATTCCGAGCGCTGTTGCGTGGTTGCCCGTAACATTTCTGTAAATGCCTTTTGGCAGCTTGGCAGGGGCTACTTTGTATCTCGTAGTAAATATCTCGGCTGTTTCCCCGAAATAATAGCCGGCGCGCATTGCCTTAACATTGCCTTCTGCAATTTGAGGCTTGCCGGTAAATTTAGAGTGCAGCCAGTTTTCAGTAACTTCAAGCGGCCTGTCATAAAGCCAGTAAGTTAAGCCAAGTGCATAGAAATTCTTGCACCGGTTAGCATCTTTGGCATTCAGCCCGATCTCTGCGACAGCGTTGTTCGTTGCCCTTGTTATAGGAACTTTCAGTAGTTTGTATCCGGCAAGTGAACCGTCTTCAAGGGGATTTGTTTCATATCCTGCAAGCTGCAGGTTTTTATCTATGAACGCATCTTCGTTTGCTATAATTGTTCCGTTTCTCTTAAGGTCTTTTAAGTTTACCTTAAGCGCTGCGGGGTTCATAGCAACAAGAACGTCCGGCTCGTCGCCGGGAGAGTATATATCCTGGCTCGAGATCTGGATCTGAAATCCGCTTACTCCGAATAAAGTACCTGCAGGGGCTCTAATTTCTGCGGGATAGTCAGGGAAAGTACTTAAATCGTTACCAAAGAATGCTGATGTTTCTGTGAATCTGCTTCCGGCGATCTGCATCCCGTCACCGGAATCTCCAGCGAATCTGATGATTGCGCTTTTTAAAACCTCTACGGTTTTTTCCATTTTTTTATTTTTTCGCTCCTAAAGAAATGAACAAACTTAAGATGGAGCTTAAAACCCGGCAAGCATTTGCATTTTAGTCTTTAAAGCAGCAGCTCACCAGAGCTTTTATGCTTCGTCTTTAACTACGGAAACATTGACTTGCGCCATAACGTTTCCTGCAAGCTTGATCTCTACTGTTCTTGAACCCAGTTCTTTTATGGGCTCTTCAAGCAGTATATTTCTTTTGTCTATAGTGAATCCTTTATGTATAAGTGCTTCCGAAATCGTTCCGCTAGTGACTGAACCGAAGAGCTTAATGTCATCGGCTGCTTTTGCTCTGATCTCAAGCTGAACACCTGAAAGATCGCCTGCAAGCTTCTGGGCTTCGGCAATTTCTTTTTCAAATTTCTTAGCCTGCTGTTTTTTTATCTCGTCCAGGACTTTCATGTTGCTGTCGGTTGCCTTCATGGCAACGCCGTTCGGGATAAGGTAATTCATTGCAAAGCCGTCTTTAACATTAACTACTTCACCGGTTTTACCTAATTTGTCGTGATCTTTTTTTAATATTATTTTCATTATGTATATTTAGCGTAAAGCACAGTTCCAACAGGCCCTGTGCTTCATTTTTAATTCTTTTTATTCGTGCGGCGCAATATCGCCAAGCAGTGCCGTATCTTCGGGTGTTAAGTGTTTTTCAAAAGAATCATCCTCAAAAGTTGTAGGCTCATCGTGATGCTCTGCAACACCTGTGCCTTTTTTGTTAAGGAACTGTATCCTTCTGGCTTTTATCTCAACAATTGTTTTGCTGTCGCCTTTTTCGGTCTTAAAAGTCCTTGACTGAAGCTCACCTTCAACAAGTACTGCATTTCCTTTTTTAAGTTTATCTCTGCAGCTTTCTGCAAGCTTGTTCCATGCAACAATGCCAACATAACAAACATCCTCCTGCCACTCATCTTTGCTGTCTCTGTATCTCCTGTTACTGGCAACAGAGAAATTCACAACCGGTGTACCGTTTGTTGTTTGTCTGAAGATTGGGTCTTTAGTCAGGTTCCCGGCAATAATTACCGAGTTTAATTCGGGCATCTTTAGATCAGCCATTGCATGTTCCTCCGATAGTTTCCAGTTAATTGATAATTGTTGACTAAACTTATTTACTCAGTTGGCTTAGCGTCAGCTGCTTTATCCGCTTCGGCTGATTGCTGCTGAGCCGCAGCTGCTGCTTCGGCTCTTTCTTTTAGAATTTGTTCCTTTTTGATAAGATAAACGTTCCTGTCCTCCAGTGTTTTTTTGTCGAAAGAAACAGTCAGGAATCTTAATATATCATCATCAAGATGGTATGCTCTTTCAAGCTTGGCAATAACCGCGGGGTCGCCGGTAAACTCAATTGATACATAGGAACCTGTAGGTTTCCTCTTTATCTGGTAAGCAAGTTTCCTTCTGCCCCATTTTTCGGTTTTTAATACTTCTGCCCCGTTTTTCTTGAAAAAATTGGTGTACTTGTTGACTATGGAATCAACGCGCTCGTCTTCAAATATCGAATCAACTATAAAAGTCGTTTCGTAATAATTATGTGCCTTTTTGCTCATTTAGTTATATTATGAATTAGCTACTAATATAGCTTTAACAGTGATAATTTTCAAGACACTAAACTGTGATTTTTGAAGAATTTCAGCATCTATTGCAAATATAACGGACTTGAGGCATAAAATTCTATGATTATTAAGCGGGTTTTTGATTTACATTTATGATATTTATCAGTCGAGGAAATTTTGAGAAAAATGCAATTTTCCGAAATATTCTTCCATAACACGAAAGATTGACCGTTCTACAGAATAGGATCTGAGTCCTGTACGCTTTTTTATCATTTCATATATGCTATTTTATGGCGATTTTTGAAGTTAAACCAATTCTAAATGCCCCGAAAAGCAGCAATAAAAGCAAGCAAAGTAATTTCCAAGAGCCCTTCAGGAAATCTTTCAATAAATAAGAATTCTGGCAGGAATACCCGAAAATCCAAAAAATCTGTGTCAGATGTAAATAGAGATCCCCGCCTTCGCGGGGATTCGATAATTGTCAAAGGTGCCCGCGTCAATAATCTGAAAAATATTGATGTGGAGATTCCGCACAACAAGTTTGTTGTGGTAACAGGTCTCAGCGGGTCAGGCAAAACCTCTCTTGTTTTTGATACCATATATGCCGAAGGGCAGAGAAGGTACATTGAAAGCATGTCCTCTTACGCCAGGCAGTTCCTTGAAAGGATAAATAAGCCGGATGTTGATTCAATAACGGGACTGGCTCCATCTATGGCAATTGAAGTCAAGACCTCTACACGCAATCCAAGGAGCACTGTAGGAACAACTACAGAAATTTATGATTACCTGCGCCTGCTTTTTGCAAGAGCGGGAAAAACTTACAGCCCTGTATCAGGCAAAGAAGTTAAGCGCGACAGCATTGAAGAAATTTTGAAATTCATCAGCCGGCTTGAAGACAGATCTAGGCTATATATTCTCTTTCCGGTACACGCACATGAATCCAAAACAGTTAAACAGGAACTTGAGAATCTGATACAGAAAGGATTCTTCAGGATATGGAACGGCAAAGAAATTATAGACCTGAACCAGGGTTATGATGAAAAGAAGATCAGGCTTGCAGATATAAAGGTTGTAGTTGACAGAATGGTTTATGTTAAGGATGATGATGAAATGATCCAGAGAATATCCGGTTCGCTTGAGCAGGCTTATGTAGAAGGTGAGGGGTACCTATTCCTTCTTGTTGAGCCGCCTTCAAAAGAAGTCCTCCTTGTAAAGGGGGATAAAGGGGGATTAGAAAATAAAGCACACCCCGTCTCCTCCAAAGGAGGAGCCACCGCTCTTAAAAGAGGGGAATTTACATTGACTTCATTTAATATGCACCTGGAAGCTGACGGCATCAGGTTTGAAGAACCTGAACCGCTGATGTTCTCATTCAATAATCCCATCGGGGCGTGCCCTAAGTGCCAGGGATTCGGCGAGACAATTGATATTGATGAAGACCTCATAATTCCCGATAAGAATAAATCAATTTTTCAGAATGCCATTCATCCGTTTTCTACTCCCAAACACAGCAAGCATTTAAGCGACCTGATCTTTGAGGGGAAGAAAAATAACCTTCGGGTTCACGTTCCTTTCAAAGATCTTACTAAAGATGAGGTTGAGAAGGTTTTCAAAGGAATGGGTGATTACATCGGGATAAACAAGTTCTTCAGAATGGTTGAGCGCGAGGCTGCATATAAGATACATTACAGGGTTTTGCTCAGCCGATACCGTGCCTACACAAAGTGCACAGAGTGCGGCGGTTCAAGGCTTCGCAAGGAATCACTTTATGTGAAATTCCAGAATAAGACTATCAAAGACCTTGTACAAAGCAATATTGAACAGCTTTTTTTCTTTTTCAAAGATATAAAGCTCCCCAAACAGGAGCATGATATTGCCGGCAGGATACTTGAAGAGATCAAAAACAGGCTGACTTATCTCTATGAAGTAGGCCTGGGCTATCTGACCCTTGACCGTTTAACAAGCACGCTCTCGGGCGGCGAAAGCCAGAGGATAAACCTTGCAACTTCGCTCGGCTCATCACTGGTGGGTTCGATCTATGTACTTGACGAGCCCAGTGTTGGACTTCACCCAAGAGATAATGACAGGCTTATAAGGATATTGAAATCACTAAGGGATATAGGCAACTCGGTTATTGTAGTTGAGCATGACCCTGACATGATCAACGCCAGTGACCATATAATTGATATCGGACCCAAAGCAGGCGAGTACGGCGGAGAAGTAATATTCTCAGGCAGTCATAAAGATATCAAAAAAGCAGTGAACTCGCTGACTGCAAAATACCTGACAGGCAAACTGAAGATAGATACGCCTGCCAGAAGAAGAGCAGTCAACGGCCATGTAATTTCAATCCGCGGAGCATCTGAAAATAATCTGAAAGATGTTGATGTTGATATTCCCCTTGGAATATTTGTATGCATTACTGGAGTCAGCGGTTCGGGGAAATCAACCCTGATAAGTGATATACTTTACGGTGCACTCAAGAAAAGGCTTGAAGGCATTTACAATGAAAAAATAGGGCAGTACAGAGAAATTCGCGGACACCAGAATATTAATGCAATTGAGCTGGTTGACCAGACTCCGATAGGCCGTTCGCCGAGATCAAACCCGGTAACTTATATGAAGATTTTCGACCTTATACGGGACCTTTATGGCTCGCTTCCGGCATCAAAACTCAGGTCATTTACAGCAGGAAGCTTCTCCTTTAACGTACCCGGTGGAAGGTGCGAAACCTGCGAAGGGTCGGGAGTCATAAAAATAGCTATGCAGTTCATGGCAGATATTTATCTTGAGTGTGACGTCTGCAAAGGGAAGAGGTATAAGAGCGAAGTCCTGGAGGCTGAGTATAAGGGAAAGAACATAAGTGACGTACTTCAGCTAAGTATAACCGAGGCGATCGAGTTCTTTAAAGATTATCCCAGAATAACTGCAAAGCTAAGTATACTTAATGAGGTTGGACTTGGATACTTAAGGCTTGGACAATCTGCAACAACACTTTCAGGCGGCGAAGCGCAAAGAATAAAGCTGGCTTATCACCTCTCGTTCCAAACTGCTGGTGAAAAAACACTTTTCATATTTGATGAGCCAACTACAGGGCTTCACCTGCACGATATTGCAAAGCTTCTGAAGTGTTTTAATGAACTCATCGCAAAAGGGAATTCTGTTGTAGTTGTTGAGCATAATCTTGAAGTGATAAAGTGCGCGGATTACATTATTGATCTGGGTCCCGATAGCGGTGATAAGGGAGGTGAAGTTGTCGTCAAGGGAACGCCCGAGGAAATTTCGAAAAGCAGTAGATCGTTTACAGGAAAATTCCTTAAGAAAGTGCTGGGCTAAAGCGTTGTTTTTGTTTTTTCGGAATGAAACCCTTTCAACTTCCACAGCATCTATATGTTTAATCGGGTTGATTACCAATTAACCATAAAAAAATGAGAGCAGTGATAGTATTGGCGGCATTCATGTTGTTTACGTGCAGTCTGTTCACTCAGTCAGGCTGGAACCAGCAGCCCAGCGGCACCGGTCAGACACTTCTGGGTGTTTCGTTTGCAGATGCGAATACAGGTTATGTATGCGGAATAAACGGCATCATCCTTAAGACTACAAATGGCGGTTTGAATTGGAATCAAATTATCTCCGGAACTAATAGCTTTCTTCGCAGCATTACGGCCGTGGACCCTAATACTGCATTTACAGCCGGCGAGCTTGGCATCATTCTGCGCACGACAAACGGCGGAATTAACTGGTTAAATGTTAGCGGCGCAAATACTACAACGCTTGTTCATATTGATTTTGTTAATGCGAATTCAGGAACTGCAACCGGACTTAACGGAAAAATAATAAGAACAAATAATGCCGGACAGAACTGGACGGAACAAAACGGCAATGTTGCAGTTGAGCTTACCGGCGTTCATTTTATAACACCGGATGTTGGTTACATAACAGGCTTCGGGGGTACAATTCTGCATACTTCAAACGCCGGCACTAACTGGGTCCAGCAATCAAGCGGGCATTCAACTGAACTGCGCGCGGTATATTTCAAAAACGCAAATACCGGACTTGTAGCCGGGTACGGCGGAAAGATACTTAGAACAACAAACGGGGGAACAAATTGGGTGCTGAGTGCTTCAGGGACATCAAACAATCTGTTTGCAGTTCAGTTTGCCGATGCAAATATTGCTTATGCCTGCGGTACTGGTGTCATAACAAGATCAACAGATGCAGGTTTAACATGGAACCTTCAGCAGATCAGTTTCACGGGTGATCTTTACTCTATTTCTTTTTCAGATACTCAAACCGGTACTGCAGCAGGGCAGCAGGGAATGATTTTAAGGACCATAAGCGGTGGAATTGGTATTCATCAAATATCATCTGAAGTACCTGAGAACTTTGAGTTGCTGCAGAATTATCCGAATCCGTTTAACCCTTCTACAACAATCAGGTTTCAACTGAAATCAGCAGCCAATGTAAGTATTGTGATTTACGATATTAACGGAAAGGAAGTATCATCTCCTGTAAGTGAAAAGCTTCAGGCAGGAGTTTATGAAACCGAATGGGATGCAGAAGAATATCCAAGCGGTATATATTTCTATACCCTTTTTTATGAAGATATTCAGGCCAATACGGGCAAGGGATTTTCAATGACAAGAAAAATGATACTCGTGAAGTAATACTTCTGAATTAAAGCTTTTCAAGCTCATCATTCAGAAGCTTCACCTCGTTCTTAAGGAAATTAACATCTTCATCAAGGAAATGCCTTGCGAGCTGCCTTGCCCGCTTGACCGAATTCATATTGATATCTGAAATGATCATATCTTCATCAAAGAACCTGGCGCATTTATCAACAACACCAAACGGATCTACAATTTCTGAGCCGCCCCAGAAATTTACGCCGTCTTCATAACCAACTCGGTTGCAGAATACCATATATAACGAAAGCAATCTGCAATATGCCCTGTGCTGCTCGGAGTTTATGGTGTAATTCTTAAGTATTTTGGATTTAGAATTCAAAGCAAGCCTTGTGGGTGAGCATGCGATACCGATTATTACCTTCGCTCCTTTCAAAGCCTGAAGCAAGGGGAGTGATATATGCCAAAGGTCTTCGCAGACCAGTATTCCCAGCTTGCCGAATTTAGTATCATGGATATCAGCCTGCTTGCCCCTGGAGAAATAGCGTATCTCCTCGAACATTCCGTAATCAGGCGGATATACTTTCTTATGCGTGAACTTTACTGCTCCGTCTTCTATGTAAAAAGCTGAATTGAAGATTCCGTAATTATCATCTTCTTCAATTCCGCCGCAGACTATGGTTATTTTCTTCGATTTTTCCCTGAGCGGCTTCAGTACCTGGCTTGTATAAGGGTTCAATGCCAGCTCCATGTTAAGATCTTTGACGGTATATCCCGTCAGCGAAAGCTCTGGGAAAATGACCATGTCAGCCTTTTTCTTTACAGCTTTATCAATGTACTGAATATGCTTCTTTATGTTGCGGTCAATATCTCCCAGTACGGGACTGATTTGTGCCAGCGAGACTTTGAATTTATTCATAATTGTTAATTTCTATACAAATATACTTAACTATGTTTTGAAATAAACGTTCTTAAGCCGTAATCTGGAAACCGGGCTTACGATTTCATATTTGAAAATTGTGTAATACCATTCGGCATATTTTAAAGTTTATTGATTCTGCTTAAAGTCATAGCAAAAATCAGGATGAAATTATTGGAGAAAATTGAAATAAAAAATCCGGATGATGCCGGCGATTTTGAGATTGAGCCTAAGCCAAAGAAGCAGGAATACATTATTATGGTGCTTTTCAAAGTATTTCAAACAATCCCTGTTCCATATCTTTATCATTCTTGACCGGTCTTTCTTTACGCTTGCCCCGTGCTTGTGTATCATCTTGGCGCCGGTAAGCAGCCTGATCCTGGAGCCGATATCATAAATATCCCTGCAGAGATCTACATCGTTAAAGAACATCTCAAATCGTTCATCCATATTGCCTGCCTTGTTCAGAACATCTTTCCTTATCAGCAGCCCTGCTGCCATAGGCTGGGGAACATCCTTATCTGCTGAATAATCCATATACTTCATTTTCCATCCACCAAATGTCTTAGATATTGGGAAAATATATGCAAGCAGGCTGAATTCGCAAAACATACGCCAGTAAGTCGGGAAGTCTCTGACAGATTGCTGCGTTGTGCCGTCTTCATTCAGCATTAGTGGTGCAGCAGCACCATAAGAAGGGTTATCTTTGAGAAATGAATTGAGTTTCTCCAGGCAGCCTTCACTTACAATAGTATCGGGATTCAAAAGCAGGATATAATTGCCTGTTGAGAGTGAAATTCCCTGGTTTACTGCTTTGGTGTATCCCGAGTTGGTTTGATTCTTTATGGTGGTTAATTTCGGATGGTTGATTCCGTTGGCTATCTCAAAAGACTTGTCTGTTGAGTTATTATCTATGATTATAAGCTGGGTATCCAGTTTCCCGGAAGCGCGTATTACAGAATCAACACAAGCCCTCAGATCGTCTTCACTGTTCCAGGTTACAATAATTACCGAAATCTCTGCCATTTGAAAGCAAACTTAGCGGTAAGTTATTATAAATACAATGAAGGTAAATGTAAGCCGATTTACGCTTTGTTTAACTGGTAACTATTGAATAGTTTTGTCAAATGCCGTATCTGTTCCGTACAAAATTAAACCAGTTTGTTTGAAATTCAGCAATGGTAATTCCTAAAACCAACTGAATATTTCCAATGTTTATCACCAGGTCTTTTAATTTCTGAAACCCCCAATTTACGACTATGTATTCCGAAAGCAGATAGCCGACTTCGTATATCTGAGTATTGTTGAAATTGTTTAATTGAGCTAGAGTGGGTGGATTGTGCTCAACCATGTAAGTCAATTGGTTTGGGTGAACGAACTGGCCTGCTTCAAACAGCGCAACCGATTCCCAAAGCCACCTTGGATTGTTTGCGAAATTTGGATTAATGTTCAGTGTTACACAATGTGCAAATTCGTGTATAAGCACTACAAGCATGTACTCATACTGATGCTGCGGGTGTTTCGGAGCAATCATATGAATGGTATCCTTAGCCGTAGAAAGCCCGATTGCCCACGCCGGCAAATTAGGGACAATGTGTCTGACTGCGTCAGCAAGTTCCTGGTAAGAGCTGTAAAAATGAACAACAGTGTGTGCAATTGAATCCGTCAGAAGGTCTCCAAGAATACGAGAGTAGTTGTTCTCCAGAGTATCCGATATTTCCGGCATGAACAGGCTGTCATATGAAGTGTAATAGAAAGTGAAGTGTTCACTTGTGTATGGAAATGGAATAGGGTCTGGGGGAGGAACAGGGTTGTTTGTTGTTTTTTCATCTGAACATGAGAGCATTGTTGCACTTATTGAGAAAACAAGGAGAATAATTGAATAAATCCTGAATTTGAGCATATTCTGATTTTAGATTTAAGGAGGGCTGGAGCTAACAAAACTATACAAACTTAATTCAAATTAACCGGATTGTCTTTCGAAATCATAATTCCGTATAACTTCAGATTGTTTATACCCCTGTTTTGGTGCATTTTTTGAATTCAGAAGGAGTTTTCCCGGTGAATTTTTTGAAAGCTTCGTTAAAAGTAGATATTGAGTTGAAGCCGGATTCATATGCAATTGCAGCAATTGTCAAATTCTGCTTTGTCTTGTTCACAAGTTCATGTTTAGCATAATCAATCCTGTATCTGTTTATATAGTCATTATAATTTGTTCCCATACTTTCATTTATTACTCTCGAAACAGAGTGCTTTGGATAATTTATCAGTTTCGAAAGATGTTCCAAAGTTAAGCGCGGATCCAGGAACGATCTTTCAGTGCTCATTATCCTGTTTAGAGCATGTGTAATCTGAACAATCTGATCCTGTTCCAGCCTGCTGCCCTGATACCTGTAATTCCGAATTCCGGAATTAACTGTTGCTGCAACAGCTGCTGGTTCAAAGAATAGATCAGGATGCCTCATTGTGTTGAGTGCAAGCCAGTAAATAACCAGCGGCAGAAATGAAAAGATATGGACAGAATACTCAAAATCCACAAAATTGAATTCCCTGTTGTAAAAGTAAAATGTCAGAAGCAATATGGAACAAATACCGCTCAGAGTTACTATGTTTGAAAGTTTTCTGAGCCATTCTACTGACTTTCTGAAACCGGCATTTAATAGTCCGTCTTGGTTTTTGAGCATCCTCCTGCAAAAGTAGGCATAGGATCCAAGGATTCCCAATTGTACAAAAGTATCTGCAATATTATAAACGTGGACGTTGACATATTCAAAGAATCTGATAATACCATATCCACTGAACAATACTATCATTACTGAAATCAGAAACGGAATCAGGTGAACAAGTTCAATTATCCTTAAGGTTGGTTTCAGCACTATGCTTTTTCTGATATATAAATAACTAAGAGGACCGTATAAGTAAGGCAAGAAATACGAAATATTATAAACAGGCCCTATATTCACAGATGCAAAATAGATATCAGCAAATCGGGCAAATGCCTGCAGCATCAATACTCCAATAAACAAGCTCAGGATCACGTTGGGAATGAACTTGCCCGTTCTGCTGAAAAGGTAAAATATCAGAAGTAATCCCTGGAATGTGCCGGCGGAAAACAATAAGATGCTTACTAAACTTTCCATATTTCAATATAAATATAAAACTTTTCAATTAAAATTTTATATTTACAATACATTGTAACTGAATTCATTATTAAATATTTTGCATCAACAAGCAATAAGTAATGACCAATAAAACCGTGAAAAGCAAGAGCAATTATTCCGGAAAACCGGCAAAGAGTTACAAATTTAAGCACATTATATACGAAAAAGAAGATTACAGGTCAACTATTACAATCAATCGCCAAAAGGTGTTGAATTGTCTTGATCTGACAACGATAACAGAGCTCACCACTGCATTCAAAGATTCAGGCTGGGATGATAATATTGCAGTGATTGTGCTGACTGGTGCCGGAAAGCAGGCGTTTTCAACCGGTGCTGATCTTAATGAGCAGCAAAGAGATTTTCTTGGTAAACCCAACGATTATTATAAATGGATGTATGAGTTCATTCAATTGCATGAGGTAATGAGAAATGTTGGCAAGCCTACAATTGCAAGACTGAACGGAATTGTCGTTGGCGGAGGAAATGAACTAAACATAAGCTGTGATCTTGCAATTGCTGCGGACCATATATACATCCGTCAGGTTGGTGCAGCAAGAGGAAGCGTAGCTGCTGCAGGTGCAACACAGTTCTTACCTTTGCTTGTTGGAGACAGACGTGCAAGAGAAATACTTTTTCTATGCGAAGAGATCCCCGCAGCAAAAGCACTTGAGTGGGGTCTTGTTAATCAGGTTGTTCCATTCAGCAAACTGGACGAAGCAGTTTATATAATGGCTGAAAAGCTCTTCAACAAATTGCCGGAATGCCTTCGATATACAAAACAGCAGCTCAACTTCTGGCGCGACCTTTCATGGAACACAACTATCGGACACGCAAGGGAGTGGCTTTCGATACATAACCTGAGCGATGAAGTTAAAGAAGGGATCAGCGCATTTAATGAAAAGCGCGGAATCAACTACAAGAAAGTCAGAAAATCCAAATAGTGGCACGTTCGCCAATGAATGTATTGATTTTGCCGTACCGTAAGGTTGATCCCGGTACTTATGAATTTGCGATCCTGAAGAGAGCAGATAAAGGACTTTATGGCGGTATTTGGCAGTTCATAAGCGGCGGAGCCGAAGATGACGAAACAGTAGAGGATGCGTTTAAACGGGAGACATTTGAAGAATCAGGGATCCTTCCGGATTCAAAGTTTTACAGCCTTGATTGCTTTTTTACTGTACCGAGGAATAATTTTCCTGCAGGAGATAAGGTCTGGCCAAAGGACATTTATATGATCCCGAATTACTGCTATGCTGTTGATGCATCCGGAACCGAGATCGTTATTTCCCATGAACATTCGGAATATATGTGGTGCTCTTACAAAGAATGTTACGACACACTTTATTTTTTGAGCAACAAATGTGCTTTGTGGGAGCTAAATGAGAGGCTCTTGAGAGACGACATGATCTCACTTTGAGTAGTATATGGATCTAACATTATTATTTGCAGTACTTGGAATAATTGTAACGGCACTTGCGCCGTTTGTTGGATATATTTACAAATCACGGAAAGAATCAAAGAATTATTACAGCATTATCTGGAAAGACTCCTTACGCATAAAGTCAAAAGAAATACTAGGTGAGCGGCCTTGTGAGGATTATTACTTCGAAAGGAATGTCGATAATTTTCTTCAGCGTTCACTTGAGCGGAAAAGGAATGCACTCATAGTCGGGCCGCCGTTAAGCGGTAAGACAAGGGCTGTTTTCAATGCGTTAAAAGGACGCACAAAAGGGTTTCATATCTTGGTTCCGAGGAATGTTAACATGCCGGTCTTCCAGCTGCCCAGAGATTTTATGTTCTGGAAAGAGAAACTGATCTTTATAGACGACCTGCAGTATTATGTTGAGCGGCAGGACAGTTATCACCTCCTTTTCCGGGATGCGAAGGAAAAGAACATTCCGGTTTTTGCCACATGCCACTCCGGCAGGGA
The DNA here is from genome assembly GCA_030835025.1 of Ignavibacteria bacterium. Lineage (GTDB taxonomy): Bacteria > Bacteroidota > Ignavibacteria > Tepidaquicellales > OLB5 > OLB5. The sequence continues at coordinate 18,831 of JAUQWS010000101.1, read as the reverse complement.
ATACAAGAAGGTGAGGAACAAGATGATCGAGCAGAATCTTGACCCTGATATCATATTTGGAGAAGATGTTCTGGAGATGGAGAAACTGAGTGCAGAGGAAGGAAAGAAAGTAGCTGAAAAGCTCGGGATGAAGTGGGACAATGTAAAGTTTAACGGTACCATTGGTTCTATTTTTATGAGATTGAGCGAGATGGAGCGCAGATTTGACAGCTCGGATAATATTGAAAAGACCATTCTACGCGTTTTGAAAGAGCTTTATACCTGCGGCATTTACGAAGAGAACAGTATTTTCAGGCTGGAGTGGGTTAAGAAAGCATCCGCTAAATTTGAGCTTGATGGCAGGGATTTTGAATGGAGCGGGTGGCTTAAAACACTTGAGGACAAAGAGTTCATCCGTTTGGTAAGGAGAAACAGGATCTGGGCTGAAGATGCATATCTTGAGTTTGTTGTGAAGCCGGAAGTTGAGACTACGCAGCTTGAAGTGCTTGAAGAAATGACGGGAGTTTTTGGAGACGACGCAGAAGTGCTTCAGATGATCGGGGAGAGAGCTTATGATATAGGCACCGTTGATATGCAGATAGGTGAGTATATGAAGTGCGCTATTAAGGCTTTTGAACAAGTGATGGTTCTGAAAGGTGACAATTTTTTGCCTGCAGAAAAGTTGAAAGCTGAGTCTTATCTGGGTCAGTCATATTGGAGCCTTGCCAAAGTACAGGATACATTGGAAAATTGCAGAAGATCTGTTGAATACTTCAATGAAATACTGAAAAATGTGACGATTGATTCTAACCCGCTGGAATACGCAAAAATAAAGAACAGGATTGGTAATACTTATACCGCATTTGCCGAAGTAGAAAACAGGGAAGAGAATTGCATGATTGCAATAGATGCCTATAATGAAGCGCTGAAGGTTTTCACAATCGAAAAGAACCCATTGGATTATGCAAGAGCCTGCAATAACCTTGGAGGTGCATACATCATTCTAGCAGATGCCAAAGAACCTGAGAAGCATTACAGAGAAGCTATTGAAGCATTCAGTGAAGCTCTTAAGGTAAGAACTGTTTCGGAATATCCGAAGGATTATGCACTAACCAAAAACAATATTGCCAATACTTATGCAAAGCTTTCTGAAATCGAACAGCCTGAAATGAACCTGATGATGGCAATTGAATCATACAAAGATGTTCTGAAAATAAATACAAAAGAAAAATACCCGCTGCAATACGGCGCTGTAATGAACAACATTGGGAATGCATATTCGCTTATTGCTGCTGTAAAAGACAAGAAATCTAACTGTGATAAAGCTATTGAGGCATTTGAAAGATCACTTGAAGTGAGAAATATCGAACAGGTTCCTGTTCAATATGCCAACACGATGTTCAACCTTGCGGATATGTACCTTCTACTCAGCGATGAAAGCAATGATCCTGAAGTTCTTGATAAGGCGCTTAATGCATTTGAGGAATCCTTAAGAGTAAGAACTAAACAAAACTATCCAAACCAGTATGCAGAAGTGAAATTCGGTATGGGACGGGCATATATAAAGCTTGCAGGCTTTGAAGAGAAAGCTCTTAATTACGAAAAAGCAATCGGCTGTTTTGAAGAGGCTCTGGAATTCTTCACAGAAGAGAAATACCCCAATATTAATGCACTTATCATTAAGGAAATCAGCAGCGCAAAGAAAGTGTTCTTCCGCTAGTCACTGCTTTTGAACTCTGTTTTAATCAAGTCTTTAAGGAGGCTTCCCTATATAGACAATTGTCAAGAATCCTTATGATAATAATCATTTAGAAGGCACCTGTATTGTATTATATTTGTTTAAGCTATAGGATCCTATAGTTTCCAATTGCAGCGGAAGGGAGGAAATCCGTTATGGAATACAACAGGTTCGTTGATCTCAGCAAATCTTATCTTTTCTGCCAAATGCAGCGCGGCAAAAAACTTGTCAGTGACCGCAACGTTCAGTATCCTTTTGTTACCATTTCCAGAGAAGCCGGAACAGGCGAAACAAAAATAACCACATCACTTATCGAGCATCTTACACGCGCCGGAAATTCAGACGACTGCCCCTGGACACTCTATGATAAGGACTTGATAAAGAAAGTGGTTGAAGATTACGAGATCTCCGGAATCGGCGGCTTGCTTCCGGAAGCAAAATTCTCTGATATCCAGACGATGTTCGAGGAGCTTTTCGGACTGCATCCCACAAAACGTGAAATGGCGCATAACATCAGCAAGTCGATAATGAAGCTTGCGAGGATGGGAAATGCAGTAATTGTCGGAAGAGGAGCTTTTTACATTACGAGGCATTTCAGGAACGGACTGCACGTAAGGCTTATCGGCACTCCGCAGAAACGCATCAGGCATTTGGTTGAAAAGTACTCTTTTACTTCAAAACAAGCGGCGGAATATATAAAGAAAGAGGACCAGCGGAGACATGATTACGTTAAAAAGCTGTTTGGAGTTGACTTGAATGATCCGCATCATTATGACCTTGTGATAAATATCGATAGGCTTTCTGCACAGGAAATAATTGCCCTGATAGCCGATCATATTGAACTGCTGAAAGAGAAACTGGCTTTAAGCTATCATAGCGAAGAATTGGAAGCCGTGTGAAGGCCTTTTGGCTGGTATTCTGATTTGCTGAAAATACTCAGTTTATTCCACAGGCTAAAACATCCTTCATACAAGAACTGTATGACAGATGTCATTCCTTTTATTGACCAATATCATAGTAAAAAACACCATAAAATCATAATTTTGAACAATTGGTTAGCAATTAATAACCCAATAATAACATAACGGAGCAATATTTATGTCAGATAAAAAAGCGGATTTGGCAGGACCGGGAATAAGCACTTATCCTGAAGTTGCCAAGATCTTACCATCGGATTACAAGTCCCTGTTGAATAAAAAAGATACACAAAAAGCCATTTATGCAGTTAAGAGCTATATTGAAGAAAATCTGAATAAAGAGCTTAATTTAATGATGGTTCAGGTTCCCCTTATTGTAGCTAAAGAAAGCGGAGTCAACGATAATCTTGACCGCGACGGTTCACGCACGCCTGTTGAATTCCCATGCGGACTTGGCCTGCCAAAGCGTCTAACAGCGCAGGTTGTTCAGGCTGCAACGAAATGGAAAAGAGTTGCCCTTAAACAGTTTGACATGAAGCCCGGTGAAGGTATCAACACAGATATGCGCGCAGTAAGGAAAGACTACTTCCTCGATCATGATCACAGCTCTTATGTTGACCAGTGGGACTGGGAAAGAGTGATCAATGCAGAAGACAGGAATCTTGATTTTTTGAAGATGATAGTGAAAAAGATATGGAAAGTATTTGTTGGCGCAGAAAAACATGTACAGGAAATGTTCCCGGTTCTTAAGGACCCGCGCTATCCCAATTTACCCGAAGAGCTGGTTTTCATTCACGCAGAAGAACTGCTTGCAAAATACCCCGATCTTCCGAGGAAACAAAGAGAAACAAAGATACTCCAGGAGCATCCTGCTGTATTCATTATCGGCATAGGCTGGGTATTAAAAGACGGCTATCCGCATGAAATGCGCGCAGCTGATTATGATGATTGGGTAACTGAGACCATTAAGAATAACGGTTCAACTTACCATGGAATAAACGGTGACATACTTGTCTGGAATCATCTGACTAAACGACGTCATGAGCTCTCATCAATGGGTATTAGGGTCAATGCCGAGACATTGAAATTCCAGCTGGAGCTTTCAAACCAGATGGAGCTTAAGGATACCCCGTACCATAAAGCAATACTGAACAATGAGCTTCCTTTGAGTATCGGCGGCGGTATAGGCCAGTCAAGAACTCAGATGCTGCTGCTAAGAAAGGCACATTTGGGAGAAGTAAGCGTTACTATCTGGCCAAAAGACCTTAAAGACATCTGCGCCGAAAAGAACATATTTGTTTTAGAATAAAATTTTTTCATTTGGTTAATTACTCTTTCTAAGCAAAGAGCCCGTCAGTTTCGATTGACGGGCTCTTTCATTTCCGGTAATTACTACTCTCAGATTATCAAGGGACAAAGAAGACAAATGCAGGGGGATCACCCATGGGAGTTATCCACTTGTTATTGTAATAGATCGAATCGCTTACTTTCCACCTTCCGGCCATATCAAAGTTCACCCTGCCGGAATATATACCCTCTCCTGTATACACGGGGTTGGTGTTTCCGGTTGAGTAGTGGTTAAGTGAATCCTGCCAAGTTCTTCCGAACATAGTTGCAGTCTCAAGCTGAGTAAACGAAATAAAATCATACGATTCATGAAGAATAACCTTAAAATCGTTCATCCCTCTAACGGGCTCAAGGGGAGAGATGAGAGTAAGCAGGTAACTGAGACCTGCTGAGAGATCAACAAATATCTTGAATCTCGCAAGCTGGTTCCACCCGACATCAAAAATGACGGAATCAACATACAGCTGATCGTTGTAATTATAAAAGCCGTACCACGTGCTGGAGGTGTCTCCCGGCATGAGCATTATCACATTGCCTGTAAACATTCCAAGCGCCGGGTTATAATCATATTGCGGAAGCACCGGAGTTCCGTGCAGATTGTTTGCACCTGTATGGTACATCTTCGCAATAAACTTCACGTAACCGCCGGTTTTCTGAACTTCGTTTTCGAAGACTTTAAATCCCACCTTATTGTAACCGGTCATAAGAGAATCACCGGAAGCACTCCATATTTCAAACCTCAAATTGCCGCTTTCGGCTACTGCCACTCTAAGATAAGTATCCTGGCTTGGGTCATTTCCCTGGTTTTGCGGATTGTCATCGCTGCAAGAAATCAGTAAAAACGAACTTAAAAGCAGAATAATTGAGACTAATTTAATATACATTTTCTGCAATTTTTACAAAATTAACGACCGATTCATACTTAACCTATGACAAATATCAGTAATTTTTATGATTGAGAATTGCTGTTGGTTTTCATTTTTCGGCGTATGATCGAAAAAAAAGCCCGCTCAACTCGAGCGGGCTTAATTCAAACATCAATGAACTTTATTTCATCAGTATCATCTTCTTTGTAGAAACAAAATCAGCAGCAGTCAATTTATAGAAATAAACACCGCTGGAAAGAGAACCTGCGTTAAACTCGAGTTTGTAGCTACCGGCCTTCTGAACTTCATTAACAAGTGTTGAGACTCTTCTGCCTGAAGCGTCGAATACTTCAAGAGTTACATTTCCCCATTTAGGGAGGTCATAGCTGATAAAAGTACTTGGGTTGAAAGGATTCGGATAGTTCTGCATTAGCTCAAACCTTGCAGGTATTTCTGAGTTGTTCTGGTTATTGCTAACCAAAAGCTGTGAAACTTCTGCAGTCCATGCCTGCATTGTTCCGGTCTTATCGTCATACCAGAAAGGCCATATCTTGTTATTCCCTGAAGAAATTCCGATATAATCACCGCCGTAATTTCCAAGTCCGGATTCTCCCTTAACTTTCCATCTGTGATCACTCACCGGAAATTCCGTCCACGTATTTCCGCCATCTGAAGACTGTGACATATAGGTTTCGCAGGAATCATTTACATTTGGGTAATTCCTGTTGTCATAATATACAATATTTACATTGCCGCCTTCATCAACTCTGATGGCAGGGAAGAACTGGACTCTACCGTTATTGATGGGGTCCTGGTTGACTCTGATACCGGGAGACCAGGTTGCGCCGCCATCCGTTGAGCGGTGGAGAACAACATCAGCATCACTGCCTGCGGGTGCCAGATTCCTTTCACTTGCAACTGCGTATATCCATCCGTTCCGTGATCCGCCGCTTCTATCAACGCCAATCCTGGGGAAACCGTTAACTCTGAAATTCCATCCGTTAAGAGATGCAGCTCTGATGCCGTTCATATCATATGCATTTTCTGTTACCTGCCAGCTAACACCTCCATCCGTTGATTTAGCAAAGCCGAGAAAATCTTCAGTGAAAGGACTAGAGGATGTAGGTGCCGCCCATATCACATAAACCGTGCCTGTGGGTCCGCACATAATATCAACACCCTGAGAATAGTGTCCGCCCGGGGGGCTATTTATCTGGCTTGGAGCGGACCAAGATTGTCCGCTGTTTGTTGTATAAGAGACCATAATGGGGGGAGTGCCCGCCGAAAAATTACTCCAGACCGCATAACTTCTACCGTAATATGGGCTGCTCGGTGCATCGTCACTTGCAGCAAAGTTCTTGTCTGAGCTCACTGAAGTAATCGTTACTTTTGAAGACCATGAAACTGCATTATTTAAAGAATAGGTAGATTGCATCCCCAAGTTTCCCGGAACATCCAATGTTGTAAATATTATTACTCCGTTCTTATCAATAGTCGGAGCCGGATCGCTTGAATTTTGAGAATATCCGGGAAGGAGGTTCGTACCTGTCCATGTAACACCACCATCGGTTGTAATATAGCCGCCCTGCCCGAAAACCCCGCTCACAGTTGTGTTAGCGCCTCCGAACATAATATTCTGATTTAAAGGATGCCTGACAAGAACTATTTCGTCTTGCTGTGCATTGGGAGAGGGCAGTACTCTGAAATTCGGGCCAACAGTAACAATACGATCACCAAATTGGTAAACATTCACTTTGGTATTTGTGTTCTGCCAGCTATTTGTTTCAGAAGGAAGCTTTGAATAAGTTCCCATAACCGGTTTTCTGGACACAGACCATCTTTCCTGTGAATAAATTCCGGAAATTGATACAATGAAAACGAAGAGAAGAAAATAATATTTCATTTGAGATTGGATTATTTGGAATAAAAAACAATTTAGCAATAAAAAAACGCGTTAACAATATAGAGAGTTACTGTTTTACTAACGTATTTGGATTAGAGAAAAAGTTTGTTCCCGAAAGTACGGTTTGTAGGAAAAAGATTATGAACATTTCCCATCAGACTTCGTAACTGAGATAAAACAATATACACATCGGAATCAATTTATCTTTTCTTCTTTGGGTTTTACCAGCGGCTGAAATCCGAATCCGCCCTGCGGGGGTAAACCTATTAACTGGATTTCACCGAATTGGTTTTCGTATTTATCAACATTATCTTTTAGGGCTCCAAGGAGCATTTTTGCATGCTGGGGAGTCATAATAATGCGGGCACTTATTTTGGATTTCGGTATTCCGGGAAGTACACGTGTAAAATCGATGATAAATTCAGCAGGGGAGTGCGATATAATTGCCAGATTTGAGTATATCCCTTCGGCCTCTTTTTCGCCAATTTCTATGTTAATTTGCTGCTGAACCTGCTGTTCTTCATTAGCCATTTTGATATGAGTTTGAATTAAAAAAGCCCAAAACCGGGCTTTTTGCTCCGAAGGTAGGACTTGAACCTACGACCCTCTGATTAACAGTCAGATGCTCTAACCAACTGAGCTACTTCGGAATATCGGAAAAACACAAATATATTCAAATATTGGGATAAAATCAATGAATTTCGGGTAATAACGGCAGATGTTTGAATTATTCTGACTTGTGGCTCAGTTTTGCATCAATAATTCTTGTAATAAAGGTTCAGTATTCCAAACGAGGCAAATGCGATGTTTGCCAACCATGCCGTAAGCATTGGATCAATATCGCCGTTGTAACCGAAGGACTGTGATATTTTGACAAATCCGAGATAGATAAAACTCACCAGTATGCTGATTCCGAACTGCAGGGCAAGCCCTTTGCGCCGTTTAGTTCCGGTTGATATTGATATGCCGAAAACAATTACGATCAGGCTGGCAAAGGAAAATGATATCTTGGAATAGAAATCAACAAGCTGCCTGTCAACACTCTGTCCGCCTTTTCTCATGCTTTGAATGAATTCTTCAAGCTCACCGTAATTCAGCTCATCAGGTTTCAACTGCCTTTTGGTTATTTGTCCGGGCACCAGGTTTATCCTGTTAAGTCCTGAAACATCCTGTGCCGCAATACTATCGTAACTTACTAATCTTTCACCGCTATCAGAAAATGTTCTTTCAGCAGCCTTGTACAAAACCCATCTGCCATCCAGCCATTTCATCTGTTCTGCATCAACTCTTTTAACAAGTACGTTAAGCGAATCCGGGTCGTACAACTGGATCGATATTCTGCTTGCACTCAGGTCAATTTCTCTGAACTGATCTATCAGCACAAGCTGATTTTTCGAATCCTGGAAATACAGCTTGTTTAGCCCGGCTGTAGGCTTGTTCTTTCCCATGTAATTGCGCTCGATAAAGAACTTCTGCTTGTTTGCCTCTGGGACAACCCAGTTATTGAAATAAAATGAAATCACTGTTATGACAAGACCGCAGACTAGAAACGGAGACATGAACCTTAAGAGGCTTATGCCGGCATTCTTGACCGCAATAAGTTCATTAAAATTCATCATTCTGCCCGCTGTGAAAAGCGTGGCAAGCAGTACCGCTATAGGAGTGATGAGCCTTATGATTTCAGGGATAAAGTAAAAGTAGTAGTTAAGGACCGAGCCGAAGCTCATTCTGTTATCAAGGAACTTATCAAGGTTCTCGAAAAGATCAACAAGTATGAAGATTATTATGAAGCATAACAGGGCAAACAGAAAATTCTTGACAAACTGTATGATTATATACCTGTCAATCTGTTTGCCCAATATACTCAAATCAATTATTTTTTAGTCGGTTTCTTAGTTGATTTTGGAGGATTTAAATATATGTTTGCAGCAATATATATTGTACCCCAGTTAATATCCTTTTTCCTGCTTTTCACTTCTCTTCTCAGCGCACTCTGCACGGGTTCATAAATTGTTGAGTAGAAAGTGCCCTCTTCATCATTAAGTGATGCATTTGACTTGCCCCACAAAACAGCATCAGCAAGCCCGCTGTTAGTATTCTTCAGAAGCAGGTTGCCAAGGTCGAATTTGACACCGAGAGCCATTCCGAATTGTTTATTTATCTTGTATTCCATGCCCGCATCAAAATCAACACCGATACGCAGATCACCAAAGCTTGTGTTTACGCTGTCAAACCTGTTTTCCGTTGAGGAAAGCTTGCCGTTGAATACATTAAAAGAAAGATTAGCGCCAAAATAAGGACTCAACTTATTTGTGAATGAGGTCGGGGCAAGTTCAAATCCCAGGCCAAACGAGAAGGAATTAAAAGTATACGAGTAGCCAATGCTCATCAGCGCAGTATCTATCTGGTTGCTGCTGTTTATGTATTGAACACCGATGTTTCCGTTTTTAGTGGGTTCAAAGGTGTTAAAAGTATTAAACGCAGCAAAAAGAACACCGCGTGTAATTGCATATTTATCGAAATTGAACTTTGCCTTCCCGAAAAAATACAAACCTGTTTTCAGTCCGTAGTTATTGCGCATAAAATTCGAATCGATAGTCAAAACAGGTCCCTGCCTGATAAAAGTGTTGTTGTAGTAAGTTCCTTTTGAATCTCCAAACGGCTCAATAAGCCCTATTCCGAATTGCAGAATTGTCTTATCAAATTGAGAGTAAGAGGATGAAACCAGGAGTGTCAATAAAAAAAGGTATTTCAGTAATTTCATATAGATATTAATAGTTAATTAGAATTATCTCCCGAAATAGAATGACAAGCCGCCATAAAAGTGAAAGTACGAAATGGTCTTTGAGGGTATGAGTGCTCCGTTTTCTGCAGTATGCTCGCCATCGCCAAGATTATATTTTGAACCGAGATCGCTTTCATAACTTTTACCGATGATGTTTGCTATTGCATACTTTGTGCCAAGTGTTATGCCGAGATTGTGATGAATTACATAATCGAGCCCTGCTCCAAACTGAACTCCGAATCTCACAGTCGAATTCATAGTGTACTCTACAGTTGACGATGGATAAATTATCGTAAGTTTACCTGCAATAAAGCTCATTGTAGCCTCAACACCAATGAAAGGATTTAGCTTGCTTTTTGCAGTTGCCAGGTTATACTCACCGCCTACAGCCATAACCAAATGACTTTGCGAGAGGTCAATATCTGCGGTTCCGGTCGAGTCCCCTTCATACACAACAGAGTTGCTGAAGGCATCAAATCCCACTCCTCCGGTAATCTGGAAATTGGATTTTCTCTTCACCGGAAATTTGACGTAAATTCCGTAATTAATACCTGATTTCATAAAATAAGTATTGGTATCAGGGTTGCCATTGCCGGTCCAGGTGCTGTAAGTGCTTCCAAAATCACCTCTCAGGTCGTGGGTAGGCAATGAATAACCTACATAGAACTGGACAGTTCCGACAGGCTGTGAATACGCTGAATATGTGATGACCATGATGATTGCTGCTAAGATAGTTTTGCTCTTCATTTAACTAAAAGTATTAAATACGGTTCCTTAATTTACAAACAGTTACAATTTTAACATTAAATACACAAAAATAATACGAAAAAATGAGTATTTAGTTTAGGGGATGGAAAGAAGAAGTCCTGACCCATATTGAATTTAAGTTGGTTATCAGGACCTTCAAGTTTCATCGTAAAAAGTAAAAACTCTTTATGCCGATCACGATGTTGATTTTGTCGGAATTTTCAAGAAGCTACTTTATCATGTTACCTAAATCTATTGAAAGCCCGGCATAGATCTGCAGGTAATAAAGAGTTTTTGATCTGTTGCTTGATGTTTCCTCGTCATTCAATGGTAATTCGGTTGTTGAACCTGAGCCCTCTTCTTCTATATCAGCAATATTGCCAATACTTGTTGGTGGCTCTGTTTTCTTTCCAATCAGATTTGTAAGCGCATACTTAACGCCTGCAACAACACTTACGGTTTGGTTAAGTCTTATGGTAGCTCCCGCGTTGACTATAACACCGAATCTGCTTTCGGATTTCCTGTTTATGTTCCTTGTGGTATCTCCAGATACATCTATCTTTCCGCTGTAGAAATTTGCAGCAAGATCGAGCCCAATGAACGGATTCACCTTTTTCTTTGGAAAGAAACCATATTCAATCCCGGCTGAGATGGTAAAGATGTTCACCTTGTTTTTATATGTGATTATTCCCGTAGGCCTGGAATAATCCTTAGATCCCGAGAAAGAATTGTAATTGAATCCCGCTGTTACTTTAGCTTTGCCTGTTGTATCTACTGTATATTTTCCTGTTATGCCGATATTGAAGCCGCTGCCTGTTAGGAGTGTGCTTGATTTTTTAAAATCGAGTATTCCCGTGGAGTTTGAATCCGGAAAATCACCCTGCAAATCGGCAAAAGGAAGTGAGTATCCCCCGAAAACATCAACACTGAACTTTGTCTGCGAAATCACGTTTGCTGCAGAAAACATTAAGAAGAAGAGCATTATATTCAGAAACTTTCGCATGTTATGTATGGTTTTTATGATTATAGTTAAGATGATTTAATATTAAATTAGCAAATAAATTCACTATTTACAATTGGAAATTTGAAAAATACTAATCTTCACAAAACGGATCATAGGGAAGGGGATATATTATGAAAATAACATCCGCAGTATTGCTGATATTACTGTTAAGTCTTATTACATACGGACAGAACAGCATTTACGTTTCGGTTGGCACAGGTTTAAGCATACCGATGGCTGAGAGTGAGTTTACAGACGCATTTAACCTGGGATTCAATCTGCACGGCGCCGGAACTGTTATAATGAGCCGGAATTTTGGGTTGAGGGGTGATTTGCAGTACAACCGTTTTCCTTATGACGAATCTAACCCTGATTTTTCAGGAAGTTTCACTGCTACAACGCTTAAATTTGACCTTCTTGCGGGTGATTTTTCCGGCGGCAGCGCAAATCCTTATGCAGTATTCGGAGCGGGAGCATATTTCCTTTCTGCCAGTTCTTCATCAGGCGGCCTGACAATTTCGAGCTCTGAAACGGATTTCGGTATCGGAATTGGCGGAGGGGTTATGTTTAAAGTTTCGCCATCAATGAGTCTATACGGCGAAACACAGTATAACATTATCTTTAATGATGGTACTGCAAAAGGTTATTTACCGCTGAAGTTTGGGCTTAGTTTTAAGGTTCAATAGAACTTCGGATCCAGTATGTGATACTCAATTGCAGAGACGGCCGGCAGGATGTCTCTGCTTGAAATTATTTTTTTACAACTTTTCTGGGATGTCCAAAATAGAAGTTAACTCCGCCATAGATCTGGACAAACGATATGTTCTTTGCTTTATTAGTTGACTCTTCCTTATCGTTCAGGTTATACTCGCCTACAACAGAAGTTGAGTTGTATTCTTTACCCACCAGGTTGGCAAGATTATATTTGAACCCGAAAACCGCGCCGAATGTCTTATTGAATGTCACTTCAACACCCCCTCCGACTGCAATTCCAAACCTTGAAGCAGACTTCAGGTTCTCTGTGGTTGTACCAAGCTCATCGTGATCAGCAGTGCTATCGGCTGTTACGGTCTCATCACTTTTGCCGCTGAAAAAATTGCCTGTAAGCTCCAATCCCAGGAACGGGTTGGTTTTCTCTTTGGGCAGGAATGAATATTCTGCTCCAAGTGAAGCCGTTATTATTGAAATATTTCTGTGGACTTCGATATGATTAGTATGATGATAGCTGTCATCAACGCTAAAGCGGCTATAAGCTCCTCCGAGAGTCAATCTTATGTTCTTTTTCCTGCCAACCCCGTACTTGCCTTTTAAACCAACACTGTATCCGGTTTTCATGAAGTAAGATTCACCCGCGGCGCGCTCAAGCGAATCAGTCAGGTCGCCTTTGAGGTCCGGGAGCGGCAGGGCATAAGCACCTGTGAGGCTTATAGTAAAGCCGGGTTGGGAGTAAGTTACCGAAACAATCATAACTGCGAAAATAAACATTAACAGGATCTGTCTTCTCATCTTTAGTAGATTAATTTCATAATTGAGTTTGCAATAATCCTTAAAATTATGGCAATAAAAAAGGGAGTCTTTTGGGACTCCCTTTTTGAAACCATTCAAATCTGTTTATTATTTCTTAACCATTTTCTTGGGCTGGTTCAGATACAATGACAAGCCAAGATAAAGCTGGATATAAGAAATGTTCTTTGATTCAATAGTTACACCGCCTTGTGTGTATTCCTTATCGATCAAAGGATATTCATTGGTTGTTGCAATAACTGTTGTGTCGGGAGCTTCTTTACCAATCAAGTTTGCCAAATGGTACTTACCGCCCACAACTATACCAACGCTCTTATTCAGCTTAATATCAACGCCCGCTCCAATAGCTGCACCGAATCTTGAAGCTGATTTAAGATCACTCTTTGTAGTTACACTACCTAAAGTGCTTTCAAAATTTCCTGAGAAGAAATGACCTGTGAATTCGGCACCTATAAACGGATTTGCCTTGCCTTTTGGCATAAACGCGTATTCGACACCAAGTCCGACGGTAAATGCATTCAGTTTTGCCTTAATGTCTTTTCCAATATACTGCGAAGTGTCTTCACTGTTGGAAAACATTTGGTAACCTACACCTAATGTGATGCCAACGTTTCTTTTCTTACCAAGATAATATTTGCCGTCTATCCCAAATCCAAATCCTTGCTTCATACCAAATGTATTCATTAAGTCTGCAGAATCAAGCAAATCACCTTTCAGATCAGGAAGCGGAACATTGTAACCACCGGTCAAATGCAAAGTAACCTGCGGCTGTGAAAAAGTACTGTTATTTACACTTAAAAAAGCTGCGACTATTACAAATAATGCAACTAATTTTTTCAACGTATTATTCTCCTTTAATGTATTTAAAAATAGTAAATCGTTTCTTAAGTTAAATTGCTGTTAATTATCGTTCGGCTTGGCAGGCCTGAATAATCATCGCCTATTTGTCCTCCTTTTTACAGGTTTCGTAAATTTTCAATAATCAACACCGATAATATAAACAAGTTTTATGAATGTTTGTTCCCAAAAAGAAAGCGCAAAGAAGTAAAAAGATGTAAATTATTGTATTTTCATATATTTAAGTCGCATTGAATTGAATAAAACTGTCACAACATCGCTGAATGCCATAAGCATTGAGGCCATTATTGGTGAGACCGAAAGACCGTAAGTAACAAATGCACCGGCAGCCAAAGGAATAGCCGCAGCATTATAAAAGAACGCCCAGAACAGGTTCTGTTTGATTATTCTTATAGTCTTGTTTGAAATTTTGAACAATGCGAGAATATTTTCAAGATCGCCTTTGACAAGTATCACATCGGCGGACTGAATTGCAATATCCTGTCCCGTACCTATTGCAACTCCAAGATCAGCTTTTGATAATGCGGGGGCATCATTAATGCCATCGCCTATCATTGCAACCTTTCTGCCTTCAAGCTGCATCTGCGATATTATCTCCTGCTTCCTATCGGGCAGGATCTGTGCATGGAAATCACTTATACCAAGCTCACCGGCAATTCTTTCTGTCACTTCTTTGCTGTCACCAGATATCAGTGAAAGTGTATAATTGTCTCTGCGAAGCTCGTTAAGGATCCTGGAGGCGTTATCTTTCACTTTATCGCGCAGTATGATCTCGCAAATCAGGGTATCATTTTCAAACAGATAAATATCTTTCCCGGTTGAGCCATTTCCTGATTCAAGGCTGTCTTTCTTTATGAGGTTTGCACCTCCAAGCTTGTAATTCTTACCGTCAATTGTGGCTTCAACTCCAATACCGGAAGTTACTTTGAATTCTTCCAGCTTCAATAAGTCACTGCCGCTTCCTTTTTTATAATGCTCAACGATTGCCTTTGCAATGGGATGTTCAGAATAATTTTCAATAGATGCAGCGATCTTAAGAAGGGTTTGTTTATCTCCGGAAAACCCGTTCATTGGGATAATATCTGTCACATCAAATTTCGCATAAGTCAATGTCCCCGTTTTATCAAAAACTATAGTATCGATCTTGTTGACATTTTCAATAGCTTCGGCGTGATTGAAGAGAATCTTGTGTTCGGCTGCTTTACCTACTCCAAGTACAATGGCAATCGGAGTTGCAAGTCCAAGTGCACAGGGACAAGCAATAATAAGCACTGCTACGGCTTTCAGTAAAGAATAACTTAAAGTTTGGCCGGCTGAATAGTACCAGATAAGGAATGTTGCAATTGCTATCAAAATTACAATAGGAACAAAAACAGACGAAACCTTATCTGCAATTCTCTGGATCTTTGGTTTAGTTTTCTGGGCATCTTTCACCATTCCGATTATGCGGCTCAGGAATGAATCTTTTACTGATCTTTCTGTCTTGATCTTCAAATAGCCGTTAAGGTTCATGGTACCCCCGATCGCTTTTGTCCCGGCAACCTTATCAGCGGGCAGAGATTCACCCGTCATCATTGATTCATCAACAGATGAAACCCCTTCCATAATTGTGCCGTCAACAGGGATCCTTTCGCCCGGCTTAACGATCACAATATCCCCTAATCTTACTTTCTTTATCGGTACTTCTATTTCAGTACCGCCCCTCAGGACCAGAGCTTTTTTCACCTGCAGATCCATCAGCGATTTTATGGCATAATGTGTCCTGTTCTTCAGGTTGAACTCAAGGTAATTTCCGAGGAGGATAAATGTTATGATCATGGCAGCACTTTCGAAATACACCGTGTGCTCGTGCTCTCCCGAAATTGCGGGGAAAAGCAATATCACAATGCTGTAAAAATAAGCAGAAAGTGTACCGATGGCGATCAATGAATCCATACCTGCAGAGCGCGCCCTGATATCAGCAAGGAATCCTTTTATGAATTTAAGTCCGCACCAGAATACGACAATTGTTGATAACGGAAGTGATATCCAGTTTGCAAGTCCCATAGGAATAGCTTCAAGGAAACCAATATGTTCTTTCATTCCCAGAATGAATATCACGATCGAAAGGGCAATGGATACAATTACTTTTGTCTTAAAGAGTTTCTTAGCCTTTAGCTTTTCAGCTTCGGCAAGAACCTCATTTTCATCGGTTTCCTTATCAAGTGCCTTATATCCCAGCTTGTCAATTTCTTTCTTTATCAGTTCTAGATTGATCTCTTTGAAATCAATATCCAAAGTTGCAGTTTCGCTTCCCAGGTTGACTTTGGCGTTCTTTATCCCGCCAAGCTTATTCAGTCTTTTTTCGATCTTCATTGCGCAGGAAGGGCAATCCATGCCTTCTATATCAAGCTCAATTGATCCAGTCTTTTCTTCCGTTTCAGTCATTATTTTCTGTGAACTACCATAGATGAACCCTGCTTATTGGCAAGCAGGATAATTTCTGCAACAACAACATTTTCTGGCGTTGTGGCTGCAAACAAAATTGTACCAGCAACATCTTCGGGTGTCAATGGTCTTATTCCTGTATAAACAGCTTTTGCTTTATTAACATTTCCTCTGAACCTAACTATGCTGAATTCAGTTTCTACAAGTCCGGGGTCAATAGTTGTCACTCTTATGTTTGTATCAACCAAATCAAGCCTCATTCCTTTAGTAATTGCGTCAACGGCATGTTTGGTAGCGCAGTAAACATTACCTTTGGGATATACTTCGTGTCCTGCAATAGAGCCAATATTGATCACGTGTCCTTTATTTCTTTTCACCATTAGCGGTATAACATTCCTTGAAACATAAAGCAGACCCTTAATATTCGTATCTATCATTTCCTCCCAATCTAGCTCACGTCCTTCGTGGAGCAAGTCCAGTCCCCGGCTTAGACCCGCATTATTAAGCAATATATCGATATTCTTCCATTTCTCAGGCAGTCCGGAAATTGCCTTCTTTACTTCAGAGCTCCTTCTCACATCCAGTTTTATTATTTTGGATTGAGTTCCGTATTTTTTCTTCAGCTCCCTTGCCAGGAGATTGAGCCTGTTTAGCCTTCTGGCAGCAAGTATCAGAAAAGCCCCTTTTCGTGCAAACGCCTTAGCTGAAGCCATCCCGATTCCGCTTGATGCGCCTGTTATGAGTACTATTTTACCTTTTAACTTGGTCATAATACAACAAAAATACCGAATTCTGACATTTGTTGTTATGATATAAATCAGTTGCCTGGAATTACTTAAAACACTTTTTTTTATTGATTTACGTATCCAAAAAAGTGAGGATATTAGTATTTAGGGTGAAACAAATAACAAAATAGACTATTTTAGCCTTGATAATTTTAAGCGATTGACATAAATCATCATTTCTTATGAGCAGTATCATTCGCATGAGAACTGCTGTTAGCTATATTTATAATAATTTTTACTGAGAATCAGGAGAACAACGATTGGAACAGATGGTGCTTTCTGAATTGAGCCGGCAAAAAGAACTGCTGAGGGAAAAAATCACCCGTAATACAGGACTGGAAAATTCATCCGTCGACTGCATACTGGCAGATCTTGATATATGTCTTGGCGCAATGATGAAGCTGATGAAAGACGGTAAATCTGCCCACGAGAAGTTTTTTTCGGATATCATACTCAATTCAATTGACGCCATTATCGGTCTTGATAATGATTACCGCATTTTCCTGTGGAACAAAGGCGCAGAGAATCTTTTCGGATACAACAAAAACGAAGTAATGGGAAGAGATTTCGATTTCTTGCTTCCGGAGAATCTGAAACTGGCAGGTGAAAAGGAGTATCTTATCAGTGAAGTCAATAAGAACGGATTCCTGGCAAACCATGAAAGCAAAAGACTTACTAAATCCGGTGATATTGTCAATGTGAGCATAACAAGGTTTGCGGTTTTCAATGATAAAGAACTGATGGGTTCTGTAGGAATTTTGAGGGATATCACAACAGTCAAAAGGCTGCAAAAGGAGCTGAGAGAAAAGGAAAATCTTGCACTTATCGGAGAGGTCGTTTCAAGTATTGCGCACAGCCTTTCAAACCCCCTTAACATAATATCCGGAAATGCAGATTACCTTTTGCTGAACAAACGTGAAGACCAGCCGGAATATGAAGAACTGAAAGCAATCGTCGAAGAAACGACACGAATAACAAAATCATTGCGGGGACTGCTTAATTTCTCGCGTCCCATAAATGTTGAAAAAACCCCTAATGACATTAATTCTCTTATTGAAGAGGTGATCCAGAAGACACGTTTTACTTTGGGCAACAAGGAAGTGCACTTCAGAAAAAATCTCGAAAAGGACATTCCGCTCATCAAAGCGGATAAAGGACAGATAGAAGAAGTGCTTTCCAATATCACCATAAATGCAATTCAAGCCTTCCAGCACAAGGGAGAGATCACCTTTAAGACTCGCGCAGAGGGAAATTCAATTAATATAGAGATAATTGACAACGGGCCGGGTATTCCAAAAGAGAATATTGAAAAAATATTTCAGCCTTTCTTTTCTTCCAAAGGTTACGGTAAAGGTACTGGCCTGGGACTTTCAATTGTTAAGAGGATAGTACAGGAGCACGGAGGAAGTGTGAAAGTGAAATCGGCTCAGGGAAAAGGGACAACTTTTACGATTTCTCTTCCAATGGATTAAAAGATTCTTATTAGCATCAAAAAGCCCGTATGATATACGGGCTTTTTTGTTTATGGAAATCATGATAATTTAAATCGAATCATAGAACAAGCGGAATTCGCAGCAAAAAAATTACCCGCACTCCATTGGGTAGAATGCGGGTCTTCAAGACAAAAGGAGAAACAAAAATCTATTTCATAAGGACCATTTTTCTAGTAAGAGTTGATCCTGTTGTGCTAACGCGAATGAAATATACTCCGCTGTTAACAGTTATTCCGGATGAATTTACTGCATTCCATTCAAAAGTATGATCACCGGCAGAGAGTTTTCCCTCTTTGATAGTATAAACTTCTTCGCCGTTTAGATCAAAAACTTTTATTGAAACAGTTTCCTCTTTATTCAGACTCAAATCGAACTTAGTGCCGGGATTGAATGGATTTGGATAATTCTGGCTAAGCGAAAATTCTGCAGCAACACTGTTCGGCTCTATTCCTACCGGAT
>JAUQWS010000100.1 GCA_030835025.1 Ignavibacteria bacterium | reverse complement strand
ATCGGCATTCATCAAAACGGAACAGAAGTGCCCGGGGGTTACAGGCTCTATCAAAACTATCCGAATCCGTTCAATCCTTCAACGCGGATCGGCTTCGATATACCCGCCGGAGGAAACGCAGAAAGCCTGAAGCTTTTTGTTTATGATATTTCCGGAAAGCAGCGCGCAGAGTTATTCAAAGGGATTCTTAAACCGGGTAGTTATACGGCCGAATGGAATGCGCAAAACTTCCCGAGTGGAGTATATTTTTGTGTGCTGGCAGGAAGCAATTATAAACTGACAAAGAAAATGATACTAGTTAAATAATGCAGCATTACAGCTGGTCCAGTTTTTGCTCGATCCATTTAGGAAGATCAAAATACAAAAGTGCGTTCATTTCATACGGATCTTTTTTTAATTCAATAATTTCCTGATTCAGAAGTTCCAGCTGTTCTTTTAATTGTGCGGAATCATTAACGGAGCTCAGCTTTCTAAGGAATTTCAGAACAATGTTTTCGAATCTGTGAAGTCCTTTTCTCCTGATGAGATAGCGGTAAGTTGACTTAATCAGGTGTTCAAGAAGATCAAGATTGCCGAGCTCATAATGGACCAGCAGGTTCAGGATCTTTGCATAAGTTTCGATGTCTTTTCTGATATTGATCTCGGGGTGGTTAAGTAGAATGTTCAGAAACTTGTTTGCAGATTCGTAATCGCCTCTTGAAATACAGATCTTTGCCAAGAGGTTATAAATAAGGATCTCGAAATTGCTGTCAATTTTGCCTTTATGCTTGTTCAGTCCTTCTGTAATTGCATTTATTTCATTAACTGCAACTTTCTCACTCCGGTTAACGTCTAAATAAATGAGCTTAAGTGTGCTCATAATGAGGAATAAGTTTATCCGGTCTGAATCGGAGTTTCCTGCGTGTTCTTTTAACAAGTCCGTATACATTTCTGTATTTATCGTTTTTCCAAGCCTTGGGGCAAGAAGAAGTATATACATAATTGCATCATGGATGTGATTGAACAGCCTGTCTTCAAAAGGTTCGGGGCTGTTCTTCATAATATCCAGCCGTTTTAGTGCAAGGGTATACATTTTCTCAAGATCACCTTTGAGGTCTGCAATTAGCTGGAGAATGAAATAGTATCGCTCTTTGGCTATGCAGCAAAGTGCACTTTCTTCTGACTGCATTATTTCCAAAGATTCAATTTTGCGGATCACTGCAAATGCAGAATCATCTCTTGCGCGGCCCCTTTCCCGGTATAGTGTAGTAAGCTCAGAAACTGCGGAATCATATCCTGCAAGGTTTTGAAGCACATCCAGAGTTCTTCTTTCTTCTTCAAACAGTTTGTGCTCATCTTCAGCATTTGGGTACTTCTTGATGATTATGACTTTTTCCAGTTCAAGTACACGGAGATACAATGTATACCGCTCATAAGTTTTACATTGTTCAGCGGCCCTGGCTGTCAGTCGGAAGAAGACAGGATAAAGTGCCTTTTCGTAACAGATTTGAGCCTGTGAAATAAGTAATGAGATCCTGGAATCAACGGTTGATTCCGCTTTGTAATTTAGCAGACTTTTCAGCAAGCTCTCAGTTAGGTAATTCTTGGTAAATGTAAGCTGACGGATGAACTTTTCGTTCTTGAACTTCTCTTTGATCCTTTTTTCATCATATTCCTCTTTTCTGACAGACATCGATTCCAGCTCCAGATAGAGCTTCATATAATTCTTGGTTCCCGATTGCAGTGCTGAAGATAGCTGGAAGTATCTCTTTTCAGATTTTGTCATCGATTTTATGAGCTCAAAAAGAGAATCATCAGGTTTCATAGGATACTATGGTAAATTACAGTTATTTGTTATTTATTATAAAATATCATATTAATTTACAAAACACAAGTAACTTAGGATTCAACAAAACTGCGAAATTTTGGTTTGCTTAGTCAAAGTAATGTATTTATATTTATATAAGTGCTTATATAAATTTAGTTCTGAGATTTGTGTTTGAAAACAGATGTTAACTGAAACGGTAAAATACCTCGCTGTTTCGTCATTTTTCCTGATGAGCGTAACCACAGAATCTCAGGTAAAGTGGTTTAGCAGGGCGTCATTGCCAAATTTACTTACGGAGTGCGGCAGTGTGGTTCTGGGCGGTAAGATATATATCATAGGCGGATTGGAGCCAGGAGGAGTATCAACTGATAAAGTTCATATTTACGATCCGGCAAAGGATACCTGGTCTATTGCAGATCCTCTTCCTCTGGCAATGCATCATATGGCATGTGCAGTATCAAACGGAAAGATATATGTGCTTGGCGGATACACCAGTAATCCGTTTCAGCCTGTGACAAATTCATACAAGTATGACCCGCAACAGAACAAATGGGTTTCAGTTGCACCTGTTCCAAGTATACGAGGAGCATCTGCAGCTGCTGAAATGAACGGCAAGATCTATGTGATCGGCGGAGCAGGGTATAACCTCCTGCAATCAAATAATATAAATGAAGTTTATGATCCGGTAATGAATTCATGGGAAACCAAAGCACCAATGCCGACCGAAAGGGACCATCATACTGCGATCACTGTTGATTCGTTAATATATTCAGTTGGCGGCAGGAATTTTTCATTCAACATAGGCAGCACGCGGGTTGTTGAAGCTTACTCCCCGTTTACCGATACATGGTATCCGGTGGATTCTCTAATCTTCAGCAGGTCAGGATTTTCTCTTTGTACTTACGGAGGTAAAATATACGCCATAGGCGGTGAGTGGTTCATGCCGGGGCAAAGCGGGCTAAGGGCACAGATCGAAGTTTATGACCCTAAATTTAACGTGTGGCAATATTTTGATAATATGAGTTCTACACGCCACGGAATGGGTGTTGGAGTTGTTGGAGATACAATATATACAATATCAGGCGGTGTTCAGGCAGGTTTCAGCTATTCTGATATTAATGAAGCTTTTGTTGCAGTAAAATCAATCGGGATCGAACAGATATCTGAAACTGCAAATAAATTTGAATTGAAACAGAACTATCCAAATCCGTTCAATCCGTCCACTGATATTCAGTTCAGTTTAACAGAGCGCGGGTATGTTTTGCTGAAAATTTATGATTCTTCCGGCAAAGAAGTAGAAACGCTTCTTGAAGGTGAATTGAACAGAGGCATTTACTCATTCAGATTCTCTCCTGATCAAAATGCAAGCGGTATATACTTCTACTCATTGGTATCAGGAAACAACAGGATCACCAGGAAGATGATCTTTTTGAAATGAAGACAATAAAATGGAACAGCTTAATCATAATAAATACGATCTGCACAACATAAAGGACTGTCACTGGAAAAGATGTATGATGTCTAATCAGATAAATGGTTTCTCGGGGCATCTGTTTTTTATGGATTTATATCTTAATGCGGGTTTTTGAGATCTTAAACTATTTGAAAGAAAAATTAAACCTTCTTTAGCTGAAATGCATCAAAAGAGAAATTCGGACTTGAAAACCAAGACGCGGATTTTCTCCATCCGGAAAAGAATGAGGGCAGTGCGATTGGGCGACGCTTGTTTTGAGGGCTCAAGCGTGCAGGCGGCTTAGAAAAAAGTAGGCTGCCGCCTGTCTCGAAATTATACCTATATTTGACCCATAGGCAAAGTTTTTGAGACAGGCATCGCACAGGCTCTTTTTATTTCAAACCCTGACAATCAACGGAAAAAAGCAAGATTCAAAAAGCATAGCAGTTTCAGAAAGTTTAATTTACATATTTATGAAAAAGATTCTATTAATAACATTTCTTACAGTTTATCTGGGCAGTCTCTCCGCGCAGGAGGGTCTAAACAAGAACGCCGGAATGGAAAAGATCTCTGCGTTGACCGTTGACGGGAAGATAAATGACTCTGAATGGGGTGATGCCAAGGTATTCACAGATTTCCACATGATGATCCCGAGGTCCGAGTCAAAAGACTATGACAGCACCATAGCATACATTAAACAGACCCGGGAAGCAATTAATATTGCAATTAAGTACTGGCCAAGAGGCAAGATCATCAAACAATCACTTACTAGGGATAGAAGCACAGATGAAGAGAATGAGTTCTTTATCATAATTGATCTTGAGAATAAGAGGCAGAATGGTTATATCTTTGTTGTGAGCTTCCTTGATAACCAGCGTGATGCAGTAGTTTATAATCAACGTAACCAATCATACGAATGGGATTGGCAGTGGGAAAACAAATCAAAGATCTATAAGGAAGCAAAAGATGGCGAACCTGGTTATGTTGAAATGGAGATAAAGATTCCGGTAGACAGGCTGCAAAACAAGAACAAGAAGCAGATTGGCGTAGAGTTGCAGCTTTTTTCATATAAACCTGACGGTAATTACTATTGGTACTCTCTCACACCTGATTGTGAGCTGCTATCGGTAAAGAACCTCTACAAGTTTGACCTTGCTACTCCGTTTGATGAAAGGATGAACTTACGGTTCAACCTTACACCCTATGTAATGGCGAACAAGTTCAACGGAATTGACAGCAAATTCCGATTTGGGGGCGAGTTTGCGGTGAGCCTTGATAAGCATAAACTGAAAAGCACTGTATTTACTGATGAATCTACTCTTGAAGCGGACCCATTCAGATTCTCATTCTATGGCAGACCGATCTTTCTGCAGGAAAAGAGACCGTTTTTCAGTAAGGATCTTGATATTTACAGAACACCTATAAACCTGTTTTATACCCGCGCAATTCAGAATATTGAGTATGGACTGAATTATACATACAGAAGCGATAAACTTAAACTTGGCGCTGTATATGTTCAGGAAGATTCGATACAATTCTCTCCGGGCTCAAAAAGAAAGTTCGCTGCTGTAAGGCCTAACTTCAATTTCACAGGTTTTAATGTTGGTGGACTTTTTGTATACACTCATGATACACTGGGGAACTATAATGAGAAAGTTGCAAGTGTTGACGGAAAGATATACCTGCCTTCCCGGTTCAGGTTTGTCCCGCAGTTTGCCAGAAGTTTTAACACAGACGGAACCGGCGGAAATCTTTATAACGCTTACTTATTTTACGAGCAGGATAACAGCGGCGGGCCGTATATGGACGCTTCTTATTCCAGGTATGATTCAAATTTCCAGTCATCAACCTCATTTCTTGATTTCGGGAATAATTACGATGAGATCAATGTTGGCGGAGGATATCAGTGGGTGCAGGATTCAAAAATGTTTCCAAATATAAACCTGTTTGCAAGATATTATACTGCTCGCAGGCTGACCGATAGTTTCCGTTATCAGAACGGAGTATTTTCAAACATATTTTATAAAGTTTTCGGCTGGCTTAGTTTTTTCCACAGTATAGAGTATGACCGGCCAAACGAAATGGACCGTTCAGGAAACATGATTATGAATGAAGACGGCAGCAGGCTTGTCAGGGATAATATACTTACCGAGCATAATGTCAGGCTGATATACGGCAATCATTCAGTACAGGCCGGTTTTTATGGCGGTAAGTACTTCGGCGAGACCTTGCTTAATCCGTACGCTTCGGTAGATCTGTCGTTCTTCGGTAAACTGAGAATCGGAGCAAGTTACAGCTACAGAGAGGTAGGGGAAAGCATCAAACAGTCAATTTACAGTACTAAGATAGATCTTAAACTGCTTGATAAGCTCTTTCTCAGAACATACTTCCAGAAGGATACTTACGGAAAGCGTGCATTATGGAACACCATGGTTCAGTACGAATTCTTCGGAGGAAGCAGTGTATACTTTGTTCTGAACCTTGAAGGCGACAAGCTTCAGTACACCAGGAGATATTTCAAGGTCAGTTATGAATTCAATTTCTAGTTAAAACAAACCTGCCGGTTCTGAAATTCCGGCAGGATTGAACCTGAGTTTTTAAATATTCTTTTTCGGAACTTAAATACAAAACAGCTATGCCAAAAGTTCTCTTCATCGCTTTAGCCCTCGTCCTTCATAGCATCTTATTTGATTCGCAGCTTTTTGCAGCAGCAGGAGATGTTGCTGCCCAGAAGATCAAATATGAGTATTTTGTTGATACAGATCTTGAAACCGGAAAATTCTCAGAGGCATTTTGCAGCCGCTTGAGCGAAAAGCACAATTGGGAACAGGTGTCTGCTGACATTTCGGCGGATGAGACATATACAAGTATTTTCAGCTTCAAAGATGAATCATCGCATGCGTGGCAGTGCGAAATTCACATTAAGAAGGTCAACAGCATGCCTAACAGAATGTTTGTAGAAATGACAATGATGCAGGTTTTGGAATCATGATTTAAGGTGTTTGGTTTCATTTCTGTTTGTTATTTATCATCTTAGCCGGGCCTAAAAACCCGGTTTTTTATTTTGTTAAAGGAACTGATTATAAGTATCATTGTAATATATATTATTGAATATTATTATTGATGTATTAAAGGAGGTTTTTTATGCCAATTCCAACTTCAAGGACCGCCGAAAATGCCCATATAATAATTGATCAGGATTCCTGCAATGCATGCGGCGCATGTGTTGAAGTCTGCAAGGATTTCGGGCTTTATCTGGATGGCGAAATTCTTAAGATCAATCCGGAACCCGTTTTCGGGTGCTTTGGCTGCGGCCAGTGTGCAGCAGTTTGCCCGAATGGCTCAATAATTGTCGAAGGCAGAACGCTTAGCGCTGAAGATTTTATCAAGCAGCCATCCAGAGGCTCGCGGACAACTTATGATTACCTTTACAGACTGATGCTTTCCAGAAGAAGTGTAAGGGATTTTAAGGAAAAAGATATCGAACAGTCAATGATCGATGAAATACTTAGGGCTGCAGTAACATCACCCATGGGGATACCGCCTTCTGACACAGGGGTCCAGATATTTAAAGGAAAGAATAAAGTCAGAGAATTTTCTTATGAATTCATCGACGCACTTAAGCCGATGAAAAGGTACTTTTCGCCTTTTATGCTTATTTTGATGAGGCCTTTTTTGAAAAAAGAAGACTATATTCTTTCGAAACAGTTTGTTGTTCCCTTGATCGATGTTCTTCTTAAGAGCAAAGCAGAAGGGAAGAACCACTTGCTTTATGATGCACCTCTTGCAATGTATTTTTACAATTCCGGCTTTGCAGATCCCGCCGACCCGATAATCCCCGCCACGTATGCTATGCTTGCTGCAGAGTCACTTGGACTCGGAACTTGTATGATAGGAAGTATTGCTCCTTTTTTGAAGCATATGAAGGCTTTGAAGAAGAAGTACAGAATCCCGAAAGCTTCCAGAGACGGAGTCTTTCTTATCATTGGTCATCCAAAATACAAATACGCTAAAGCTATTAAACGGACTTTCGCAAAATTAGATTATTATTGATCCTCAGATTGTCATTTGCTTCAAGTCATTTGATATGGTTATTGATCTATCCGCTCCTTACCCGCGGCTTCTGCTGCGGGTTTAATTTTATGTTGATAAATTGATGAAGTTTGTTCCTGTTTTCATACTGCTTTTACTGGCAGAAGATATAAATTCTGATTCGCTTTCAGTTCTGTTTCTTGGAGATACTTATTTTGGAGAGGCTTACCAGCAGGATCCGAAGTTCAATCGCGGTTTGAATATTCTGGAAGTGCGCGGTTACGACAGTTTTTTTGAGAATGTGAAAGGACTGCTTCTGGGTTCAAATTTCGCAGTCGCAAATCTTGAAACTCCATTGATCAATGCAAATGATGTTCCGCTTTCAAGAATAGGAAACTATGTTCACTATGCTGATACAAAGACTACCCCTGAATTCTTAGCCAGGTACAATATCAAAGCCGTAACACTGGCAAACAATCACACCATGGATCTTGGTTCAAGAGGCCTTATTTCAACTGTTAATACTCTCAGTTTGAGCGGAATCTCCTCTTTTGGAGCAGGAGACAATGAAGGTGAGGCATCAAAACCATATACCGCAGAGTATACTTCAGGCGGGAAAATCTACAGGCTCTATGTATTAGGATGTTACTGGCAAAGGGAATTCTTTATGAAGAAAGGCTTTTACTCGGGTGTAAGTAAAAGCGGTGTATATATGCTTGATACAGTTAAGCTTGGGAAACAGATTAGGGAAATCAAAGCAAAAGACCCTGATTCCTTTGTTGTCATTTATCCGCACTGGGGAAGTAATTATAAACCTGCAAACGAAATACAGAAAAATGCCGCACACTATCTTGTCGATGCCGGAGCAGATCTGATAATCGGGCATGCTGCACACACGGTTCAGGAAGCTGAATTATATAACGGGAAATGGATCTTCTACAACATCGGAAACTTCATTTTCAATGCGCCGGGCAGATACCGCTCAACAAAAGCAAAACCATATGGTTTGATTATCCAGCTTGTATTAAAAGAAGGTGGGACAACTCTTAAGATCTATCCTGTTTTTACTGATAACAAAAAATCCGATTACAATCTCAGGTATTTGAACGAGTCTGAAATTAAAGATTGTGTAAATTCTCTGGGAACAGAAAGTTCAGCAGGTAAGCTTAAAGTCAGCGAAGAAGGATACATAGAAATTCAATGATCACTTCACAACAAACTCCACAGCGTTTGAGCTCAGTCTGCCTGTCCACGCACCGGGAAGGAAAACCGAATCAGCCTTATCGGTATAGTAGCTCTTAACCAGATAGTAATTATCTTCAGTTGTTATTTCTCTGTTATAACTCATCGTTAATTTCCAATCACCTTCCGGCGGAGGTCCGCGGCACAACCAGGAAACAGTGTAATCACCCCTGTATATAAGATTTTCTCCCGGGCCAAGCGTGAAGAAATCTTCTTTGTTCCGCTCATAGTAAACGCTGTAAATTTTGCTATAGTTTGAAGGGTAAACTCTGAAGCAATGTGAATGGCCGTATTCGTTGTCATCATTCATTCTCAACATGAAATACTGCTCAGAGAATCTGAAAATTACAGATTCACTTCCTGCATTCTTGAACAAGCAAGTGATGATCAAAGTATCTTCGCTCTCCCTGGAGTGCTTATTGAATTCAGTTCTGTTTATCTCAATCCTCATTTCGAGATTTTGTGTATATAAAGCAAATGCAGAAGAGAACAAAACTACAAAGAATATCGGTTTCATATAAATGCAATCTGTTTTGGTATTCCGTTTAACAAATAAGTACGGATATTTTCAGCAGTATCTTCAACCATTTCAATTCTGGCGGCCTCAGTCTGGCTTGATTTGTGCGGTGAAAGCAAAACGTTTGGTAATTCCCAAAACGGCAAACTAGCCGGATAAACCGGCTCGGGATCTTTGCGGGGATAATTGTACCATACGTCCAGTGCTGCGCCTTTCAGTACTCCGTCCTTTAGTGCATTATACAATGCAACCTCCGAAATTGTTTCACCCCTTCCAACATTAATAATATATTTTCCTTTCATTTCTGCAAGAATTTTAGCATTTATGAGGCCTTTTGTTTCCTGCGTCAGTGGTAAGGCAGTAAAAACAACATCACTTTTTATTACTGTGTACAAAAGGTCATTTGTCACTTCATCAAGATTGTCGTCTCTGAAACCGTCAGTACTTTTTTTGAATCCGATAATTTTGCAGTTGAATGATCTTAAAAGCCGTGCAATGTTTTGACCAATGTGACCGAGTCCAAGTATACCGATCGTCTTATTCTGAATGGTTTCCCACATATTATCACCATCTTTCTCTCTGCTCCAGTAACCCTCCTTCAGCCTGTTATGATAGTCAACCGCATTTCCCATAAGAGCCATTGCCAGCATTACTGCATGTTCTGCAACATACTTTGCATTTGCATGTGTGTTGGATATGAAAACATTTCTTTCTTTGATAAGTTTTATGGGGAAATTGTTCAGGCCTGTAAACGGGACAAAAATTGCTTTGATTTTCGGAGAATTATTGAATTCATCTTCGCTCAGCCTGCCGCAAACAATTGCTTCGGCATTTTTGAGTGCTTCAACTCTTTCTTCGGGATCCGTTACATTCTTGAATTCGTGCTGCGGAAATTCACTTTTCAATTCATCGTATTTCTTCTGCCAATGCTCATCAAGCTGAAATAGAAATAGTATTTTCATTTAATAGAATTGATTACCGGTTTTCTGATTCTACTTCTCCTTTAAACGGACCCACTATATCGCTTGTTATCCAGCCGCCGTAGAACTTCCCGGGCTGCGGTTTTACCAGCTCTTCTCCCACAAAACATTTATCCATCTTTCCCGCATAAAATGCCATATGATCTTTTAACCGGGCAAAGGCAGGAATAGGGTTTGGATAATACCAGCACGCATACCGCACATATTTTTCACCAACACGAAGATGATAGTAGCTTGCCTCACCCTTCCATTCACAAAATGTTCGGTTTTCAGCGGGCTTCAGGTATTCAGTCTTTATGTCTTGCGGGGGGATGTAATAAACAGGCGGGTGAGAGGTCTCAAGTACTCTTTTCGAATGAGTCGAATCTGCTATGACAATGCCATTGAAGATTATCCGTATGTGTTTTGAGCAATCTTCAATCCTCGGGGGCCTCGGGTAATCCCAAACTGATTCCTGTTTTGGCACTGTTGCTTTTTTCTTAGGATTCATAAATTAAGTTGCTTATCGGGTTACAAACATAAAAGCCGGTTCGTTTTAAAGATCTTAGCACGACGAATAATTATAGCTGTTCTTTCTCCTCACTTCAAAAGCATCATTTTCTTTGTTTCAGCAAAATTATCTGTAGTAAGCGAATAAAAGTAAATCCCGCTTGAGAGATTTCGTGCATCAAAATTAACTTCATATTTTCCCGCCGATAACCTTTCCTCCAAAAGAACCGAAATCAGCTTTCCAGCAGGGTCATATACTTTGAGGCTGATGCTCTTTGCCTGCGAAACTGGAATGTTGAAAGATATTGTAGTTACGGGATTAAATGGATTGGGATAGTTTTGGAATAGTCTGAATCCCCACGGTATTTCGCTTGAAATCTGTACTACCGGCAATAAACCTCCTGTTGTTGTCTTAAGAATAGTGCCGTTATCGCCTACAGCCCAGCCGGTCTGCGAATTCGGGAAGTGTAAAGACCTAAGATTCTGAGAAGTTCCTGAAGACTGCGAATTCCAGTTCACGCCGCCGTTTGATGTTGCAAGGATGGTTCCGCTCCAACCGCAGATAAAACCCAAGTTTCCTGACCCTGTAAGGGGAAAAAACACCCAGTGAAGAAGTTGTGAAGTTCCGCTCGTTTGTGCTGACCAACTCACTCCGCCGTTTGTAGTCTTTCTGATAACACCACCGTCAGCTGAGAGATATCCCGTTTGCGCATCCGTAAAGAATCCTGACCAAATCGTTCCGCCAGTACCTGTGGAATAGGGGGTCCAGTTTGCTCCGCCATTTACAGTTTTTATAAATCCCCCTGCATCAAGAGTGGCAAAGCCGATCTGTGAATCCAGGAATTTCACTGTCCACAATGATCCCCCGATCGGTATGGTCTGCTGAGTAAAGGTCGTGCCGCCATCGGTAGTTTTTCTCGGTGTCTGGGGTCCGCCAACGATCCATCCGGTTTGATCGTTTATGAAGAATGTGCAATAAAGTGTACTCGATGTACCGCTTGGAATATCGAACCAGTTATTCCCGCTGTTTGTTGTTTTCTTCATTACTCCGTTTCCCCCGCATATCCAGCCTGTCGAGGGATTGACGAAATGAACTTCAAACCAGGGACCCGGAAATGTTGTTGTTTGATTGAACCAGTTTGTGCCGCCGTTGGTTGTTGCCCTGATCACTCCGTTATTGCCTACAGCCCAGCCGGTGTTTTCATTGGTGAAAAAGACGGAGTAGAAAATCTCATTTGTATTGCTGGTTTGAGGTATCCACCCCTGAGAAAACTGTTCAGTTGAGATAAATAAAAAGGAAATCAGAAAGAAAAATGTTTGCTTGTTCATTCGCCGGATTTTGAGGCAAATTAGCCTGAAAGAATGAATTTTGCAATACCGCAGGGAAAAAAGGAATATCGCTAAGTTTTCAGCACCTAAGCCAGAACAATATCGCTGACAAGATAGAATCTGCCGATCTTGACATCAAATTTCTGCCCGTTATCGCGTATCATTGTGTATGTACCCTCCATTGTTCCCCATACTGTATTAATAGGGCAATGGCTTGAGTACTCAAAAGATTCGCCGGGCTCAAGCTCCGGTGTATAACCTACAACTCCGGGACCGTCAACACTTTCCTGATCACCATCGGAATTTATGATCAGCCAATGACGTGACAGAAGCTTTACTTTAGCTTCGCTTTCATTGGTAATAATTACTCTGTATGAAAATGAATACCGGTTTTGTTCGGGGTTGGAGTGTTCCGGAACATAATCAGGGAAAACCTGGATCCTTATACCTTCTGTCGTTACATCACTGCTAATCTGATGAGTGGTAGTTTCGTTTTCCATATGTAATTTTAACACAATATTTAGAAATATACAATGAGTTTGCAGTGAGCCATAAATTTTTGCCGTCTGTTTCTACCGGATGATCCTCTTTTATAATCACTTAAGTTCCTTAGGAACAAGTTCTTCAGCTATTGCTCCGTTCGTCCTGTGGCGTTCACCTATCTGCTGGCGCCACATTGCATAATACAGACCCTTGAGCTCGAGCAGTTCATGATGCTTTCCCTCTTCGATCATTCGGCCCTTTTCAAGCACGTATATCTTGTCTGCATGCATGACTGTAGAAAGCCTGTGGGCAATCAGAATTGTGATATGATCAGTTCTTGCTGATACATCGCGTATTGTCTGTCCGATCTCTTCTTCGGTTAGTGAATCGAGTGCAGATGTTGCTTCATCAAATACCAGCAGTCTTGGTTTTCTCAGCAGTGCCCGTGCAATTGAAAGCCTCTGTTTCTCGCCGCCCGAGACTTTTACTCCGCCTTCTCCGATGACTGTATCAATACCTTTATCGGCCCTTTCCAGCAAACCCTGGCATGCAGCTTTGTTGAGTGCATCAAGAATTTCTTCGTCGCTTGCATCAGGATTTACAAAAAGCAGATTCTCTTTGATAGTTCCTGCAAACAACTGTGTATCCTGAGTTACAAATCCGATCTGATTTCGCAGGTGGTCAAAATCAATTTCACCGCCGGGCACTCCATTGTAAAAAATGGTGCCGCTTTGGGGAGCGTACAATCCTACCAGAAGCTTGACCAGTGTGGTTTTACCGGAACCCGAAGGACCTACAAACGCAACAGTCTGCCCAAGATGAGTATTGAAGGAAATATGCTCCAATGCATGATTGGAAGCGCTCAGATGCTTAAAAGTGACTTTGTCAAATTCAAATGTCTCTATCTGACCTATCGAAACAGGTTTTTCGGGTTTTTTCTCAAGCGGCGTATCTATTATATCCTGAAAATTGTTGAGTGATACTTCGCTTTCCCTGTAGATATTGATGATATTGCCAAGCTCCTGCAACGGACCAAATATAAAGAACGAATAAATGTACAATGAAAAAAACTCTCCGGCTGTGATCACCTTCGAGAAGATAAGGTACATCATAATGAAAAGAATTGAAGTACGCAGAAAATTAACAAGCGTGCCCTGTATGAAACTGATACTTCTTATGTAACGCACTTTTCTTAGCTCAAGCCCGAGAATTTTCTCAGTTGTCGAGTTAAGCCTGTTTATTTCCTGGCCCGCAAGTCCAAGGCTTTTTACAAGTTCAATATTGCGGAGTGATTCAGTAGTGGTTCCCGCAAGCGAAGTAGTTTCACTTACGATTTTTTTCTGTATTCTTTTTATGCGCTTGCTTAGCTGAGAGCTGACCCATCCGATCAAAGGTGCTGTTACAACATATACGGGGAAAATTATCCAGTGAATTGAGAATGAATAAATACTTACAAAGATAAGTCCGATAAGCGTAGCGTAAACTATGTTAATGGATGCAGAAATAAGACGTTCAACATCGGTGCGCACTTTCTGCAAGATGCCAAGGGTTTCGCCGGAGCGCTTATCTTCAAATACCTGGTAGGGCAGATCAAGCGAGTGTTTGATCCCGTCGGCATATATCCTTGCCCCCAGTTTCTGGGTGATCATGTTAATATAGTAGTCCTGAAAGTTCTTGGCTACCCGGGATACAAAGGCCGAACCGACACCAAGGGCAAGCAGGAGTCCCACCCCTTTAAAGAACTGATCCTGGGTATATTTATCGAATTTTGTGGCATAATCATCAATTATGTAGCGAAGTATGATCGGGTCAAGAAGGGAAAAAACCTGGTTTATGGCCGCAAGGGAAAGTGCTAAAACAACGTAACCCCTGTAATTCTTTAAATACGAAAGTAGTAGCTTCATTAATTTTATTATATGGCTGCAATTTTAATGAAATTATATTTATCATAAAAGGTATTGATTAATGATTTACGCTTAATTAACTATTTTTTATTTTGTTAAGAAATAGTTATCTTTGTGAAACACATCTAATCAACAACATAATAACAATTTAACTTCAAAACCAAATGACAAGAGAAGAAATTATTGCTCAAATGGCAGCCGACGCCAGCACTACTAAAGTTGCTGCAAAAGCAGCCCTGGATTCATTCTTAAGCAGTGTAACAAAGACCCTGAAAAAGGGCGGGAGAGTTTCACTGGTCGGTTTCGGAACGTTTTCAGTTTCTAAAAGGAATGCAAGAGTCGGCAGAAATCCGCAGACCGGTGCTTCAATAAATATTCCTGCAAGAAAAGTTGCACGTTTTAAAGCAGGTAAAGGATTATCTGATACCGTAAATAAATAGTTTACTTTTTTAGGAGTGATTTTGGGGGCGGGCAAAAGTATTTGACCGTCCTTTTTCTTTTCCCCAACCATGCCTGTCAATCACTCAATAGTTATTGATTTAATATGCTGTGGTTTTCCTTCATAATCGCTGGGTTCGCCGTCTTCTGTTGAAGTTTCGCCGATTTCCCTGCTGAAAACAAGCAGCTCCTTGTTATTTCTGGTTACCCAGTAGTCTATTCCGGCCCCTGCCCACCATCCGCGGCACGCAATAATCGCTTCGCCGGGTATATGATGATCAGCGTAGCTATCTTTCACAACATCACTAAAGCCAAATTCAATTTTTTGGATTTCAAATTTCTTCCCGTTAACAACAACATATACCTGTGTTATCGGTTCATCATGTTTTCCTGTTCCAAGAGATTTGAATTCCCACTTGAGTACCGGGTTTTTGGAAATAGCTGAATCCTTCTTTTGACCTTCCGGAGTTTTTGTTACGTCATTACCCTCAATTCTTTGCAAGGAGTCTTTTTTTGTGTCATTTGGAGGCTGTGTGCCGGTCATTTCTTTCTTTCCGCAGCTCAGTACTAATACTGAGCTGACTATTATTAAAAATAGTTTTCTCATTTGCCAATTAAGAATATTGCGGGTGTTTTCCCTATTGTTATTTCTGTTTTTTTCCATTCCCTTATGCTTTTTGTTATGATCTGTTCTTCGTGTGTTGTTAAACCAACGCTTAGCGAAAGCTTCAGTTCTGCACTGCATGTTTCAATTAGTTCTTCAAGCAGCCTGTCGTTCCTGTGGGGAGCCTCGATAAATATCTGTGTCTGGTTTTCGGTTTTTATCCTTCCCTGGAGTTCTTTCAATTTTGCTTTGCGCTTCACTTTATCAATGGGCAGATAACCGTTAAATGAAAAGTTCTGCCCGTTCAGCCCGGAAGCTGCAAGTGCCATCAGGATAGATGAGGGTCCGGCCAGCGGAACAACGGTAATATCTTTTTTGTGAGCCATAGAAACGATAACGGAACCGGGATCAGCTATACACGGCATTCCGGCTTCGGATATTATTCCCATATTATTACCGTGCGATATTACATTTAAGTAAGAATGATATTCATCCTCTTTTGTGTTAACGTTCAGCACATAAAATGTTAATTCCTTAAGCGGCTTGTTTAATCCGGCAAGCTTTAAAAAGTGAGCTGCAGAATGGATATTTTCAACTATGTAATGGTCAATAGACTCAATAATATACAATACCTGCGAAGGGATTGTACTTTTAAGCTCATCGCTTCCGAGTGTGTTGGGAATGAGGTATAGTTTTCCTTTTTGCATTAGAGTATATTTACAGAAGAAATCCGGAAAATGAATTTAATAGTTTACTTATTAACGCTTTTCAGCCTTGTTTCGTGCGGTGAAAACAAGTCAAATTACACAAATAATGATGTAAATAATATTACTTTATCGCGGGACAGTTTACAGGGAGAAGTAAAGAAAGCTATTCCTGATGGACTATTAAGGCTAGTCAAAGCTTATCCTGATTTCATAGATAGAGCAGATGAAAATAATCTCTATTTCAAAGACGGAACAGTAATGCAGTGGGATGACGGAATTGCAGGGAAGACGCACGATGAAATGCTTGACTCACCTGATCTTGAAGATATGATGCATCAAAAATATGTGAAAGGCGCAAATTGGGATTCACCGCCTGCAGAGAACTTTGAACCCGGAAGAATAAGATATGAGCCTTTCTTCAAAAAAATGTACGGCAATACGTCATCGGAGGTTAAGAAAAATCTCGTAACTATAAACTGGATGCCTTCTGTTTGCGGATGCAACGTGCAGGTGAACAGCGTTAATGGTATGGCAGAAAAACTCCAGGCAGTATCGGACGAGATTGAATCAACCCTGGGGGCGGAATTCGATAAATACTTAAGCCGCACCGGGGGAACATTCAACTGGCGGAATATTGCCGGAACAAACAGGTTAAGCACGCATGCATTCGGCACATCAATTGACATAAATACCAATTACAGCAATTACTGGCAGTGGGATGGTGACATGGTATGGAAGAACAGGATTCCAATGGAAATTATTGAAATCTTCGAAAAGCACGGGTTCATTTGGGGCGGTAAATGGTACCACTACGATACAATGCATTTTGAATACAGGCCTGAGCTTCTTGTTGAGTGACTTTCGGTTCCCTTAGTTCTCCAGAAAATTCAGAAACTTCCTCTTAGCAACTGGCAATATCGATTGACCGTACGGGAAATTCAGCTCTGTATCCAGCATATAGATTATCTGGTTCAGAATGTCATCAGAGATCATATAATTCCTCAATACTTCATTTGGAATAGTGATCAGTGTCATTTCTCTGTTGCCCACTTCTCTAGTCTTTAATACTTTGTATAAATTGCGGTTGTATTTAATAATTCTAAGGAGTCTTTCCCTGTTATCTGGAAGGATAAAATATCCTTCGTGATTGTAAGGTGAGTTAATGCCAATTGCTTCTATTGAAATATTCTCATCTATGAAATCATAAATAGCTTTGCCTTGCTCGAGCAAACGGTTCAGATGTGCAAATGACCAGTGCATAAGATCAAAGCATTTTTCGATCTCGTTATTAATAAGACTCTGCTTTTCCTCCATTTCCTCTTCGCAAATGGCATCGGTGTACTCTTTGCCGAAAATTTTGTTGTGATTCTTCAGAATATCAGCAAGCTGCATGTAAATATTTATGAGCATTTGATATGTGGGGTAAAGGCGGGTTTCGTTAAGCTCTTTTTCACAGTATTTGAGCTTGTTCAACAGCAGGTATTTGGAGCTTTCAAGATCTGTGACACCGGTAAAATCTCTTAAAGTGATCTCAATTCTTTTGTTATCCATATCAGTATGATTTAATTAACAAAAAAATGAAGCCGTTTATTCAGATTTCCAAACCAGTACTTCTCCTTACTGTAATGTTAATGATGATTTCAGCATTTGTCAAGGGAATAATGTGTTTTTAATTAGGAACTATTCAGACAGATAGTGCCTTACATATTATTTGCATCCAGCCAGAGTTTTAATCTTTCAGCAGCTTTTTTCCCCGCCCGTTTTTCAAAATCTTCGTAGTTTTCTTTAATTGATTCCTTTATCTTTTCAACTGAACCGAATTCCTTAAGCAGCTTTTGCGCAGTCAGTTTTCCGATTCCTTTAATGTCTTCAAGCTCGCTCTTTAGTGTTCGCTTATCGCGCAAGGAGCGGTGGAAGGTAATTGCAAACCTGTGCGCTTCATCCCTTACACGCTGCAGAAGCTTGATGCTGCTCGAAGTTTTGGGTATTGACTGGGCTTCGTGTGCTCCAGGCAGGAAGACCTCTTCAAGCCTCTTGGCGAGCCCGATTATATTCAGTTCGCCCAGGCCAATATCTCCAAGTACCTTAACTGCCGAAGAAAGCTGGCCTTTTCCCCCATCAATTACTATTAAATCCGGGATTGAGTCGAAGCTTGGGTCATTGTTTGGTTGAGTATTTTCAGAAAATACTATTTCCGGGGTCTCTTCCTGAAATGGCAATGAGATATTCTTTTTCTCGGCAATTTTCCTGAATCTCCTGAATATGACTTCGCGCATTGAGGCGAAATCGTCGGGCCTGCCAACTTCATTAACGGCAGTTTGAATCTTGAATTTCCTGTAATCACTTTTCTTCGGTCTGCCGTCAATGAAGACTACCATTGAGGCGACCGTATCCGTTCCCTGGATATTCGAGATATCGTAGCATTCTATTCTTCGGGGAAGCTTTGTCAGCCGTAAGTCACGTTTGAGCGAGGTTACGGAATTTGGTATGAACTCACGTTTCAGCCTTTGAAGCTTAAGCTCATCAAGCATGAAGCGCGCATTTGTTTTAACCATTGCAAGCAGCTGGACCTTCTCTCCTCGTTTTGGTATTCTGAACTCGACATGCTTCGCGAAATTCTTTACAAACCATTCTTTAAGAGCATCAATACTCTCCTCGGTTGAACCCGCTTCTTCCGGCAAATGGATTTCATCAGGTATAAATGTGTTCTCGGAGTAATATCTGAATATCACGCTTTCAAGAATTTCATCAGGTTCTTTATCTTCAACTGTATCAAGATAATAATGCCGCTTGCCGATAACCTTACCATCGCGAATGTTCAGGATCATTGCACAAGCATCATCTTCTTCCTTTACAAAATTTATTATGTCCTTATCAAGAAGGTCCTCGGAAACTACCTTTTGTCTTTCAGTGTAAACTTGTAATGATTCGATCTTATTCCGAATCTGTGCAGCTTCTTCAAACTGATGGTTGTGTGCGGCAGAGTGCATTTTTTCTTCCAGCTCTTTAATAAGGGTCGAAGTCTTTCCATTCAGAACTTTTTCAACCTCGGCTATCATTTCATTGTATCTTTCCGGCGATACTAGTCCTTCGCAAGGACCTTCGCATTTATGTATATGATACTCAAGGCAAACCTTGAACTTCTTTTTATCAATGGCTTCCTGTGTAATATTCAGACTGCAGGTCCTTATCATGAATAGATCACGAAGCATTTTCAGTGATAACTTCATCGCACCCACGTCTGCAAACGGCCCGAAATATCTTGAGCCGTCGCTTCTTCGTTTTCTTGTCGGGAAAACCCTTGGATATCGTTCATTAGTGATCACGATGTAAGGAAATGATTTATCATCTTTCAGGTTAACATTATACCTGGGCTTTAACTGCTTGATCATGTTCATTTCGAGGATAAGGGATTCCACTTCTGAATCAGTATTTATGATCTCAAGATCGCGGATGAGTGATATCATCTTCTCAAGCCTCGGGCCAACAGGTTTAGACATGAAATACAATCTCACTCTGTTGCGCAGGTTCTTTGCCTTGCCAACGTAAATGACTTTTCCTCCCTTATCCTTAAACTGGTAAATTCCGGGGTTTGGGGGAAGACTTTCCAGTTTGAGCTGGAGTGGAGTTCTTTCCTTTACTTTGGTTTCCTGTTCTTCCATAAAAATTTCAATGAAAATCGCACAAAATTACAAGAAATTAAAGGTATTTTAATTTAGCTCTTGACAAATCGAAATTCACATATTAAATTGCGTTCAATAATTAAACAATGTTCAATAATTAAACATAGTTCATAAGTTGAGTACAGACGAAAGAAAAGAACGGGAAAAACAGGAAATGCGTCAGCTTATAGTAAGGACTGCAATGAAGCTTTTCGCAGGTGATGGTATTGATAACGTATCGATAAGGAAGATTGCCGAGGCTATTGATTATTCGCCCGGTTCCATTTATTCATACTTTAAAGATAAAGGTGAGATAATTCACGCTATACACAATGAAGGATTTGAAAAACTTTTTGCTTTGCAGCAATCTCTTGACAGCATAAAGGACCCGCGGGAAAGACTCGCTAAAATGGGGGAGCTCTACATTAAGTTCGCAATGGAGAATAAAGATTACTACGACCTTATGTTCATAGCAAAAGGCGTTGCCGAGAAAATACAGGAAAAGAAGGAGTGGGATGCGGGGCAAAGATCATATAATTCGCTCCGTACTACTGTTGCGGAATGCATCGAAAAAGGTTACCTGAAAGATACCGATATTGACGCTGCTACCTTTGCAATGTGGGGATTTGTACACGGCATGGCTTCACTTATAATTCGCGGCAGGTGTGCAATGATGCCCGATGAAGTTGTTCAGCAAATCTTAAAAGGCAGTCTGAAGTTTATTTATGATAACGTTGGGTCAATTACAAATAACAAATAACATATCCTTAAGTGCAGAGGAAATAATATGCATACAAATAATAATTCAGATCACAAGCAGGGATTCAGGAGAGATTTCGCAAAAATGGACGGGGATTTTGTTGTCTTTCTCATTGGAATGAGAGTAAATAAGTTCTGGCAGATCCATAAATGGTTTCCGGTGGCAATGGCTATGCCCAGAATGTTAAAAGAGCTTTATGCAAATCCGGAATCAGGTTTCTTAGGAGAGAGAAGCTGGTTCGGCAGAAATACTCTTTCAGTCCAGTACTGGAAATCGTTCGAGCATCTGGAGGCGTATGCGAAATCAAAAACGGCTGAGCATTATCCTGCATGGCGTGATTTTAATCAGAAGGTAAGAAAAAGCGGTGCCGTTGGAGTTTGGCATGAATCTTACAAAATATCAAAAGGGCAGTATGAGAATATTTATGTTAACATGCCTGCGTTCGGACTTGGAAAAATTGGTACGCTCTTAAGCGCTGCCGGGAAATATGAACACGCTAAAGACAGAATTAACAATTAATAATGAGTAATGTACAATTAGCAGAGACCATTCTTTGATGTTTGAATATTAATAATGGATTAGTTCTAATATAATGAATCAGTTAAAAGTGTTGAAGTTATTTTTGTTTAGCATAATAATTTTATTTTATAATAATGTGCAATCTATGAATTTGAATGTAAATGAAATAGAAAATGTGCTGAATTCTGAAATTGAAAGCAACAGGACACCTTCAGTTCAATATGTTGTTTTCAACAGGGAAGCAACCATACACAAGTATCAAAGAGGATTTGCAGATTTCATGAACAAAAGAGAAGTAAACGATAGCACAAGCTTTAACCTGTTCTCTTTAACCAAAACATTTACTGCCCTGGCAGTTTTGCAGTTAAATGATCAAAAACTGCTAAGCATAAATGAGCCGGCTGCAAAGTATCTTCCGGGTCTCATTTACGGGGATAAGATAACCGTTAAGCAGCTTCTAACGCATTCAGCCGGCATACCAAACCCAATACCTTTAAGTTGGATACACCTTGCTGAAGATCACAATTCGTTCAACAGGAACTCTTTCTTCGCAGTCATTATGAGAAAGAACTCAGAAGTGAAGGCCGGACCGAATGAAGAATTTGCATATTCAAATTTGGGATATGTGCTGCTGGGGCAGATGATAGAAAAAGTTTCTGGAATGACCTACGAGGAATATGTAACAAAAAACATCATCCAAAGTCTTGGTATATCACCTGCTGATCTGGGTTTTGTTGTTACTGAT
Source organism: Ignavibacteria bacterium (assembly GCA_030835025.1). GTDB lineage: Bacteria > Bacteroidota > Ignavibacteria > Tepidaquicellales > OLB5 > OLB5. The sequence goes on along the minus strand of JAUQWS010000100.1, from coordinate 41,801 downwards.
CCGCAGGATCACGCGGTTGGATATCAAAAGAAGTGGAGCATTATGAACCTATTGCTTGGCTTTTTCATCGACAAATCGAAATTCATGGGTGAAAGCACATCAGGATGGAAACCGTTTGAACCTTATTATGTAAACGGACCTTCATACGGCGGACTGATTGGAACTCCATTAGCACTGGTGAGATATGCTCAGGATCTTCTCAGCGTGAATTCAGTACTTTTAACTACAGATGCCAAGAAGCTTCTCTTTACGGAAAATCGCACCTTAAAAGGTGAACCTACGGAAATGTGCCTCTCATGGTTTAAAGGGGATCTCAACGGGCACAGATATTTTTCACATGCGGGCGGCGGCGGAGGATATTACTGCGAGCTTAGGCTTTATCCGGAACTTGGTTTGGGGAGCGTTATCATGTTTAACCGAACCGGAATATCCGATGAGAGGTTTCTGGATAAGATTGACAAATACGTAATCAAATAAAAAAAAGTTCTAAAATTAATTTCAAAATGATATTATTGAAATGCATTATCATATTGCTGCTTGCTGCTTCTGTAAACTATTCTCAGAATATGGGGACAATTACCGGCGCAGTCGAAGATAAAGAGACACAGAATCCTCTTGTAGAAGCTGCAGTACAAATACTTAACACGGATTTCAAAGCCGTTACCGGCCAAAACGGCAGGTTTGAATTCAGAAATGTTCCGTTGGGGACATATGAGATAAAAGTCTCGCATCTGGGGTATGAAGCTTTTATACAAACTGATATTGTTGTATTGTCCTCGCGCCCAAGTGAAGTTCACATTGAACTTTTGATATCAAACATTACAACTGACCAGATAGACGTAGAAGGAAAATATTTCCAGAAACAGACCGATGTAAGCACAAGCAATTACAATCTTGATTTTGAGGAAATAAGGCGCGCACCGGGAGCAGTTGAGGATATTTCAAGAATGGTTCAGATAATGCCGGGAGTATCACCCGCAAATGACCAGAGGAATGATCTCATAGTTCGCGGCGGTTCGCCTGCTGAGAACCTGACAATGATAGATGGGATTGAAATACCGAATGTTAATCATTACCCGACTCAAGGCTCATCAAGCGGGCCCATCGGAATGATAAACGTAAAGTTTATAAATGACGTGAATTTCTCGACCGGCGGCTTTTCTGCACGCTACGGTGACAAGCTCTCTTCCGTTATGGATATCAAGTTCCGCGAAGGTTACCGGAAAAGGTTTCTGAGTGATATTAATCTTTCCACAGCAGGTTTTGGGGGAATATTTGAGGGTCCGCTATTTACCAAAAGAGGTTCCTTTGTGCTTTCAGTAAGGAAGAGTTATTTGAATCTTATTAGAGGGGCAATAAGGCTTGCGGCTGTTCCTGATTACTGGGATTTCAATCTAAAGGCAGTTTACGATATCACTAAGAACACAAGACTCTCATTTGTAGGTGTCGGTGGATTTGATAAGATAAGCTTTGAAGGCGAGTCATCAGAAATTTCCGATGATAATCCATACGGCAAAGCAAAAGGCGACCAGCAGCAGTTCACCGCAGGTTTCAACCTGAAATCACTTTTCAAAAAGGGATATGTTCAGACAGTGTTGGCAAATTCATCAGGGTTCACCAATTACGAAAATCGTGACCTTAGAACCGATGAAATGAGGTTCTATTATGACTCGTATGAATCTGATTTCAATCTCAGATCAGAGGCGTTTCTACAGATAAACGGGAAGAATAACATCATAATCGGAGGCTCTGCAAGGTACATAAAATTCAAGAACCGGACTTTCTATATTGCAGATACAACTGCATTTGGTGATCCGATTCCTGAAACCAATGTGAATATCAAAGATAACTTCTATAAGGCATCGGGATTTGCTCAATACACGCTCAAGCTTTTCAGTGACAAAGTAATACTGAATACCGGCGCAAGGGTCGATTATTTTTCAGGCATAAATGATAATACGGTTGTATCACCAAGGATAGGGCTCAGTTACTGCATCCTTCCGGTCACAACTCTTAGCGTATCTTCGGGTGTTTACAGGCAGTCACCGGATTATTTATGGATAACTGCAGACCCTCTTAACAGGAACCTGAAGTTCATTCAGGCAGTCCATTACGTTGCCGGTATTGAGCACTTGTTCACTCCGGAACTGAGGCTATCCATTGAAGCGTATTATAAGGATTACAGCAATTATCCCGTAAGTTTGCTTGTACCAACATATGTATTGATAAGCGGGGGAACTGAGAACGGCCCGAACTTGCTGTTCGGGCAGGCAGTGAGCGAAGGCAAAGGATTTTCAAAAGGAATTGATTTCTCGCTCCATAAAAAGCTTACCGGCAACGGGTTTTACGGAATGATAAACTATTCACTTGCTGAAAGCAGGGTAACAGGACTTGAAGGCGGCGAGAATCCGGGTTCGTTTGATTACAGGCACAACATAACAGTCATTGCTGGTTACCAGCTTGCAAATGACTGGTTAATCGGGCTGAAGTTCCGCTACACAACAGGCAGGCCGTATACACCGTTTGATATTGCAGCATCAACCTATGCAGGGCGGGGAGTGAGCGATTTTGCAAACTTCAACGGCGAAAGGTTTAAAGATTATAACAGGCTTGATCTGCGTGTAGATAAGAAATGGAATTTCAAAGGGCTGAGTATCGTATCATATGTTGAGCTGCAGAACGTGTTCAATAAGGAAAATGTTTACCAGTACTTCTGGAATGAGTACAAGAACGAAGAAGGCACAATTTACCAGTGGAAGTTTTTACCGGTCGGAGGATTCAGTATTCAGTTCTAAATTCTGATGTTTTGAGACGTCTCACGCAAGACATCCTTTTGTTGGTGTTCTCACCAACAAAAGGAAGCTGCATTAAACATATCATATTGTCCGTACGGAATAGTTATAATCCTTTTCGGTTAATCATTCTACCGCCAAACCTTATACAGTGATTCAGCTAAATTTTAGGGTTAACGTGTAATTTGGTAATTAGCTTCAGCAACGATTGTTTTGCGCCTTGTGAGTGTGCTATCTTTGTAACACAAATTAGTGGGGAATACTTATAGCAGAAAAGTTTTTGACAAACTTTTCTTTAATTAAGATCTTAACAAAGATGAACGCTATAAGTAAGATGAATATGAAGAAGCAGTACGGAACCCTGGTTTCGGTGCTTCTTTTTTTATTGTATACAGCAGCCAAATCAAGTGTCAGTACATGTACAGGCTCTTCCGGACCCGGCGATGACGGATTTGATAATACGGAAGATTTGTTCATTGGTTTGGATGCAACGGAAGATTCTAAAGAAAACTAATAAACACATAATAATTCAGAAAGGAATATTAAAATGGAATTAATCATGATAGCAGCTTTCTTTTTGTTTGCAGTACTGCCTTTTGCTGCCGAGGGATATATAGTGTATAAAAGTAAGTAATCCCGCATTGCGGGACCGGCATAATGCGCCGGAAATGCAAAAAGCGATAATCTGACGTAAGTTTGTTTTACCCCCAATGCTCCAATGGAGCAAAGATTACCCCGGTCCCGGTCATGGATCGGGTTTTCTTTTTTGATGAAAACCAAAGATTTGTCGAAAGCAATGGTCCTGACACTCCCGCATTTTTGAGGGCAGTCACTCAGATCTTTAGGCTCTCTTCCGATATAAATTAGATGGGTCTTATTAATTTCAAGTCTGGATATTACCGGAATCGTTATGATTATAAAATCCCTATTGGGCGAATTACCTTTCTGAATTCACTCTGTCCCTGGAAAATATGTTCAGTTGTAAATAATTAATTTTACAATATTTAACCGGATTTGACGAATATTTGATGTTTTACGCCCTAATTCACGGTAGCTGATTTCACCATCAAAAAGTGAAAATATCGGTCATTTTTGAGAATCCTGAAGTCAATCAAATTTTCAGTAGTTGAGAATCTCACGTATACACGTAGTGAACTTTAGGGGTTTTGGGGCTACAGTGATTCGTCCAATGATTCGGTTTAGAGTGTAATTGTGTAATTACAGGCAATTACGATTGTTTTCGGGTCTCCCCAAAGGCTATATTTGTATCACTAATTCGGTAGGGAAAATTGTAGCAGAAGAGATTTTAGTAATAAATTAAAAATCTTTTCAGAAAGGACATCTTTTAAAGATGAAAGCTATAAGGACCCAAAACAGCAAGAAGCACTTCGTGACCGCCATTTCGATGCTTCTTTTTTTATTTGTTTTTTCAGCAGTTTCCAATGCTCAGCAGAGCTCAGGTAGCAAAACCTCCTCAAATGCAGAAGTTTACTCACTTCTGTTCGAATACTCCGAAACCCAACTTTCCGAGCTTAAAGCCATCGATTTTGATATGGGAACCATAGTCAGCTACTCATTCCCCAGGTATGAGGAAGTAAAGCTTATGGTATTTGATAAGTATGGTAAAGAGATAACAACATTGGTAGAAGGCGAACAGAATCCCGGCTCGTACAGCATAGATCTTACTTCGTTGAATCTTGCCAAAGGCACATATTATTACCAGTTGTCAGTTGGCGACGAAAAGGATCTGAAGAAGTTCGTAATAGCTTACTAATAGTGTAAAGTCCTGAATTCTGAAAATATTCTAAAAGTATAAATTCTAAACAATAACATAAACGGAGAATAACAAAATGGCAACTTTAATAATCTTCGCTTTCACAATGTTCGCAATCTTACCTTTCGCAGCTGAAGGAATAAGAATCTACTACAGCAAATAAGAGCACGATCATTATCAGAATTTCAAGCCCCGCCAACAGCGGGGCTTTTTTGTTTTCTCCGCACTTGATCTTGTACGCTTCCAATTAACGATTATCCAAACTCTCATAATATTTATAATGGCAAATTTCCGCTTCTACCCAATAAACGGTAGTATGGCTGGGTTTACCGTGATACAGTGAAAAGATGAACAGTTCGGTTTTGAGTGTAATTTCATATTTACAGCTATTAACGATTGTTTTAGGGTGCCATGAAAGGCTATCTTTGTATCAATAGTTACGTAGGGAATACTATAGCAGAAAAGATTTTTTTACTGTTAACTTAAATCTTTTCAGAAAGGACATCTTTTTAAGATGAGTGCTATGGATCCCAAGAACAAGCTGAAGCAATTGATATTGATGTTTTCAATGCTTCTTTTTTTATTTGCTCAAGCCGGCGATTTAAGCTCACAGCAGAGGTATATGAGCAAGCCAAAGAACCTCAATTCATGGACACCCTCACATCTGCTTCCATTGCAATACGATAACCCGTTTACTGTTCAGCGCACAGATTTCACCATAACAATGAGAGATGGTGTAATTATTGATTGTCTGAAGTATGTACCGCTGGACGCTGCCCCGGTTGGCGGCTGGCCAACTGTGATAATGCATCACGGTTACGGAGATCATAAGGAAACCTTGGCGGAGTTCTGCCGTGCACAGGCTGAATACGGTTATTATACAATGACGTTCAGTGTAAGGGGCCAGGGCTTATCAGGCGGCCTTTCTAACCTGATCAGCACTCTTGAGGCTGATGACTTGATAGAGATAGTAAACTGGGTCAAAGCTGATTCAGTGAACGGTTCAGGTCCTTCAAAGATTCTCATAATGGGCGGCTCACAAGGCGGTGCAGTTCCGATGATCGCAGCATCCAGGGGAATGCAGGTTGCGGCAATCATTAATTCCGTAGCTCCGCCAGATTTTGCTTCCAGCTGGATCGAGAACGGATGCGCTAAAATGACATTGTTATGGACAGTTGAGTACACACCGGATACAGCCCGCTATAACGGGCAGGTCAGCAGAATGAGTGATTGGATCTACGCTGATTCAAAGCAGTATTGGGATAGCCTCAATTACTGGCTCCCTAGAGACAGGGATTTTATCAACGGTCTTCAGAATATTACAGTCCCGGTTCTGGTGGAAGCTGCATGGCAGGATAAGTTCTTCAATGCAGACGGATGGATGCAGCACATAGATAAGATCACCAATGCACCTATGTCATCATATCTTGGAGCAGTTCGAGGCCACGGCAGCGATGTTTCATATACTGAAGATGTATGGCATATGAACTGGTTTAATAACTGGTTCTTTGAATGGCTGTGGAATATAAGGACTCCGATTCTTGACCAGGCAAAATACCAGTATGCATCAACTCAGCTTCCTGTAGTTGAAAACCGGTATTTTACTTTCACACACGATAGTTCAGCAACACTGTTAAGGAATGCTTCAACTCCGCTCAAGCTTTATCTTAACAAGAATGGTGTTTTGAAAACTACGGTTCAGTCGGGAAGCAATACAGTAGTGCTTAAGAACAGAATAACAAGCGGCTACACTTTGCAGCAGGCTGTGAACGAAGAGTTCACGGGCTCAAATTTCGAGGCAAAGTTCAAAAAAGACTCTGTTAAGTTCACAACAAGTACGCTGACAACAAACTTGGAATGGACAGGAACCCCGATCGTCAGGCTTGATTACAAATCTGCAGCTTCAGGATCATGCCAGTTCAATTATCAGATCTATGAAGTTTTGCCAAGCGGCGAAAGAAGATTTGTTAACCGCGCAAACTTCACAGACAGGAATTATTCAAGGAATACAAGGCGCCAGGTTACATTTCGCGGACAGGCGCATTCACATATCTTCAAGGCAGGCAGCAAAATACTTATCATTATTACGAATCTGGATAAAGCACATACCGATACGGAATTCTTCGGAACAAATCCGTTTGTACTGCCAACTATGAGAAACGGCGATCATACGGTATATCTCAGCTCCAATTCATATGTTCAGCTTCCTATTATTTCTAATGTTGGCAGCAAGTTTGAGCTGGCATTTGAGCAGGATAACAGCAGTGAAGAAACAGTGCCGTATACATACAACTTGAAGCAGAATTATCCCAATCCTTTCAATCCGAATACTATTATAGAGTACTCAATTGCAGAGGCACAGAAAGTTGAAATAAAAGTGTTTGATATTCTTGGCAAAGAAGTTCAAACGCTTGTAAACAATATCCAAAACCCCGGTTCATACAATGTTACATTTGATGCTCGGAATCTTTCAAGCGGCGTTTATTTTTACAGAATTAACGCCGGCAGCTTCAGCGAGATCAGAAAAATGATGTTGGTTAGATAATTATTATCAGGAGATTCTTTACACTCAAAAAAATAAGGGCAGGGCTTAGCTAAAGTGGGGATATGACCCTGCTCTTATTGAGTATCCAGGAGAGAAATGAGAATTTAAATAGGAAGGAAGATTATTCGATGTCACTATTAATATTACCGGCGATATTTGTTTTACTGCTGGTACCATTTATCATCCAGGGTTTCATGTACCGCAAAAGCAGATAGTCATCTTGAATTGCTGAAGAGATCACAATTGACCTCCCGTTATAACTTTCAGGCTTATCTTAGTTGATTGGTGAGGAAGCGCACTTTTATGATTTAGGTAATTCAGGATGCTCAAAAGTATTATTTGGATTGTATAAAAACGGCATAATTAGTAATTTTATTCAATAATAAAATTGAAAGCAGGGAATACTTCAATGAAGCGTGCTATATTGATTGTTTTGGCATTTTTTTCTCTATTATATAGTGTACAAGGCACATATAGTCAGCAGAAAAGGGCAAGGGATAACTACCAATACCTTAAATTACTTCCAAATTACCGAAATGCACCTCTGGCTGAAGTAACTAGAGTTGATTTCAAAGTTACTATGAGCGATGGTACTGTTATTGATGCTTTAAAGTTCATTCCAGCAGGTACACCACCGGCAGGTGGCTGGCCAACGGTGGTTTTTGTCCATGGTTACGGCGATAATAAAGAAACACTGGCTGGCTTTGCAAAGGCGCAGGCAGAGTATGGCTATTACACAACAACATTCAGCATGAGAGGACAGGGAAACTCCGGAGGACTCTCTAATTTGATCTCAAGCGTTGAAGCGCAGGATATGATAGAGTTCATTAATTTTGTGAAGCTGGATGTTGCAGGTGGGATAAATCCAAACAATATACTTGTGATGGGCGGCTCCCAGGGCGGACTCATTCCGTATCATGCTTCCACTTTGGGAATGAATGTCAGAACTATTATTTCAGCACTTGCACCCCCAAACTTTGCATCAAACTGGATAGAGAACGGTTCTATAAAAATGACATTGCTGTGGACGGTTGAATACACTCCCGATACCGCCAGATATACTCCGCAGGTTGAGAGAATGAGCGACTGGATCTATGCGAATAATAAACAGTATTGGGATAGCCTTGCATACTGGCTTCCGATCGGCAGGGACTTTATGGCAAATGTTCCGAACAATACGGTGCCGCTTATCATGGAAGGTTCATGGCAGGATAAGTTCTTCAATGCTTCAGGAATAATAAACGCGGCTTCACTGAATACAAAGTCAATATTCCATCTTTATCTTGGTGCTGTTCAGGGACATGGAGGGGATCACTCTCCAACTGAAGATACATGGCATATGCAGTTCTTCAATGACTGGTTCTTCTACTGGCTATTCAATGTGCAGGGTTCAAAGCTGCCCATGGCAGATTATGATTTTGCATATTCCAATTTTCCCGAGAACGGTACATACTGGAGCTTCACTCACGATAGCTCAGCGGTTCCGTTCAACCAGATGACTACAAACAAGAGGTACTACTTCAATACAAACAACAGGCTTACTGCAACTGCCAACAGCAATAACAATACCCGCACAAGTGTAAGGAACCAGGTATCCGGCGGATTGACGATGGAAGAAGCTGTGAATGAAGAGTTCACGGGAACAACATTCAATGGTAAATTCAAAAAGAGGAGCATTAACTTCACTACGCCCGTACTGATAAACAATCTTAAGTGGCTTGGCACACCTAAGATAAATCTCGATTATCTTTCAACTGCAAGCCAGTTCACACAGTATAATTTTCAGGTTTACGAGGTTTTGCCAAGCGGTAAAGAGAAGCTTGTTAACAGGATAAATTATACAGACAGGAATTACAGTACAAGCTCAAGGAGAGTAAAGAACTTTGAAGGGCAGGCGCATGCGCACATTTTCAAAAAGGGCAATAGAATCAGGATAAAGCTGACGAACCTTGATACTGCACCTGATGATCAGTGGTTCCTTGGAACTAACCCGTTTGTGCTTCCGGTATTGAATAATGGATACAATTATATCTATCTCAACAATAAGTCCTACATAGATCTGCCGGTGGTAAACGCGGGCTCAGAGGCAGATGAACTGAACGGAACCCAGAATCCTTACACATTCACGTTGATGCAGAATTATCCGAATCCGTTTAACCCATTGACTATGATAAGCTTTGAAGTTCCCTCTAAAATGCTTGTGAGCCTGAAGATATACGATATGCTTGGCAGGGAAGTAAAAACGATTGTAAACGATTTACGTAATGCAGGGAAATATAGTGTTGCATTTGACGGAACGAATCTTTCAAGCGGGGTATATTTCTATAAATTGACCGCAGGGAGCTTTACCGATACAAAGAGGATGATCCTCGTCAAGTAGCTGAAAATCTACTACTTTTGAATTTGATCTTCACATTTCAAAAAATAGCGGGCTTTTTGAGCCCGCTTTTTTTAGTTTCATTATTGGTATGCATATTGTAAATTGAGAGGTGGAAAAGCTCACTGCATCTCAGATCCTTGAGGCCCTCAAAGGTCTTAAAGGTTGGCACTACGAAAACGGCTCTATAAAAAAAACGTTCAAGACGAAGAATTATCCCGCAACAATGGGATTTGTTGCTTCTGTTGGGGGTTTTTGCCAGAGGAGGAACCACCATCCGGATTATGTACTTATGAAATTCAAAGAGGTTGAGGTTTCATTCTCAACACACTCAGCAGGCGGAGTGACCCAGATTGACATAGATATTGCGGGTGACCTTGAGCATATCCCGCTTTGAAGGACTATGCATTGAAATGACAGATTATTAATGAATACAAGCTGCCTCCTGCGACGAAAAATGAAGATTTTCTCACTTTTTTTAGTATTATTTTTGATTTAAGTTGCTTAAATTAGTTCAAGTGGATAGCTCCAGAATAGAGAATTTAAAGCAAATGCTTGATAATGACCCGCAGGATTCATTTGCAAGATATGCACTTGGTCTGGAATATGTATCTGCTGCCCGGCTTGAAGATGCCAGAGAGATTTTTGAGGAATTACGGGTACTTGACCCGAATTATCCGGCAACATATTACCAGTTGGGCAAAGTCTATGAGCAGCTCGGCAGCGAACAGGAAGCAAGAAAAGTCTACGAAAAAGGAATTTATGTCACGGCCTCACAAAATGATATGCACACAAAGTCAGAGCTTGAAGAAGCGCTGGATGGATTGCTTGGATAATTCAAAAAATATCAATTTTACTTCAACCATAACCAATCCCGTTAACTATAGATAAACCTCTACGCTTTTTTGAACTAACAAAAAGATAAGATGCATAGAAAAATCATTTCAATAATGCTTTTCATATTTTCTGTGAACCTTGTACACTCACAGGTGAACACTTCGGGATGGAAAATATTCACTTCATTCAGGGAAGTCAAAGGAGTTGCATCATCCGGAAATTCGGTCTGGGCGGCAACCACAGGGGGACTGTTTACCTTTGATCAGGGAAACCTTCAGAATATATCAAAGTATACATCACTTGATGGGCTGCTTTCAAACGAGCTTACTTCTATAGCAATAGGAAACAACGGGACAATCTGGGCGGGTGCATTTGACGGTTCAATCAGCGTTTTGAACCCGGCTGAAAATTCCTGGCGCCAGATAACCGATATCAGGTCTTCAACAGAGCCGTCAAAAAGAATAAATGCCTTTTATGAATATAACAACCAGATGTTCTTTGCAACTGAATTCTGCATAGTCCGTTTCAGTATCGGGCAGTTCCAGTTTATTGATCAGCCATATGTATTTCTTGGGCCTAACCTCCCGATCAAATCACCCGTTAATGACGTGTTTGTAGTTAATGATACAATTTGGGCTGCAACCAAGAACGGAATAGCTTATGCGAATATCAACAGCAGTCTGCCGATTCAAACCAGCTGGAGGAATTTTGTTAAGAACAGTTCGGTACTCAAAGCAAACCTGACAAACTGCATTGCATTTTTTAACTCCAGAGTATTGATCGGTTCTGATAGCGGAATTGTTTCATACCAAAATGGAGTGCTGACTAATTACGAACCTATGTACAACGGAGTGCCGCTGGTTGATCCTGTATACAGGATGGCAGTTTCTAACGGTGTTCTGTATTTTTCAACTTATACCAATTACGGCGAGTTTAGAGGTAATTACAGGGTTTTTAAGGTCAACCAGGGCAATATGAATAATGCCGAACTTGTTATGGCAGGAAATGAAGTAAATTCGATTGAAGTTAATTCATCCGGTGACCTCCTGTTGGGAACAGTAAGCCACGGTGTTAATCTTTTCAGGAACAACACCAGCAATTTCATTTCGCCGAACGGACCAGGTTCAAACGTATTTCAGGATGTGGTAGTTGATAATTCAGGCAATGTCTGGGCTGTTTCCGGGGGGCTTAATGCCGGGGTTTACAGATATGACCTGAATTCATGGAAAAATTACACAACAGAACAATATCCCTGGATGGTTGGCAATGACTACAGGCATATTTATGCATCAAGATATTCTTCAACAGTCTGGGCAGGGGGGTACGGCTCCGGGCTTCTTCAGATCAATGGCGATAGTTTGTTCCTTTTCAATAATCAGAATTCGTGTTTGATTCCTCTTGACGGTAATTTTACGCTTGTCGAAGGAATGGGGGAAGATAATTCAGGAAATTTGTGGCTGATTAACCGGGCTTCACCAACCCCTATCATGAAATTCAGTCCCCAACCCTGTGTGAGCTTTCAGGTGCCTTCGAATCCATCCGCAACAACTATGATATTTATGGCTATTGATAATTATAATACAAAGTGGATGACATTCCCATCGGACCTTCCGGGGCAGCCGAGAGGAATTGTTTATTATAATGAAAATACAAGCCCGAACGGATTGATAATCGGAGCTGCTCAGCTTGGAGCTGATATTACTACAGTATATCATGTTGTGACAGACAAGAACGGAGAAGTGTGGATAGGAACAGATAACGGAATTTCAGTGATCAGAGACCCTTCGCAGGTCATAAATAATCCGGGAACTATTCCGTTTCGTGAAAAGATGAGAATTATAGAAAATGGCATTAGCACTCCACTTACTGAAAATGTGCAGTTTGTGGCTGTTGATGCTCTTAACAATAAATGGATAGGGACTCTCTCTAACGGTTTGCTGTATGTTTCGCCCGATGGTTCAACTTTGCTCGCAAGATATACTACTCAGAATTCACCGCTTCCATCCAACAAGATACTCAGTATAGTTGTTTCTCCGCAGACTGGTGTAGCATATTTTGGAACCGAAAAAGGGCTTGCAGCATTCAATACAATTGCTGTGCAGCCACTGGCAGAGTGTGATAAGATAACTGTCGGCCCGAATCCGTTTGTCGTCCCTGCAAGTACGAAGCTCAAGATAGACGGGTTGGTTTCTGAATCCACAGTAAAAATTCTTACAATCAGCGGTGCACTTGTTGCTGAGTTCGAAACACCCGGAGGCAGAATAGCAGAGTGGGACGGTAAGGACCTTTACGGTAATTATGTTTCCAGCGGCATCTATATTATAGCGGGCTTCAACGAAGATGCCAGCCAGGTCTGCACGGGCAAAGTTGCAGTTGTTAGAAGATAATTGGTCTATTAAAAACGATGAAAATGAATGTAAGGGTAATCTGTCAGATTACCCTTTTTCTTTAGTTAAATAATTGAGATTTTTACAGTAATGAGAGGATTCTTAAGAGAATATTATGCGCTCGTCATAAGCTTGTTTGTCCTTTACGCTCTTTATTTCCTGTTGTTGGCAGTATCGTATTATAATAATAGCGGACACAATGTGTATTCACTCGATGATGCATATATACACATGGCCATGGCAAAGAATTTAGCCATCCATGGTGTATGGGGAGTAACGCAATACGATTTCACTTCATCTTCGTCTTCAATACTTTGGACGCTTCTGCTTGGAGGAATATACTTTTTGTTCGGTATATATGATAATATTCCTATGATCCTGAACCTTATCTTTGCTTCCCTGGTCATTGTTTCATCATTTCTGATCTTCAGAAAACTTGTGATAAAGCCGCCGGAATCATTGATTATCCTTTTAACACTGGTCTTGTTTACCCCATTAGTTCCGCTAATGTTCACCGGACTTGAGCATGTGATGCATATCTGGGTATCGCTTCTGTTCATCTATTTTGTCTCTGCAGAACTTTCAGGCGAAGACAAAAGCAGCCGGAATTTTTTGTGGCTTCTGGTTGTATCCTTTATGCTGCCATCCATAAGATATGAGGGAATATTTCTTGCCGGGATTGCTTCAATTCTTCTGTTGATGCAAAAAAAATTCCTCAAATCATTCCTTGTGTTTGGATGTGCATTTTTACCGATTTTTGTTTTTGGCTTAATTTCAGTGAATAATGGCTGGTCATTTTTCCCCAATTCGCTTTTGCTAAAAGGCAGTTTTCCGGATATCACAACGTTATCAGAGTTTTTTACATTTATTGAGCATCTGGTTATTATACTTTTGCCGGTCAAATATGTTGTTGCTTTAGTAATCGGTTTGCTGATATATGGGATTGTATATTTTAAGTATGGAATCTATCTGAAAAAGTACTTTAAGTATAGGATCTCTTTTATGGTTTTGATGTTTGTATTTAACCTAATCCTGTATGCAGCTTATTCAAAATCGGGATGGTCTTACCGTTATCAGTCTTTTCTTGTTGGACTTGGTATCATTATATTTGGTTTCATTCTCTTTAAATATGTGCTTCCGGATATGCATAAGCATCTTTTTTTTAAGTGGATATACATCGTCCTTATTGTATTTGCCCCCTCCGTTTATTTCGGTATATCTGCAGCAGATCTTACTCTAAAAACGCCAACAGCATCAACGAATATTTATGAACAGCAGTATCAAATGGGACAATTCTTAAGCAAATATTACAATGGTAAAAGTGTAGCTTTGAATGATATCGGTACATCAAATTACTTTGCAGATATAAAGTGCGTTGACCTTTGGGGATTAAGCAATCTTGAGATCTCAAAAATGAGAAGGCAGGGTAGTTTTGACGTGAATAACATCCTTGATATTTGCCGGAAGCATAGTACCGATATAGCAATTGTCTATGATTCGTGGTTTGCTGAAGGTGACAGCACAACTCTGCCTTCTGAATGGTTAAAGACAGGTGAATGGAGAATATCAAATAATGTGATTGCAGGAGACAGTATAGTAGCCTTTTACGCGTTGGATGAACTAAAGCAAGCTGACTTGCTGAAGAATATGAAGTTGTTTGAATCCCAATTACCTGAAACAGTAGGACGCAGCTATTTAAAATAAGAAAGGGCGTTTGTTTCTGACATGAATTTTCGTTTGATGAGATCAATATATTTCGTTATTTCGTCAATTGTTGTTTTATTTGTTTTTTTCCGTCCGATGAACCATGACGAAACTTATTATCTTATTTCTGCAAAAGCACTGCTGTTTGAAGGCAAAATGCCTTATTCGGATTTCATATTTCACCAGATGCCCTTGATGCTGGCAGTTTATCTGCCGGTTACGGCATTCGGGAACTGGGCGCTTATTCTTGGAAGATTGTTATCAGCCGCACTTCTTCTCTTATCGTTTTATCTGTTTGTGAAAACATTCAGGAGCAGGTTTAGCCAGGTCCAGCTTCTTTTGTTTACATTTTTTTTCTGGTTTAATTTCTTTTTGATAGATTGGGCTGTAATTGTTAAAGTATATTCACTTTCTATTCTGCTTTTATCAGCCGGGGTTTATTTTTATTCCAGATTTTTGAACGAGCCAATGAAATGGAAGTATTTGATGTTTGCTTCAATAATGTTCTCACTTCTTATATTTGCAAAAATTACGTTTGCAGCAGGTTTCATTGTATTTGTTTTATTTACGATTTTCTTCATTACTAAAAAGAAAATAAAAGTAAACTATTTTTATACTGCATTCTCGATTTTTGTTCCCACTGCATTTTTTGCTTTGATTTTCCTTTTACTTACAAATGTGAGCCTGGACGCACTTTATTTCAATCTTTTTGGAGTAAACATCATAGGTAGAGATATGACGCCTTTTTCAGAGGATTTCCCGGTTTACTTATCCAGCTTCATAATTCCACAGAACTTCATAATTCTGGTTTTTGCGTTATTTTCTCTAAAGAACATTGAAAAGCTGAAACTGTTCCTGATTTTGATGGTTTTGTCTTTTTTCCTTTTCCACATTCCGACAAGATTACTTTCAGAGTATAGTACTACCATACTCCCGCTTCTGATGATCCTTGCCGTATTCGGATTTAGCGATTTTAGTGATATGGCAATAAGGATAAAAAAGAAATTCAATCCCCAAAAGTTTGCAGTTGTGCTGCTGATAATTTATTGTTTACTTGCACCTTTCAGTATTTATCATATTAAACAGTACCTTGTAAGCTCTAAGTTACCGCTCAATCCGGTTGAGCTTAATGATTTCACCACTAAGCTGGATTCGGTAAAGGGAAATACAGTAGTGGCCAGCTGGGAAGGCCTTTCAGCCTTCTCTTCGAAGGAAACAATGTATAAAGAAAATTATGCAATTCCGTTTATAAGCGATTCAATAGATGATCTTACCAAAAAAAAATACGGTTTGATCTTACATGACGACTATAAAATTTTGATTGAAGGTTCAGTTCCGGATATTGTCATTTTTGATGAAACCAATGCCACTAATATTTACGGACTGGAAAATGAGATCAATGCCAAATATAAACGGGATTTTGAATACAAATACATTAAAGTTTTTGTCAGAAAATGAACCGTCCTCCGGAAATAACAACTGATAAGCAAGGATGCAGCTTATGAAATATAGATTCGGTCATTATATATTACCGGCAATTTCACTTGTGTTCTTCATACTCTGCATTTGCCAAAAACCGGACTACTCGCCGGATGATACTTACATTTACATGCAGTACGCAAAAAACATTGCTGCCGGTAATGGATTTTCATTCAACCCGGGTGAAAGCAGTTACGGCGTTACGAGTCCTTTGTGGGTTCTGATTTTGACAATTCCTTATTTGACCGGAATAGATGGCTATTGGTTCTCTAAAATTATTGACGTGCTTTCAGCGCTTGCAGCAATGTTTGTATTCTTTCGGCTCACATGTTACTTTTTTGAAGGAAATAAATTGCTTCAGTATGCAGCCACATCCGTATTCATTTTAAATGCCTGGCTTGTACGATGGGCATTTACCGGAATGGAAACAAGTTTTGCCGTCCTTCTTGTGTTGACTGTCTTTTATCTTTATTATTCTGAAAAATATAGTTTAATGTTTCTTGCGGGGGGATTGCTGTATTTAACACGCCCGGAATCTCTCTTGTTGATCATAATCCTATTTGGTTTCACTGTCCTAAAACGCCTTAGAGAGAAAAAGTTAAGCATGGTTGAATTGCTTAAGTTTGTTGTTTTTGTTCTGATCCCCGTGTTACCTTATTTGATCTATGCGAAATTCAGTTTCGGTTCAATGATGCCAAATACCGCGTTGGGTAAATCAACTCTAACCTTAAATGGTGGGATTATCATTGCTCAATTAACTGAGATAGCCAAAACTCTGGCCGGAGCGGGATTAATTGAGATGATCCTGGGAATTGTTTTTATTTTAACCGTAATCAGGAAGAAAGATTTCAAGGGTACACTTCCTTTGATTGCTTGGATTGCCGGACTTAGTGTACTGTATATAGTGACCGATGCCGATATAATTTCAAGGTATTTGCTCATAATTTCTCCATTTATCATAATTCTGGGCTTCAAAGCAATTGAGCAAATTAATAAGAAACAATTTGCGGCAGCAATTTTATTATTTGTGATTTGTGTATTTTATTCCCAATTTATATTCTATAAATTCGTAAAACCTTCAACGGATGATTTTACAGTTGGAATGAACCAGTGCCTGATTCCAATTGGAGTATGGCTGGGTGAGAATTCTCCTCCCGGCTCCAGGGTACTTGTGAATGATGTTGGAGCTGTGGGATACTTTTCGGGCCGTTATATAATAGATGCAGCTGCGCTGATTAACCGGGATCTTGAGTTGAACAGGAAGATTATGGCAACTCCGCTTGAAGACAGGATGGAGACTCACAGGCTGCTCAAGTTCATTGAGGCCGATTATGTAATAGACAGGGATACTTCAGAATTATCAAGTCTGAGCGTTTTTGAAAAGTACGAGCTGAAGCTTGAGCTCAAAAAGAAATTCCCCAGTCTTGGAATATCTGATGCAACTCCAAGATTCTACAAAGTATATAAAGTTACAAAGAGAGTAAATTAGATTACTTGTTAGTAATACCTGTAATAGATATAAAAAACGGTGAATCTGTAAGAATGGTGCAGGGTCTTGAAGACAAGACTGTGTATTATTCCGAGAGTCCGCTGACAATGGCAAGGCTTTTCAGAAAAGAGAATGCCAAGGTTATCCACATAACAGATCTTGACGGTGCAGTTTCGGGCAAGCGCAAGAATTATGAACTTATTAAGGAGATAACAGAGTCAGTTGGTGTCCCTATTCAGCTGGGCGGGGGGATCAGAACATATGAAATTGCCGAGCAACTTATCAAAGAACTCGGTGTTTATCGCATTGTAATTGGAACTTCAGCTATTGATAATATCGACCTTATCAAAAGACTTATTGATGATTTTGGAAAGAGCAAAATTGTTATAGGCGTAGATGTGAGAAACGGTTTTCTCGTAAAAGACGGATGGGGAAATCAGACAGGTATAAATGCAATTGAGTTTGCTCTTGGAATGAAAATGCTTGGAATTGAGAGAATAATCTACCAGGATGTGGAAAGGGTCGGAGGCTTAAAAGGGCCCGATATTGAAGGTACAAAGCATATTGCAATCGAAACAGGACTGAAGATAACTGCAGCCGGCGGAATTTCAGGTTACACTGACCTGAAAAAAGTGCAGGAACTGGAGCGATACGGAGTGGATTCAATAATGATGAGCCGTGCACTGTATGAGAACAAATTCCCCTGCCAGGCGATATGGCGAATGCAGGAGAAAATCGATACATCATTGGATCTGCCTAAAGTGAAGTAAAATTTTTTACTTGACATACATAGATTTACTATGTATGTTTACATAGAAGTATTATGTATATCTAATCAAAGATCAATGTTATCTAAAGACCTTGTTGCAGCATCTGCAAAACCGTTAATACTTTCAATTCTGCTATATAAGGAAAGCTACGGATACGAGATCATACAGACAGTAAAGAAACTTTCCGGAGGCAATATGGAGTGGACTGATGGTATGCTTTACCCGATCCTTCACAGACTCGAAGCACAGGAACTTATAGAGGCAACCTGGAAAACATCTGAAGAAGGCAGGAAAAGGAAGTATTACAGATTAAAGAAAGAAGGTAAAGCAGCCCTAGCGAAAGAACAGAAGCATTGGAATCTGGTAAATTCTACTCTAACTAAAATTTGGGAGGACAGAACATGTTTGACCTGAAAAAGAGCGTTCTTAACTGGAAGTATGTTCTAAAAAACAGTGAATCATTTACGACTGAGAATATTGAAGAGCTTGAAAGCCATCTGAATGAACAGATAACTGATCTGAAAGAAACAGGCTTAAGTGATGAAGAAGCATTCTGGGTTGCGCAAAAACGAATAGGGAGTTTGAAAATACTCGTTCCGGAATATGAAAAGGTAAATAACCTGGTTATTTTCAGGAAGAGAATATTCTGGATGGTGAATGGAATTTTATGCATGATTATCTTTGCTTTCTTTTCTTCTTCAGTATCAAGTTTATTCGGTTATATGAGTTATATTTTAGATATAAATTTGATGAAGGCAACATACGCTGAATATATAGTAAATGAAATCGTTTTTGCCCTTGTTAGCGGAAGTGTAATTTGGATTATGACACTTAAGCAGAATAATAGGTTAATTGAATTAAAGAGCAGATTTATTAATAGTGCATTTGTATCGGGCAAGGGCACTAAACTTCTTTACGGTTCATTAATTGCAGTTCTGATCTTCTTCTTTGTTACATATTATTTTCGTACTAACTTAAACATTCAAATTATCAAATCAGAATCTTATAAAGAATACAAAGAGTTTATTCATATCGTCCCGATGGCGTTATTGATATATCATTCTCTGGTTTTAGTTATCATTTATCATATTTCTTTCAAAGCAAACAAGAGTATTGAAATTGCAGCAAATTGAATGTATAGGAATGCGGAAAGTCTTTTTGAGAATGTGGGTCTTGTGACTCTTACTACCTCCTGCAATTTACCTCAGATTTAGACCTATAATTCATAATTCAAAACCCTTATCTTTGTACTATAAAATCACCAAAAATGACTAAAAGAGTAATAAAAGCTCCTACCGGGAGCAAGTTATCCTGTAAAAACTGGATATCTGAGGCTGCAATGCGCATGCTAATGAATAATCTGGACCCCGATGTTGCAGAGCGCCCCGATGACCTCATCGTATATGGCGGAGGGGGAAAAGCTGCACGCAACTGGGAATGTTTTGATAAGATAATTGAATCGCTCAAAAACCTGAATGAAGATGAAACGCTGCTTGTACAATCAGGCAAACCGGTTGCAGTATTCAAAACACATACAAACGCTCCAAGAGTAATTATTTCAAATGCGCAACTTGTACCTGCGTGGGCAACGTGGGATGAATTCCGCCGGCTTGATGCTTTGGGACTAACAATGTACGGTCAAATGACAGCCGGCTCATGGATATACATTGGCTCGCAGGGTATACTGCAAGGGACATACGAAACGTTTGCCGCCTGCGCTCAAAAACATTTTTCGGGAGACCTTTCAGGTAAGTTTGTACTGACCTCAGGTCTGGGCGGAATGGGCGGAGCACAGCCGCTTGCGGCAACAATGAACGGCGCCGCATTTCTTGGAATAGATGTGGAGCGCTCACGGATCCAGAAACGCATTGATACGGGATATTGTGATGTGATAACGGAAGATCTTGATGAAGCACTGGAGACAGTACTTAAGGCAAAGCAAAGCAAAACGGCAAGATCAGTCGGACTTGTCGGTAATGCAGGTGAAGTTCTGCCTGAACTCCTCAAGCGTAATATTCTGCCTGATATAGTTACTGACCAGACATCGGCTCACGATATGCTGAACGGATATGTACCTATGGGGATGCCGCTTGAGAAAGCTTTTGAGCTCAGAAAGTCAAACCCGGAAAAATATATAGAGCTTGCCAGAAAAACAGTCGTCACTCACTGTAAGGCAATGTTTGAATTCATGCAGCGCGGTTCAATTGTGTTCGATTACGGAAACAATATCCGCGGAGAGGCATATAATAATTGTTTTAAATCTGCTTTTGAAATTCCGGGCTTTGTACCTGAATATATTCGTCCATTGTTCTGCGACGGCAAGGGACCCTTCCGCTGGGCAGCGTTAAGCGGTGATCCAAATGATATTTTTGTGACCGATGAATATGTTCTAAAGACATTCCCCGAGAACAAGGCGCTTGCAAGGTGGATAGACCACGCTCAAAAAAAAGTGCATTTCCAGGGACTCCCGGCCAGGATTTGCTGGCTTGGCTACGGTGAACGCGCAAAGATGGGAAAGATCTTTAATGACCTTGTTCGTGAAGGGAAGGTCAAAGCACCAATTGTGATTGGCCGCGACCATCTGGATTGCGGGAGCGTAGCCTCGCCAAACCGCGAAACCGAAAAAATGAAGGACGGCAGTGATGCAATTGCTGACTGGCCGATACTTAATTTTGCGCTCAATGCAGTTGGAGGTGCAAGCTGGGTATCGCTTCATCACGGCGGCGGAGTTGGCATCGGGCTCTCGATCCACTCAGGTATGGTAGTAGTTGCCGACGGAACCAAAGAAGCCGAAGCGCGATTGGAAAGAGTACTGAATTATGACCCTGCAATGGGGATTGTACGCCATGCTGACGCAGGTTATGACGAAGCGATTGAGAACGAGAAGAAATTTGATATTAAAATGCCAATGATCGGGTAGAATTGAAGAAATTTGATATACCAATATACTACCGCAGTCCTGTTATCTCTGTTGTAAAAGAGGCAAGGAAAGTAA
This sequence comes from Ignavibacteria bacterium, assembly GCA_030835025.1. Classification (GTDB taxonomy): domain Bacteria; phylum Bacteroidota; class Ignavibacteria; order Tepidaquicellales; family OLB5; genus OLB5. The sequence continues at coordinate 20,652 of JAUQWS010000100.1, read as the reverse complement.
CGGATCCGAGAAAGAAGGATTACACTCCATCTATGCTTGATTTCGGCCCGGTTAAATTTTACATTGCACGTCACTTTGGTTTTTGTTACGGAGTAGAGAACGCTATTGAAATTGCATACAGATCTCTGGAGGAAAACGGCCATAAGCGGGTATTTCTGTTAAGCGAAATGATCCATAACCCGAAAGTGAACGAGGATCTCAAGGCAAGGGGTGTTCGCTTCTTACGTGAACATAACGGCAAGCAGCTTATCAGCTGGGATGAATTAAGAAAAGATGATATTGTAATTGTCCCTGCTTTCGGCACTACAATAGAAATTCAACAGATACTTAAAGAACGCGGGATAGATCCCTACAAATATGATACAACATGTCCGTTCGTGGAGAAAGTATGGAATCGCGCCGAGACATTAGGCAAAAAGGACTATACTATCATAGTACACGGCAAGTATAACCACGAAGAGACAATTGCTACCTTCTCACATTCAAAACAGAATTCTCCCACATTAATTGTGAGAAACATCGAAGAAACGAGAGTCCTTTGTGATATTATTACAGGAAAGATCATCGGCGAAGAATTTTACAGACTTTTTGCGGGAAAATATTCTGCGGGATTTGATGTCAATACTGATCTTGAAAGTGTGGGGGTTGTTAACCAGACAACTATGCTTGCGACAGAAACTCAGGCAATTGCGGATCTTATTATGAGAACAATGGAAGGAAAATACGGCAAGGAAAGCATCAGGGAACATTATGCCGATACAAGCGATACATTGTGCTATGCCACATATGATAATCAAAGAGCAACTGAGGGACTTCTTGAAAGCGGTGCAGATTTTGCAATAGTTGTTGGCGGATACAACAGCTCAAATACTTCTCATATAGTTGAGCTTTGTGAAGAAACTCTTCCTGTATATTTTATTTCAGGCGCACAGAAGATAATTTCAGATAAAGAGATAAGTCATTTTGATATTCACTCTCATTCTGAAAAGTCAACTGCTGACTGGCTCCAAAAGAAACCCGATAAACCTGCCGAGATCATATTGACAAGCGGAGCATCATGCCCCGACGCTATTCTTGATGAAGTGCTTCAAAAGATATTGTCATTTTTCAGGGATACAAAAAGTGTAGAAGAAGCGCTTGAGCCGTTCAGGGTTGAAAGCCTGAATTAGACCCTATTCCAATTTCTCGTTCAATATCGCATAATGCATATGGTCTTCCCATACACCGTTTATCTTCAGGTATTTCTTTGATAATCCTTCGTATGTAAAACCGGTCTTATCGGCTATCCTGATCGATGCTGCGTTTCGGGGAATGATGTTTGCCTCTATCCTGTGCAATCCCAATTCCTCAAATCCATACCGGATCACTTCCCTGATAGCTTCAGTTGCAAATCCTTTGTTGTTCTCTGCTTCATCTATGCGATAACCCATAAAGCAGGATTTGAACGGTCCCATAATTATGTTAGAAAGGCTTACGCTGCCTATAATATTGGTTTGATCTTCCTTCTTAAAAAGGACAAACTTTATGGTTCTCCTGCTTTCGGTTTCAGCCTCAATGAAAGCTGCATTCTTTGATGTGTATTCAATTGTAAAATAATCCTCAGCATAGGCTGGACTCCATGGCCTGAAAAAGTCTTTGTTCCGTATTCGGAATTGCAGCAGAGGTTCCGACAGATCAGGACCGAGTGATTTGAGTATCAGTCTTTGGGTTTCAAGAATTATTCTGCTCAATTTCTTCCCCTGATAAGCTGTTTAATAGAAAGTACATGCATTAAGATTGCAAACGGTACTATGAATGCCGGTATCCATACAAACGGGAAATATGCTACCATTGTATTTGCCGGTTCGTACATGAATTGTCTGAGTGGTCCGGGCACCGATAATATTGATATAATCGTAATATTCAGCACAAGTAAAAAACCTGCGAAATTCCACAGAAGGGCAACAATTTGCGGCCATTTGCCCGAACTTAAGGCATAATATGCTATTAGCGGTGCGCTCAATCCTGCGAGTATATCGTAATTTAATCCTTCAAAAGTCATTTGCACCGGTATCACTCCCGCGGCAAACATTATCCAAAGTAGAAACTCCATAAGTATTCTGAAGGACTGTATATAAACCAGCCATTCAGGGGGAATTACATCAAGGAGGCTGTTTACTCTGGAGGAAGAACTTATATATATGATGGCAAGTACAGCAGGGATGAGTATCAACAGCATTCTTGGAGGAGTCACGGTAAAATCCAGTAGTGTACCGCTGAACGATATTCCCGCAGAAATTATGAGCCAACCAAAAAGCAAGAAGGCAGCGATCATAATGGAGCGCTTTTTTTTGGCAGGAGAGTATCCCAGTTTCGTATATCCAAAGTTTAGAGCATAAAATACAGCATAGATCAGGATAACTGCTATTACACCCAGTATCGCTGTTATATAGAAAGGAATTAGTGGATTCATAATATACTTCTATTGCTTTGCCTGCGGGATTTCCTCAATGGAATAATACACCGGCAGTCCCTTGCTTTCAAAAATCTTGCGCTCAATATCGGCACCGCGTGATGAACCGATCATAAGTATCGCATCACAGGTGTTTACTATTGCAAAAGAAATATTATTGATCACTTCATGTCTGTCTAATTCAGGAAGCTTTTCTGCAACAAAAAGCGATGCATTGACTCCGATTATTGGAATGTGTCCCAATCTATACACTTCAGCAGCTGCAGAATTCATTGCATCAAGGTTCTTAGCTTTTTGTTCTTCACTACCAGCGGAGTATGGACCTGCGACGGCTATTAACATTTGATAGTTCTATTGAGATGTGAGATCTTGATTCAGCATCTGGAATTTGGTTTCCGTAAACTCAGCAAGCGATTTTAATTTCATTTCGGCAATGTCAAATCCGCTGTTATCAAAATTCTTTGATTCGGGTATTACAACTGTTTTCATTCCGGCAGAAACTGCAGCTTTCAATCCGTTTATTGAATCTTCGATAGCAAGACAATGTTCCGGAATGATTCCCAATTGCTTCGCAGTGTTAATGTATATTGCCGGATCAGGTTTGCCGGCAGCTTCAAATTCCGCCGAATGTATCACCTTGAAATGTTCCCTCAGACCGAATTTATCCAACACTGCATCAATGATCCTCATATTTGAAGATGATGCAATTGCCATTGGCAAACCTTTATTAATGAATATTGTGATTACTTCGTTTAAGCCTTCATTAGGGATTCCATTATTCTCTATAAGCATGATCAGCCTGTTAACTATTTCATTTTCAACCATTTGAAAGGAATACTCTTTTGTATCCCAGGGATATTTACTGTGCCATAATTTTACCACATCCTTTAACCGCATACCGGTTGTGGTTTCGCACATTTCCGGGGTCAAAGGGACTCCAACTGAATTGAATACACTGATCTCTGCCTCTTTCCAGAACGGCTCGGAATCTATCAGAACGCCATCCATGTCAAAAATCACTGCTTCTATCAATTTGGGTTTACATCTCCCTAAAGTAAGTGTACCAAATGGGAATCCATTTTCCCTGTAAATTTATGTAGAGCCTGGTTGCAGTTTCAATGGCCTTGCTTTCAATTTCCTGATTATACCAGAAAGCGTCAAGCGTTTTATCTCCGTCAAGATCTATTCCCATGCCTTTAATGTTTTTTCCGCCTTTGGTTTCAAGTTCCGTTTCAAAAGATGTTCCTTCAAGATTATACGGCAGGTCATAGCTGTTGTCATCAAGCGGCATTATTGAGAGCACCATTATCGGATTTGAAAGTATATACTTCAGGTCTTCGCTTTGTTCATCAGAGTAATTCTTCCTTAGTGCTGTGCGTTTCGGATTTACGTATGGGTACTTTGGCGAGTAGTCAAATTTCTCACTGCATTCCCAATATTCAGAATAAACATCAAACGAGGTTTCAAATACAGTTCCGTTCTCGTAGATCTTGAATCCGACCGGCCGCTGCCAGCGGACAAGCCTCATAAGCTCTTCATTTACAAAGTAAGTTGCAGAATCTACTACAGTGTGCTTGAGGGACTGCTTGTTTGTTTTGTAACGCAGGAATTTAAGCATGCTGTAATCGCAATCCTCAATGTATAACTGGGTTGAATCAATATGTGTTAAGAATATATACAGGTTCTGAATATTCTCTTTGGTAAAGAGCGAGGGTTTTGTCTTTTCGAATTTCGGGTGATTTTTCAGCACGTGGATCGTGCCGCTTTGCACTGAGGCTGAATCTGTGCAAATCACCCTAATTTCATCTGCAAGCGGTTTTTGAAGGCTCTCTTCACCTGACGGGAACTGGATTGGCGTTCCCATTTGTACTATAAGCGTCAATATTTTGAGAATTTCCATAGGTCAAGATATTATTTCGGTGTTCAAATATAAGAAAGAATTTAAAGAGAATCTTAGTAAAATCATTTATGTAACTTTGTTAGCCGGATAGCCGGTAAGATACAAAACTGTATTCCAGCTCTTTCCTCTTGCTTTGCCTGCTTTCCAAATGTACTTGCTTCCGGTGACTTCCTCAGCCATCTTAAGCATTTGTTTCGGTGTGTACATCCTTAAGATCGATACAATACCATCCCATGTTGTCACTATCGGAATAAGAGGAATAATGTAAGTGAATATTAATCTTGTGAACCTGAAAGGTTTCATAAACGGAGTTATGAGAAAGAAAATCACCGGGGTTAACAGAAGTATACCCAAAAAGTTCAGAATATCTTTGTTGACACCCTCAAAGATTGCAATAGGCACATTGTGCCCGGCAGCATCTTTAAGGATCTTCTTTGCATCGTGCGGTCCGAAGTGGTGGAATGCTGAGAATATGGTTCTTATACATCTATAATTCTCAGGGACATTTGTGACGTCTATAGGATCTGCGGAATAGTCGATCTTTCCGTTTGAAGTTTGCTTTATATGTTCGAAAGCGTCCCTGTTCGGGTACTTATCGCTTATAGTGATCTTGATGTTTCTGCCGTTCAGTTCTTCAAGGTCTCTTTGGAATACATCAATACCGCCTCCGCCGCCCGAACAAAGGTCAAGAATTTCATCGCATCCTGAAATTTCAACCAGTTCCTTTACAAGCGGTGCAGCAGGCTTATAAATACCCGCAGACTTTATTACAAAGTGAAGGTAATCCGTTTGCCCGCGCCTTAAAAAATCAGGGAACCATCCGAAATCTTCGAATTCAAATAGATGTAAACGCATGTATACAAATATATAGATTACGGTCTATTTATTCACTGCTTATGATTCAGGATTTCAGTATTTTTGTTTTTTTATAATTAACGGGTTCCCGATTGCGCGGGAATTGTGTGTGAATGCAAGCAATAATATTGGCTGCGGGACTCTCTAAAAGGCTAAGGCCGCTTACGGATACAACACCGAAATGCCTGCTTAATGTAGGTGGTAAGGCGCTGCTTGAAATGACGATTGACAACATAATGAAAAATGGCATCAGTGAGTTCATTATGGTTACCGGATATAGAGAGAATATGATCAAAGATTTTGTTGAGGCAAAATATCCTAAGCTAAATATAAGATATTTAACGAATTCCGATTACGAAAACAACAATAACAGTTATTCATTGTGGATGACTAAGAATTACATTGTGAGCGATTCTCTTTTGCTGGATAGCGACATTTTGTTCGATTACCGCATAATTTCGAAGCTTCTTAGTTCGCAGCATACTGATTCTCTTGCAGTGAATTCAAATCACACCTTGGGTGAAGAGGAGATTAAAGTTATAATTGATAGTGCCAACAAAATTGAGCATATTGGAAAACATCTCGATCCTGCGGTAAGTTATGGTGAATCGATCGGAATAGAGCGTTTTTCACTGGATTTTTTCCAAAAACTGGGTGAAGTGCTCGAAAGGAAAATAACCAAAGAGAACAACGTTAATGAGTTCTATGAAGCTTCGTTCCAGGAGCTTTATGATAAGGGGAACGCTATGTATGCAGTTGACGTTTCAGAATATAAATCGATGGAGATTGACTACCCAGAAGACCTTAAAAGGGCTGAAGAGGAAGTAAAACATTTAGAGATATAAGCAATTGCTTCGGCACTAAATGCCGCGCAATTAATTAGTATGGGATTATTTAATACACAGAAAGACAGATACAGAAGTCAGAACTTCAGGTTTAACAGGCCAAGTATGTTCGGGGGATTTTCTCTTTTCCCGCCCGTCATAAAATATTTGCTTATTTCCAATGTTGCGATCTTCATAATACAGCACTTTGTTTTTGCCGGATTTTCAGTGAGCGGGGTACCGCTTTCAATCTTCTTCATTAAATACTTTGCACTGAACCCAATTGGCAGTGAAGTATTTCCGTTTTACCCCTGGCAGCTGTTGACATATTTATTCATGCATGGCGGATTCTGGCACCTTTTTCTGAATATGCTAGCTTTGTGGATGTTCGGGATGGAGCTTGAAAATATTTGGGGTTCAAGGAAATTCCTGGCTTACTATTTAATGTGCGGCGTTGGAGCAGGGCTTTCAACAATTTTTCTTACTCCGCTTGTTACTGCGCTTCAGCTGCCCACAGTCGGTGCATCAGGCTCTGTTTACGGAATTTTGGTAGCATTCGGAATGCTTTTCCCCAACAGGGAAATATTTCTGTATTTCCTTTTCCCCATCAAAGCAAAATATTTTGTTATAATCTACATGCTTATCGAATTGTTCTCTGTCGGAAGCAATACCGGAATAGCGCATTTTGCTCACCTTGGCGGCGGGCTGATCGGTTTTGTTTACCTTTTGATAACTCGCAATAATGTGCAGGACCTGTTCCGCTTTGATAAGAAGCCGAAAGTGACTTCGAACCGGCCGACAAATATTTACCGCAACAGGTATTACGAGAAATATAATGCAGGCAGCACAAACGATAATGTGAGTGATGCAGAGTATTATTCTAACAGCGGTGTTGATGAAGTAACACAGGAAAGAATTGATGAGATACTTGATAAAATAAGCAAGGAAGGCTACCAGAACCTTACAGAAGAAGAGAAGCGCATACTCTTTGATGCAAGCAAGAAGATACATTAGTCAATTTGCAGTTATGGATATTCAATTCTGGTATGATGATGTCTTCAATTGCTATGGAAATATCGCTTAGAGATTGCCAAAAAGATGAATAGATGGAAGTAATAACAACAACCAAAAAATACTGTAACTCCTTAACAAAGTACTCAAGATACAATACCCGCGAAGTTAAGGTCGGCACTCTTGGTATCGGCGGCAATAACCCGATCCGCGTGCAGTCTATGACTACGACTGATACCATGGATACTGCTGCGACTGTGGAACAATCAATCAGGATGATCAAAGCAGGCAGTGAGCTTGTCCGGATTACCGCACCCGCCTTGAAGGAAGCAAAAAACCTTGAAAACATAAAGATAGGGCTAAAGGCAAGAGGTTATGAAACTCCGCTGGTTGCAGATATTCATTTCAAGCCCGATGCCGCTGAAATGGCAGCCCGCATTGTTGAGAAGGTAAGAGTAAATCCGGGTAATTACGCAGACAAAAAGAAATTCAAAGTATTCAGTATCACCGATGAATTATACAACGAGGAACTTGAAAGGATATATGAGGAATTCTCACCTCTTGTAAAAGTCTGCAAGGAATACGGCACGGCAATGCGCATCGGAACAAACCACGGTTCACTTTCGGACAGGATTATGAACCGTTACGGCGATACACCGCTTGGTATGGTTGAATCTGCACTGGAGTTTGTTCGCATATGCCGCGACCACAACTACCATGAAATAATACTTTCAATGAAGGCCTCCAATACGCAGGTTATGGTAGAGGCTTACAGACTGCTTGTGAATAAGATGGAAGAAGAGGGAATGAATTACCCGCTCCATCTGGGAGTGACCGAAGCAGGCGATGGTGAGGATGGAAGGATAAAATCTTCCGTCGGAATAGGGACATTACTCGAAGACGGCCTGGGCGATACAATCAGGGTCTCTCTGACAGAAGAGCCTGAATTTGAGATTCCGGTTTGCAAAAGAATTGCTGCAAGATACAGCAAGAGAGAAAACCATGCTCCGATTGCTGGTCTCGGATTACGGATCTCGGATTATTATGATAATCAAAATCAATCCGCATTCACCAATCCGCAATCAGAAACATTTCCTTATGATCCGTTTGTTTACCTGAGGAGAAAGACATACGAAACTGATAAGATAGGCAATCATCATGTGCCGGTTGTAATACTCTCGCCGGATGTGAACAAAATTCAGGCTCCCGAGGCTCTTAAAGACATTGCCTACTCATATTCCAAAGAGTTTGATAAGTGGAACATTGGTGATCTGGCTGCTGATTTTATTTACCTTGGCTCAGGTGACCTGCCTTATGCACTGCCCGGAACATTAAAGAAAATATTTGACTACAGTTTCTGGAAGACACTTGAAGATAAATCAGATTCATTTCCGCTGTTCACACCCGGGGAGTATTTAACCGCTGAGAGAAGATCATACCGGATCAATTTTGTTTCAATCAGTATTAATGAAATTACTACTGAACTTCTCGAAGCTGTGAAAAGTGATAAGTTCTGTGTGCTGGTATTGAATACTGTTAATGCTCATGGAATGGCTGAGATGAGGAGAGTATTCATTGAGCTTATGAATAAGGAAATTAAAACACCGTTAATACTAAGAAGAAAGTACAGCGGACTGGATGATGAAGACTTAACGATTCACAGCGCTACTGATATTGGTGCACTTTTTATAGACGGAATGGGTGACGGCATATGGCTTGAGGCTGAAAGCAGGATTGAAGTGGTGAACCGGATAAGCTTTGGAATTCTGCAGGCTACCAGAGCCAGGATATCAAAGACTGAATACATTAGCTGTCCTTCATGCGGCAGGACGCAGTTTGACCTTCAGGTAACGACTGCCATGATAAAAAAACGAACTGATCATTTAAAAGGAGTTAAAATTGCTATTATGGGCTGTATTGTGAACGGACCCGGTGAAATGGCAGATGCTGATTATGGCTTTGTAGGCTCCGGTCCAAACTGGGTATCGCTTTACCGAGGCAAAGATGTGATCGAGCGTGGGATTCCCTACCCGGAAGCGCTTGATAGGCTGATAGACCTGATGAAGGAAGACGGAATCTGGATAGAGAACTGAATTAGGAATTACCTGCCTGCAGCAGGCAGGCGATTCAAAGGCGTAGGAGGGGATAAATTCCCCTTTCTTATTTTATTCAGCACGGTTAATTTTTGGGAATTGTTTTTGGAATTTAAGTCCCTCGTATAATGAGCAGAAAAACCAATTTTGTCTTATTATTACTCTTTGTATCCTTATTTAATTCTTTCATATTTGCGCAGATGTTCGGACAGGAACCTACTGAAAGAGTCCGAACATATGATGTTAGACATATTACCATTGATATAAGTCTTGACCTGCTAAAGAAAACCGTTTCGGGGAAAACAGTTACTACAATTGTTCCCCTTAACAACAGCTTCACTTCCTTTGAAGTTGATGCGGTGGGTATGGAAATTAAAAGTGTTCGGAAAGTTCAGTATGTTAGCCAGAGCATGAAGGACCTCTTTGGCGAACCAAAGCCGAAGTACCTGACTTATAGTTACGATAAGAATAAATTAACAATAAACTTAGACAGGGAATACTCAACTTTTGATTCGATAACTTATATTGTTGATTATCTAACGACTGACCCGGAAAAAGGTATGTATTTCATTTCACCAAGTGAGACTTTCCCTAAAAAGCCCTATCAGGTGTGGACTCAGGGTGAAGGCGAAGATAACAGGTACTGGTTCCCTTGCTATGACTACCCGAACGATATGGCTGCCACTGAAATTTATGTGACTGTTGATAAAAAATATCAAACTCTTTCCAACGGTCTGGTTAAAGAAAAAAAAGAAAACGGTGACGGGACAGTAACATGGCACTGGGTGCAGGAACTCCCGCATGTTTCATATCTTGTAATGCTTGGGGTCGGGAACTGGGATGTAATAGAAGATTCATGGAGCGGTATCCCAATATCATCATATGTTCCTCCCGGTAAAATGGAATGGGGCAGAAGGTCCTACCGAAACACTACTGATGTACTAAAGTTCTTTTCTGAATACACCGGATTTACTTATCCGTGGGGAAAATTCTCACAGGTTGCAGTGGAGGATTTCATATACGGGGGGATGGAGAATACCGGAGCCGTTGTACTTTTTGATGGTTCGTGCTATGATGAGAAAACAGAACCTGACTATAATGCAACAAACCTTGTTGCGCACGAGCTTGCACACATGTGGTGGGGTGATGCTGTTACCTGCAGCAACTGGAATGAGATATGGCTGAATGAAAGCTTTGCAACATATTTCCAGTGTCTTTACACAGAGCACCTTCTCGGCAAGGATGAATTTGACTACAATATATACCGAAACGGCAGAGATGCTGTAAAAGCCGATTCAACCGTAAGAAAACCAATATATACCCGTGAAGGCCTTACAACAAATACATATGATAAAGGTTCAGTTGTGTTGAATATGCTGAGGAACCTCATAGGAGATGGGAATTTCAGCAAAGCAATGAACATTTACATCAATGAAAATAAACATAAGCCCGTTGTTACAAAAAACCTTGTTGATGCAGTACACAAGGCAATTGATGAAAAGATGGATAATTCTCTGCCTGCAAACCTGGTCTGGTTTTTTGAAGAGTGGATATATAAAGCAGGCCAGCCGGAAATAGAAGCCGGCTATAATTACGATGAATCTGCAAAAGAAATAACCGTAACAGCAAAGCAGATACAGAGGCTTGACTCAAGCTCTGTATTCAGAACTCCATTCAAATACACGATAATAACCTCTTCAGGAAGCAATGATTATGAAATGGTCACGGGGATTGAGCCCAAAAGCCATAGAATCAAACTTGATTCCGAACCGTTATGCGTGATTTTTAACAAAGGTAACAAAGTTCTATGTAAATTGTATTTCACAAAACCGAAAGCGGACTGGCTTTATCAGCTGACAAGATCCGAAGATGCAATTGACAGGATCACAGCCCTTAAGGGATTAAGGGATTTCATAAATGAAGATGATGTTGTGAGTGCAGTATTAAATTCTGCACAAACTGATTCTTTCTGGGGAGTCCGCTATGAAGCTGCCCAGCTTCTAAGTTTTTCAAAGAACAAAAAGGCACAGGAAAGTTATGTTACCTCACTTGTTGATGAAAAAGATTCACGTGTGAGGAGATCATATATTCTGGGGCTCGGGAATTACTTCGATAACTATCCTGAACTGCAGGAAAACAGCGGAGTGCTTGCCTCGTTTCTTATCAACCTGGCTGATCACGAGACCAGTTATTACGCCGCTGCAGATGCAATTACATCGCTTGAAAAGATTCTCAAAGGGGCAGAATTATATGAAAATGTTCGTCCCTTCCTGGGTAAGGATTCACATGTTGATATAATCCGGCGCAGTGTTATTGCTGCAATAGATAGTACCAACGATTCGCGGTCCCTCGACGTGCTGCTCTACTGGGCACAAAACGGCAGCACTGCAAGGTTGCGCAATGCAGCAATAAACGGCCTGGGAAGTTTTGCTGATAACCCAAAAGTAGTTGACTTCCTGAAAAAAGCAGTTCTTAAAAAGCCAAGAAGTACACAAGGTGCGATTCTGGGGATAATAGAGAACTCTGGGTCTGTTTCCTGGAAGCCGGTTCTGGAAGAACTGTTGGAAGCATCAAATGACGTTAGATTTAAAGAGCGAATCAACAATGTCATCCAAAAGCTTAATTAACAGCCACTTAATACCGAGTTTATCACTGATTATGTGTCTTGAAACTCTTTCAAAAAAAGAGCATATTTGTATTCTTTTCCACTAATTTTCCAACTATTTAGTAGTGGATTTTTTGAATTAACACTCCTGTTGCCAATAATGGCAGGGAGAATTTAATAATTATTATTTAATTAACGGAGATTTTATTAACTAATGACAGCACCTAACGAGACAATTAATGGCAATACAGCGACGGAAGAGGTGAAACCGCCGGTCATAAAGACCAAGGATTTTGTAGCTAAGGATTACAGTGAAGACGAGTTTAAAAAATATATTGAGCTTTACGAGAAGACCTTCAATGTTATCAAAGAAAATGAGATAGCAAAAGGCAAAGTTGTTGCTATCAGCGGCAATGACGTTTTGATCGATATCGGATTCAAGTCAGACGGAAGAGTATCAATTGATGAATTTCCCGATCCTGACAATATTAAGATCGGTGATGAGCTTGAAATATTTGTAGAGAAGATAGAAGACCGCGAAGGCCAGCTTGTTCTCTCACGCAAACGCGCTGATATTATAAGGAACTGGGAAAAGATCACAGCGGCAAAAGAAAACGATACGGTTATACAGGGCAAATGCGTACGCAGGATAAAGGGCGGATTTGTTGTTGATCTGGGCGGAATAAATGCATTCCTTCCCGGCTCACAGATAGATACAAAGCCCATCCGCGATTACGATGTATTTGTGAACAAGATGATGGATTTCAAGATACTGAAGATAAATCATCCGAATGAAAATATTATTGTATCACACAAAGTCCTGATAGAAGAGTCAATGTCAGAGCAGAGAGAAAAGCTGCTTCAGACACTTGAACAGGGTCAGATCCTTGATGCAGCAGTCAAAGCAATTACCGATTTCGGCGTATTTGTTGATCTTGGCGGTGTTGACGGACTTATCCATATTACTGACCTTTCATGGGGCAGGATAAACCATCCTTCAGATGTTGTTGATCTTGACCAGCCTATCCAGGTTAAGGTTCTTGAATACGACAAGGAAAAGAAAAGGGTAACATTAGGACTGAAACAATTACAGCCGCATCCGTGGGAAAACATCGAAGAGAAGCTTAAGATCGGTGATAAAGTCAACGGAAAAGTTGTATCAATTACAGATTACGGCGCATTTATTGAAATTGAAAAAGGCATCGAAGGCCTTATCCACATTTCGGAAATGTCGTGGACACAGCATATTACTAACCCGACGCAGGTTGTAACTATGGGGCAGGTTATAGAAGCTGTTGTACTCAGCCTCGATAAGAATGACAAGAAGCTCTCTCTGGGTATTAAGCAGTTGACACCCAACCCGTGGCAGTCACTGTTAGACCGCTTCCCGGTAAACTCACAGCACAAAGGAAAGGTCTGTAACATTACAAACTTCGGCGTTTTTGTTGAGCTTGAAGAAGGCGTTGACGGGCTTATACATATTTCTGACCTTTCGTGGACAAAGAAGATCTTCAATATTGAGGATTTTGTAACACTTGGGCAGGAAATAGACGTTACAATTCTTGGCATTGATGTTGAAAACCAAAGAATTGCGCTCGGTCACAAGCAGCTCACTGAAAATCCGTGGGATAAGCTGGCAGAGCAATACAAAGTCGGAACAGAAGCACAGGGCAAGGTCATAAAATCCATCGAAAAGGGTATCATAATTGAACTCCCTGTTTCAATTGACGGATTTGTACCTGCATCACAGCTCTCAGTTTCGCAGGTAAAAAACTTTGCAGAATTGTTTAAACCCGGTATGGAGCTTGGCGCCGAGGTCATTGAGTTCGATAAGGATTCAAAAAAAATAGTTCTTTCGGCACTTGAGTATCTGAAAGATAAAGATGAAAACGAAGTGAATGAATATGTAAGCAGGTTTGGATTGAAGAAATTTACTCTTGCCGACGTCATCGACAGGACAAAGTCTTCTGCAGAAGTAAAGGAAGATATAGACTTCAAAATTGATGACGTGATCACTGCACCGGAGAAGAAAGAAGAGCCGGCTCAACAGTAAAAGAATGATCCAGGTATTTAGAAAAAGCATTCCAACCGAAAGGCGGAATGCTTTTTCTGTTTTAGGCCCGGATAATTATACTTTTCTAAGAATAAACTACCATGGAAGATCTGAGCAAATACATAGAAGTTATGTTTGAAGCGGCTGAGGAAGCTGCGAAAATTCAGATGCAGTATTTTAATACTGATTTTGAGATCGGAAGGAAGAAGAATTATAGTGATCTGGTAACTGAAGTTGATAAACACTCAGAAGCTAAAATAATCGAAATAATTCACAGGCATTTCCCCCTTCATAATGTTTTGGGAGAAGAGGGGGGAGATCTTCAAAAAAACTCTGACTATCTGTGGATCGTTGATCCAATTGACGGGACTGTTAATTATGCCCATTCTGTTCCGATATTCTGTGTATCGATCGCAATGGAAGTTAAAGGCGAAGTTGTCCTGGGAGCAGTACAATCACCAATGACACGCGAGAAGTTCTGGGCAGAAAAAGGAAACGGCGCTTATTTGAATGATAAGAGGATCTCGGTATCTGATGTAGATTCTCTTAGAGACAGCCTGCTAGTTACAGGATTCCCCTATGGCGCAAAGGAAAACTCAGATCATTGTATTGATCATTTTGTCAACTTCATAAAGCTGGGGTTACCAGTTCGCAGGCTGGGTTCTGCAGCACTGGATATCTGTTATCTTGCCTGCGGGCGCTTTGAGGGTTTCTGGGAAGTTGACCTTAATGCCTGGGATGTGGCTGCTGCATACCTGATCCTGCTTGAAGCCGGCGGCAAAGTAACCAATTTTAAGGGTGAGCCGTATTCGATCTACAACAAACAGATCCTGGCATCTAACGGCAGAAAGGTACATGAGGAGATGATAAAAGTGCTGGAAAAGGCATATAAGTAGTAAATCCAAGATCCAAACGCCGATTATTTCTTCTTCCTATTATCATTTGTAAGTAGTGTGAGATGAATTAGATTTGTCATAGAATAATTACAGAGATTCTTAAGTGTAAATGGGTTAATATTGTATATTAATCCATTTTTCGTTTAACTAAAGGAGGAAATCTATATGATAGCCTTAATTATCTTTTTAATTATCGTTATTGCTGTTGTAACTGCATTAAGAAAAGGTTCAGCCGGCAATCCGGGAATTTTAAAAATACTGGGCCTGGTTAGGAATGCAAGCGCTATTGGTATTGTTGTAGCCATTATTTTTTCATGCATTGCGCAGGTAGGTGCCGGTGAAGTTGGTGTTCAGGTCCTGTTCGGCAGTGTTCAGGATGGAGTTTTAAGAAGCGGGCTGAACGTTGTTAATCCGCTGATCAATGTTGAAAGCATGGATACCAGAACACAGGCATATACAATGAGCTCTGTTCAGGATGAAGGCAGTCAGACGGGTGATGATGCTATATCAACTCTCTCAAGCGACGGGTTAACGCTCAAGCTTGACCTGACAGTTTGGTACAGGCTCAACGAAAACGACGCTCCCCAGGTATACAGGACTATTGGTACTGATTACGTGGAAAAGATCGTGAGGCCGGCTGTTAGGACAGCAATAAGAGATGTATCCGTGGGATACAATGCAACGGATATTTACTCAATAAAACGTGAGGATTTTATTGCTAATGTTACAAAGAACCTGGAAAATGCTTTTAACGGCAGGGGAATAATCCTGGAAAGAGTATTGCTGAGAAATGTTGAGCTTCCCGAAAAGGTACGTGCGGCAATTGATGAGAAAATTGCTTCAGAACAAAGAGCCCAGCAAATGGTGTATGTTCTGCAGAAAGAGAAACAGGAAGCAGAGCGCAAGCGCGTTGAAGCTCAAGGAATAGCTGATTATAACAGGATAGTTTCACAGAGTATAACAGACCAGGTATTGCAGCTAAAAGGAATTGAAGCTACACTGGAGCTTGGGAAAAGCAATAACTCCAAAATGGTAATAATGAACGGCAAGAGCATGCCCCTAATATTTGGCGCAGGCGGATTTTAGAGAGCTTAATGACAAATGTCAAAGCTCAATTGCCAAATTTAGAAAGGAATACACATGAGTATGAAGGGCGTTCCGCTTAACGATAAACTTCATGATTACATAGTTGAAACCTTTGCAGAAGAGGATGAGGTTCTTAGAGAAGTTGTGGCTGATACTGAGAGCCTTGATATTCCGCTGATACAGATATCACCTGATAGCGGTAAGTTCCTTTTCATGCTGATCAAAATGATAAGGGCCAGGCACGTTCTGGAAATCGGAGCACTGGCAGGTTACAGCACTATCTGGATGGCGCGCGCCCTGCCCGAAGAGGGGAGAGTGATAACGCTGGAGATAAACGAAAAACACGCTGAAGTATCAATGGGCAACTACAAAAAGGCAGGACTTGAAAATAAGATAGAACTTTTGACCGGAAGTGCTCTGGAATCACTTGACAAACTGAAGGATCGGAAATTCGATTTTGTCTTCATAGATGCTGATAAAGATAATAGCTCTAATTACTTTGATAAAGTCATAAGCTGTATGAATAAAGGCGGGATGATCGTGTGTGATAATACACTAAAGCATGGCAAGGTTGTGGAAGAGGATCCCGATGTGTACACACAGGGAATACTGGATTATAACAAAAAAGTAGCAAATGACTCAAGAGTTGATTCTCTGCTTGTTTCAATTTCGGACGGTATGACAATAAGCCTTGTGAAATGAAAGGGAGAAGACCGCGTAACTCCATAAGACCGCTGGCTATTTGTCTTTTCAGAAATAACGGGCGGTTCCTTGCAGCATTGGGAAATGACAGCGTAAAGGGTAATGAATTCTACCGGCCGCTGGGCGGAATGATCGAGTTTGGTGAAACTGCTGAAGCTGCACTAAAGCGCGAAATCATGGAGGAACTCAGCGAAGAGATAACAAATGTAAAATACCTTGGCACTGTTGAGAATATCTTCACTTACGAAGGCGGACCGGGTCATGAAATTATCATGATCTTTGATGCAGAGTTTATTAACAGGTCCTTATATGAAAAGGAAGTAATAGATGTTAATGAAGCCGATAATTGGTACAGTGCACACTGGATCAGGTACGAGGATCTTCTTTCCGGAAGAATAACAGTATATCCCGAAGCAATGAGGGAGATGTTAAATTGATACTGCTTTTGGTGCAGAGCTACGCTCCGGAATTGTTGATTATCTCTCCTGCAACCGTAAATATGCAATAGATACCGATTTATGAATTGTTTAGCGGAGCTTTGAGTGCTATATTTGTGTTTAATTTTCCCCAAAAATGCCAAAAATAACACAAATTAAAGCCCGTGAGATCCTGGACTCACGCGGTAATCCTACGGTTGAAGTAGATGTGATCTTAAACACAGGAATCATTGGCCGCGCTGCAGTTCCTTCAGGTGCTTCGACCGGCCAAAAGGAAGCAGTTGAGCTCAGAGACGGCGATAAAAAACGCTATATGGGCAAGGGTGTACAAAAAGCGGTTGCTAATGTTAATGATATCATTGCAAATTCTCTCATAGATTCTGACCCTTCGGATCAGCTTAAGATCGATTCAATCCTGCTTGAGCTTGACGGTACTAAAAACAAGTCCAATCTTGGGGCAAATGCAGTCTTGGGCGTATCTCTTGCAGCTGCCAAAGCGGCTGCGATGTATTACGGGCTGCCTCTTTACAAATATATTGGAGGCACAAACGCGAAAGTACTGCCCGTTCCGATGATGAACATCGTAAACGGCGGCAAGCACGCAGATAATAACCTGGATTTCCAGGAGTTCATGATAATTCCTGCCGGTGCCAAATCATTCCGCGAAGCATTAAGAATGGGGACAGAAGTTTTTCATTCTTTAAAAAGCGTTCTTCACAAAAAGAATCTAAGCACTTCCGTTGGTGATGAAGGTGGATTTGCACCTGATCTGAAATCAAATGAGGAGGCATTTGAAGTAATAATAGCCGGGATCGAAGGCGCAGGATACAAAGCAGGTAAAGATGTTTACCTTGCTCTTGATGCTGCATCAAGTGAAATGTGGAATAAGGGCGAATATGATTTTTATAAGTCACACATTCCATCGAAATCTCCGGAAGAAATGGTC
The DNA here is from genome assembly GCA_030835025.1 of Ignavibacteria bacterium. GTDB lineage: Bacteria > Bacteroidota > Ignavibacteria > Tepidaquicellales > OLB5 > OLB5. The sequence goes on along the minus strand of JAUQWS010000100.1, from coordinate 2,792 downwards.
GAACTTTACAGAGATATCGTTAAGAATTTCCCTATTATCTCGCTTGAAGATGCAATGAGTGAAGAGGATTGGGAAGGCTGGAAGCTTCTGACCGATACACTCGGCTCACAGGTTCAGCTTGTCGGCGATGATGTTTTTGTGACAAATAAGGAAATACTCCGAAAGGGAATTGACCGTGGAATTGCGAACTCGATACTGGTAAAGGTTAACCAGATAGGGACACTCACTGAAACGCTTGAAACTATTGAACTTGCCAAATCAAACGCATATACAAACGTTATCAGCCACCGCAGCGGCGAGACCGAAGACGTAACAATTGCTGATATTGCAGTTGCGACCAACGCAGGACAGATAAAGACTGGGTCGCTATCCAGAACGGACAGGACTGCAAAATACAACCAGCTATTAAGGATTGAAGAGGAGCTCGGTGAATATGCCGTTTTCCCCGGCAGGAACCTTTATAAGGGTCTGATATAATTGAGACTCGTTTCACAGGAAAGAAATTAAGAAAAATAGAAAGCATAAATGAAATCAACTGATTTTAAATTCTCAATTCCGAAAACCCTTATTGCGCAGCATCCAAAACTTCCAAGGGATGAATCAAAAATGATGGTCATAAACAGGAAGACCAAAGAAATTGAATCGAAGAAGTTTAAGGATATTATTGATTATATGGATGAAGGCGATTGCCTTGTGCTTAACGATTCCAAAGTATTTGCTGCTAAACTTTTCGGCACAAAGGAAAAAACAAATGCAAAGATTGAAGTGTTCCTTCTCAGGCAGCTTAGTCAGGATGAGAATATCTGGGATGTACTTGTTGACCCTGCAAGAAAAGTAAGGATCGGCAACAGGATATTTATAACCAAGAACCTTTATTGCGAAGTTATTGATAACACCACTTCACGCGGCAGGATTGTCCGCTTTAATTACCGCGGTGACTTCCAGAAGTATATCGATAAGCTCGGAAAAACACCGCTGCCGGAATATATTAAGCGGGAACCAACCGATGCAGACAGGGAAAATTACCAGTCAGTATTTGCAGAGAATATCGGTTCTGTTGCTGCGCCAAGTGCCGGGCTTCATTTTTCAAAAGAGCTTCTTAGAAAAGTTGAGAAAAAGGGCATAAACATACTGCCCGTTACCCTGCATGTCGGACTTGGCAAGTTCCGTTTTGTTGAGGTGGAGGATTTGACCAAGCACCGGATGGATTCTGAATTCTTTGAAATTCCTGATTATACTGCCGAAGAAGTTAACCGTGCAGTGGAAAACAGGAAGAAGATAGTTGCAGTCGGTACTTCAGTTGCAAGAGTGCTTGAGGCAAACACAACAGCGGGCAGGTACATCCGCTCAGGCAAGGGCTGGACAGATAAATTCATATATCCGCCGCAGACACTGAAAGTTGTAGACAAATTTGTAACAAACTTTCACCCGCCGCAGTCAACCATGATCATGATGGTATGTGCTTTTTCTGATAAGGATCTTGTTCTGAAAGCCTATAAGAGAGCTGTAAAAGATAAGTACCGCTTCTTCAGTTACGGAGACTCACAGTTCTATATTTAAGTAATGTAAATCAAATTTAATTATCTTACCCCGTCTGGCAGTTTAGCACGGGGTTTTTTATGAAACCAAAAGTAACAGCAATACTAACAGCTGCAGGCAGCGGCAGGAGATTTGCAAAGGGCGGAAAGAAGTCGAAACCCAAGCAATTCCAATTTCTGGCGGGAAAGCCCGTGATACTTCACTCGATGCTTGTTTTTCAGAAATGCAAAGACATTGATGAAATTGTTATTTCTGCAGATAAGAATTATTTTGAGTTGATTCACTTATTTGCTATGAGAAATAAGATCACAAAACTCCAGACACTTGTTGAGGGCGGCAAGACAAGGTTTGAATCTGTAAGGAATGCATTTAGCCAGATCCACGGCAATAAGAAAGATATTGTGCTCATTCATGATGCAGCAAGGCCAAACATAAATGCCGGATTTGTGATTTCAATTGTTGCTGCGGTAAAAAAAGCGGGGAATGTCATCCCTGCCTGCAGAGTGAGCGAAACCGTTAAGCGCGCAATAGGCGGAGTTGTAAAAGAAACACTGAACAGAGTTGATCTATGGCTCGTACAGACCCCGCAGGCGTTTAAGTATGCAGATCTTGAAACATCTTACAGAAAAGCAGGCAGGAAAAAGGACTTTACAGATGAAGCTTCTTTGATGGAATCCGCGGGATATAAAGTAAACATCATCCCCGGGCTCAGGAACAATATCAAAATAACAGCCCCCGAAGATCTGCTCTTACTGAAGAAGATTATAACATAACTTCTTACATAGTAGGCAGCTATATGGATTCTGTGCAGTTATAATAATAATCTTGTTGGTGATAACACCAACAAAGCGGGGTGAGTTTTTCTTACTTTTGCTTTTTTACTTTGCTATTTCACCAAAACCATTTTCCGTACTTCTGAGAAATCACCTGAAACTAGCTTATAATAGTATACTCCGCTTGGATATGATGCAGCATTCCAGCTTGTTTCGTAATTGCCCGGTGTGAGTTTTTCATTTACAAGTACTGCAATTTCTTTACCAAGCGCATCGTATATTACAAGTTTCACATCATTGCTTAATCCGGATAAAGCGGGGATTCCGAAACTTATCTTGGTAACGGGATTGAATGGGTTGGGATAATTCTGAAACAAACTGAAAACCTCTGAATGCAATTGACTTGTAATGCCGTTAACCGGTGGTAATATCTTAATTATGGCGCCATCACCTGAAAATCCGTATCTCAATGCATAGATG
>JAUQWS010000099.1 GCA_030835025.1 Ignavibacteria bacterium | reverse complement strand
CGATGTTGACAAGAAAATGCGGCGTGCTTACTGTAAACATGAGCTAATGGTGTTAATGAATTAAAAAGAAGAATTAATTCCTCAAATATCGTCATATTTGTTTTATTCTGAAAGGATTGCTTCGTGCTTCTTTTTTACTTTCCGGCGTTTTGTGCCGGTCCCGCACTGCTGCTTAGCGGGATGCCTTATATCATTCCCAAAACGTCTCGCTGATCTTCTTAACATATCTTAACGATGCGAGCTGTTTGATGTTATCTTTGAATCCTGCCTGGCGTGAACTGCCTATACAGAGCCACTCGCTGTTGCTGCAGCCGGATCGTCCCTTTGAACCTTTCATCAGTTCAAGAGTTGGATCGACCCTGCTTACTTCCTGCCACACGGTTTCATCGGCGGGAATGCAAAACTCGTAATTTATACTCATCACTTCTCCCAATGCACGATGCCTGTAGCCGTCATCGGTAAATTCATTCAGGTCAAACTTTATCTTCATTTCATAATACGGCTTTAGGTATCCTTTTTCATTCACGTAAATTTCGTATGCATCCAGTCTTGTGCCGCGCATATTGGCAGTATTCTCGCTTCCGAAAATTATCCCGAACAATACATAAGCTTTCACAAAAACATCCCTGTTCACAAATCCCGCAAGTTCAAGCCCCGCACTGCTCATATCAACCAGTGGAATCTCATAGCCGTCTGCAAGCTGTAATTCATAATTCCAGATCTTCTCATCACCAAGCTTGCTTCCGTCATGCGGCGGCACGTATTCTAAAAGCTTTCCTGCTATGAAAGCCTCGCGGTTATGGTTGCTTTCAATATCATCCCAAATCCAGCAAGTGTCAATTGTTATTGGCGGAGCGAGAGGATCTAGCTCAACTGACTCTGCATCTATCCTGTATCCTGTTGCGCTCTGGTGATTGGGATTACTATCGCCTATTACTATTCCGAAATAGACCGTGGCGTGAACGATCACGTTTTGGTTCTCAAATTGCTTGAAGTCAATTGAATCACCGCCTGGCTTTGAAATAACAGGATAGGCTCCCCCGAGAGGGAAAGCGATTTCCCATTGCCAGAACATATGCCCCGAGCCCTTGCCTTTTTTCCACGGGGTGAACTTCTGTAGTTTGCCGTAAATTATCACATCCTTGCCCTTATTTATATTTACATCATTTATCGTTCGGCATGTATCGCGGGGAGGATTATAGTTGCTCTCGGCGGATTCTGAACTTAAACCGATTCCCGTAACCAGCAGCAATGTAATGATGAGTGATTTCATTCTAATCTCCATTATTTATTGATACTTGCAGGGGGAGGGAGTTGTTTCAAGCTTTTTTTGTTTCGTAGGTTCAAGATATATCTTGAACCTATTTTGACTTCTTACACAAAGTTTGATAAAATTCTTTACTTTTCTTCCGGCGTTCTTCAACTGAAAATACACTATAAAACTCAGTATTTTCTAAATCTTTGTTCCATGTTAATGGATTATTTCTTATATAGTTGTAAATGTTACCTAACCCAAAATCATCCCTAATTATGTGATCGTAAAATGAAATTTGCCATCCAAAATCATTATCAGAAACTTCTTTATTTATCCGCCTCGTTACAGCAGCCTTATAGTTGGCGACAATAATGGGTAACTTCTCATACCTTCTTTTTGGGGTTGAGCTCATAATTTTGATCGAAGAATTCTCGCTGTTGTCTGTTGTAATTAAGATCACGCAGTGTATATGATTCGGCATTACTATGTACTCTCCGAGTTCAACTTCTTCAAAATGCTTCGGTATTTCTTCCAGGCATTCGTTAGCAATAACGCCTAGGTGATTGTGGATTAATTGTTCGTTTTCTATTCTCCCAAATAAACACTTTCTGTCCTTAATGCAAATTGTTACAAAATATGCACCAGATTGATTATAATCATATCCGCTTTTTCGATGTGGTTTGTTAACGTACATTCTGTTTATGTGGGTTCAAGATATATCTTGAACCTACGTTATTCCTATTTCACAATTGCTTTCACTTCCACTCCATCCTTCTTATCAAGTACTTCCCATCCCATTTCCTTTAACTCATCACGCAGCTTATCGGCTTTCTTGAAATCCTTCGCTTTCTTAGCCGCTATACGCTCTTCAACCAGCTCCATTACTTCCGCCGGTACTTCAGTTTTTACTGATTCAATATCTTTATCAAGGCCCAGTCCCAGCACTCTTTCAAAATCATTAACCAGATTCATCTTCTCGATGCTTGTCAGTTTATCGTTCCGTACGACTCCCCACAGCACAGCAAGCGTCTGCGGCATGTTAAGGTCATCATTTACCGATTCGCGGAACTTATCGCGCTCTTTCTCAGGCATTGAAGCATCGCGCGCATCGAAATTCTTCTTCGCATCATCCCGGATAGCCTGAACGCCTTGCCTCAGGCGCGCAAGGGTCCCCTTCGCCTGGTCAAGAATTTCCCAGCTAAAAAGCAGGCGTTTGCGGTAATGCGTACCAAGGCACATATAACGGTAATCCATCGGGCTGTAACCTTTATCAATAAGCAACTGAAGCCTGAGGAACTCGCCCTTTGATTTGCTCATCTTGCCTGATTCTTCTTCAAGGAATGCGCCGTGCAGCCAATAATGAACGTACGGCTTGCCGTTGCACGTTTCGGATTGAGCAATTTCGTTTGTGTGGTGAATCGGTATATGGTCAATTCCTCCGCAATGAATATCAAATGTATCGCCAAGGAATTTTTTGCTCATGGCAGAGCACTCAACATGCCACCCGGGAAAACCTTTGCCCCAGGGTGAATCCCATTCCATCTGGCGCTGTGAATCCTTTGGTGAAAATTTCCAAAGCGCAAAATCCGTCTTGCTTTTCTTCTCGCTGCTGAACTCAATGCGTGTGCCTTCTTCAAGCCCTTCTACATCAAGCATTGCAAGCTTTCCGTAATCTTTAAGCTTAGATGTATCAAAGTAAACGCCGTCGCTGGTTACGTATGTATAGCCTTTTTTATCCAGGCAGTTTATTAATTCTATTTGCTCGGGAATATATTCCGTAGCTTTTGTATAATGTGTTGGCGGAAGTATGTTTAATGCTCTTGCGTCATCAAGGAAGAAGCCGGTGTAATATTTCGCTATTTCCCAAACGGATTTACCGGTGCGGGCAGAGCCTTTTTCCATTTTATCCTCGCCTTCATCGCCATCGCTCACTAAGTGGCCAACATCGGTGATGTTCATAATATGCGTTACATCATAACCGTTGTAT
>JAUQWS010000098.1 GCA_030835025.1 Ignavibacteria bacterium | reverse complement strand
CTTGTCCGGGGAAAAGAAGGGACACTCGGAATAGTCAAAGTAGGAGAAAATAAACAATTCTTCCTGGAAACTGATAAAGAAGAAATAATACTTGCTCTTGAACCAGAGGATTTGCTTGTAGCATCGGGTTTTGGGACTGATGACACCATAATAAAAGGTTTAAAATGTATTCTTTTTATGATACGCGAGGTGGGGTCGCCTTTTATTGCCCTTTCTAAAAAGCATCCTGCATCAAAGCGCTTAAAGATCGTTGTTTCTGCTGGTGACAGGACGCGGGTAAGCTGTAGTATCACTCCGGGAACACATCCTGAACAGGACGTTTTATGCGGCTCTGGTGAGTTTGATGGCGTTGAGATATCAGGAGTTAAAGGCGGGGTTGAGTTTAAGAACCTTAAAGATGGGAATTTTGAGAAAATCCAGTTTGATATCTAAATTTTCAAAGCCTTTCGCAATGCTTCGATAGATGGCGGCGCTCCGACGAAAGCGCATTTGTGATCAATGAATACTGTTGGAACAGCCTTAACACCATAAAGCGCCGCTTTAGCAAAACCCTGCGGTGTACCTGTTGAAATCTCAAATGCCTGGACACCCTGGGTCTGTGAAGCAACTTCCTTTGCCATCGAAAGTGCTTGTGGGCAATGAGGACATGTTGGGGATGTAAATACCTCAATCACGATCTGACGTTTTGGGGTTACAGCGTCATGCTGGCGCTTCATCAATTCTTCGAGTCTTTTCTTTTTTATCTGGGCAAGTTCATCATCTTCGGACATATTTTTCCTCGTTATATTTTCCTTTACTTAAGCATTTACTCTTTCTTTTCTATTGACCAATGAGATCCCTGCTACAATACTTATTAAGCCGGCAGATAATCCAAATATTAAAGAAAGCATTATAATTGTTCCTCCGATAATTATGCTAAATACCGATGAAAAACTAAAAATATAGATCAAAAGCATGAACGGAAACAGGATAAATTCCGCCCCGAGTCCCATAAACGTCCAGCCGAGTATCTTTTTTTCATCAGGAAGCCTGTTTAATTTTTTAAAAATAAGAGGCATTGCAGCAATTAATGGAAAAATAAAGACCAGAATCAGGATAAGTTTTTGAGTAGAAATTGAAAAATAGGAAATCGGGAAAGAGGTTAGAAGAACAAGAAGAATGATCAGTCCTGATGTTAATACAACCGCGCATCCTGCTGTGAGTATTGATTTTCGTGTTAAAGCCATTTCAATCTTTCTTAATGTTATATTTTATCCACATTTTATCACATTTTTTTAATAGGTATAATAAGTTCTAATTCACTACTTATTGAGAATTTTTAATCAGTCATGATGGTTATATTGATAAATAAGAATATGAAACTTATCCTAAATTCTCGATCACATATTGGCACCTTTACTTTAATTCGGGATTATAGTTAATTATAGTTACTTTTATATCCATTTCACGTAAAATTGAGGGAAAATAATTGTTTAGACTATTTTAACAACATTAAAATTTAATTTTATTTAAATAATTATATAAATAGATTAGACATATTGAAAATACATAAATTATATAACTCATGTAGATATAATATGCTGTTCATCTTGAGTTATATTGAAAATTTTATTGCAGGAACGATTCAATGGTTAATGCCATTAATTCTGTTAGTACTTCAATTCATATTGAAACTCTTAATATGTGAAAAGCCGAATGGGATAACATTAAGGAACAGTTTTATGCAGATTCCTATAGACTTAGGTTTTCTTTCTTTGTCTTTCGTTTCTGCATTAATTATTATCAAACCTGATTCTGTAAGAATCATAATATTTACTATATATATAATATTTTTTATTTTAATAATGGCTTTTTGGAAATTATCACCTTCAAATATAACAAGAAAAGATCTCATAATAACAAGTATTTTTACCACAATAAATTATTTTTTGTCTATAGTAATGATTATTTATGGAATAAATCTAATGATAGGGGTATAATAATGGATTTAAATTATCTTTTAGTTTCCACAATTCCCAGTCTTATTATCGCTGGATTAATAACAGGATTTCTAGCCTATAGGACATATAAACAGTCAAATGAAAAACAACTCTACAAAATGGATAAATTTCGTCTTAATCTAGAATCACAAATTGTAAACCTCCAAAACCAGCTTTCAATTAATCAAGACCGCTTTGAACAAATAAATCATTTACTTCTGTCCAGTCAAACAGGAAGTCTTGAGAAAAAACCTAAATTAAAATCGAATGCTTTCTTAGAAAGAAGGGGAATAAATCAAGATGTTAAAATTGAAACTGACCTAATATTTGTCCTTATGCCTTTCAATCCTGAATTTGATGCGACTTATAATGTGATAAAGCGGGTATCGGAGGAAGCAGGGTTTCGTTGTTTAAGAGGCGATGAAGAAAAAACCTCAGGTGATATTTTACCTCACATACTTCAACTTATTGTAAAATCACGTTTAATTATAGCCAACATCACTGGAAGAAATTCGAATGTATTTTACGAACTTGGAATCGCTCATTCAATTGGGAAAGAAGTTATGCTAATCTCAGAGACTGTTGAAGATATGCCTTTTGATATAAGTCACATTAGAATTTTGACTTTTCGTGATGCAGAGGAACTCAGCAATAAATTAAAAAATTGGTTAATTAATACTTTCGCCAGAATTGAGCAATAAAAGATATTTTCAGATTAAATTATAAAAAACTGCATATAATTTTTTGGAAGTGCGGCAAAAAAGCTGTCCCATGGATTGTCAACGGATATCCCTTTTATTTGGGATAATCTTATAAAGAATGAATAATAAATCCATAACGCCATTCCATCAGAACCGAATTTAAAATGCGTGCGATATTAAAATATGCAGTGGTAGGCATTTCAAAGTTATACTCCAATAAGTAGTACCGAATATGACAATCTACTAATCGCGCTCACGCGAATTCTGAAATTATGCGCGCCGCACTAAGCACGCCTCCCAATGGGTTCGGGCACTGCCCGAATCCGCCTGCGAGCGGACGGCGTACTTACTGCGGGAGGTTGGGCGATAGTCCTGCGCAGGATGCTCGGACAGTCGCGATTTATGTGATATCTCACGCTGTTCCTTTTCACTAAAGAGGATGCGCAAAACAACTACTGCCCTTTCGTTCACACAAAAAGAAATCCATCGCCTGTCTGCACTCCCGTTATCAAATGCGGTGCTCAAGGTTTGCCCTGAAATGCTTGGCGGGCGGAATCAGTTTAAAGCGCCAATAATAATATTATAAAGATTAAATTATAGGCGCCGATGCTTCTGTAATGAAGAAGTATTTTCGGATTTTGAAACCGCAGATGAACGCAAATAAACGCAGATTTATATAATATCATATGCGGCGGGCACAGTTACATAATCCAGTTATGGTCAAAGTAATATCATCACAATAAATACTTATTTATTCTTTAATGTAATGATATTACCTGCGAATGACCATGGTAACAATATCTTCTACATTTAAAAATATATCTGAAATCCCGAATCTACTAAATGTTTTTGGGAATTTCGGTAATGAGTATGAATACACCGAAACCTGCATATTCCGTAGAATAAGGCCACCTCAATGTCCTGAATGCAATAATACAACCGTGCATAATGGTTTTAACCGATACACGAAAAAGGAACTTGGCACAATAAAAATTGGAAAGTATCTATGCAAACATTGCGGAAAAATGTTTGAAGAACAAAGAGCTGCATGGGAGGAGATCAAAACTGAATTATTCTCCCAATTAGGGAAAATTTACCAGATGCTCAGATTGAATCATGTTTCATATCAAGCGATCTCAAGTATAATGGAACTTATTTATTCACGATCAAAAGGCACTGTTTTCAGAGAATTTAATAAGATGATGGAAGCTGTTGAAGTTCCTCAACTAAAATCAGTTTATATAGTTCATTATGATGAACAATTTCCAAAAGAAGGACGATGCCAGAAATTCCGACTCACACTACTGGATGCAAAGACAAAACAAAAGCTAGCGGATGAACTTTTTGAAGATAAAAGTCCTGACACAATAAAACAATTCTTGATATCAAAACTAGATACCTCAAAACCGATATTCATAGTCACAGATTTTGGAACAAGTTATCCAAAAGTATTGGAAGAAGTTTTTGGGGATAAATTATTGCATCAATATTGTCTCCTGCATCTGAATAAGCTTATAGTTAAAGATTTTCCAAGAAAGAGTTCAATAGCACAAGAACTTGTTAAATACAGGTTGTTGAATATTTTTTATAATCGTGAAAAGGAAATCGAGAGGCTTGTTCAGCTTGAATTGGAAGAGAGAGAAATAATCAAAAATGAAGTCGTCTATAAAGCCTGGATAAAGAAGGCAAAAAATGAATTCTACAGATTTGTTCATGAATTAGAGCTTTCTCGCAGAAGAAAAAAAGAAAATCTTGAAATCAATAGCCTTGATAAAGCTGAGAAAAATTTTAATGATCTTTTTAATAAATTGAATTCTTTTGATATAAGCGTTCAAACAAGACTGAAAATGATTAAGAAAAATTGGAAGAATTTAATAATGTTTCACTTCGTTGATGGGGCTCCTGCTACAAATAATTCTATTGAAAACTATTATTCAACAAGTCTTAAGACTCACAGGAAAAAGCAGTTCAGGACAGATATTGGCATAATTAATCAACTTCAACTTTCTTCGATGAAAAGGGCAGGAATGTTTAATGAGAAAAAACCAACACTCATTGAACGTTTCCTGGCTTTTTTACCTTTTATAAATTATTAAAATGTATTTCTGTGATTTTTCATGTTATGGTAGCTGAGCATATCGATTTATATTGATTCTATGGCTATATTCAGCTACAAGATATGATCTTTTTCGTTTCTTGCTTCAAAAATGACCTGTTTTTCAGTGGAAGTGATTTATGTGGATTCATTTGTTACCATATTGGTCTGCTTCCATAGTGAAAAATTACTAAATCACTGGATTTTAGGATTGTGCCAAAGCAACATCTATTTATATAATTAACAGCGTTAGCAGTTATTATCAAGAGCAACTTTTGACTTATACCAATTGTCATTGGTAGCTTCATGAGTCAGAAGTGGGAGAAAAACTATGTCAGAATATTTTATTCATGGAAAAGTCCTGAATGAGATTACCCAAGGGGGGATTAGCGGCTTGCGAGTCGAGTTGTGGAATAAAAACCCTATCCAAGATGATTTGATAGGAAATGACTTCACCGATCAGCAGGGTTCATTTAAGATAGAATTTAAAAGTAAATATTCTAATGAGCTGTGTTTTGATCGCGAGCTGGAAATCTATTTCAAGGTTTTTTTTGGTAAACGGTTGCTAAAAACAACTGAACCACCTGTGCTATGGAACGTGAAGGAGGTAAATAAGTCAGTCACACTCCACGTCAAGGTGATTGACAATGGAAATGATGTGTCTCCAATGAACAATTTTATTCCTGCTGAAAACATAAATACAATTTATGAAGCAATAGCGCTAGTCTGGCCTGATAGCAGCCAACAGGAAAAACAACGTGCTATCGTGAAAAGTGTTGAATGTGAGGCTGGAGCTTTAGGTTTGTTGTGGAGCGATGCACGAGATTTTTTGCACGGGGATATTATGGCCGGGAACCGGCTCATCGCACAGCTCAACACACTGCCCTTGAACACGTCTGTTTTCACAAAATTAGGCACATCCGATCCAGATTCACATATCCAATCGATCTCTGGGGAAATTGGTTTCATGCCTAACCCACGAATGCGAGGATCTATGTCTATTTGTTTGTTTCCCGCGCCGCGCTTAATAGATATCTATCTTGGTATTGCTCGTGTTGTTGCGCAGATTCCTAATGCACCTACTGAACTGGTAGACAGCTATTTCAGGCGAGTGCAGTCATTGGTCGAGCATTTGGCGCCACTTGAACAAGTTCACGTTGCGGCGCGGCTCGTCATTGACGACTTACCCAGAGCAAAAAACTATTTTATAGCATTGATGGGGTGCATGGGAAAGTCAGAGTCTATTCATCGGCAACCAACTTCAATGAGCTTTGGAGAGCTTCCCGAATCACCAATCCGACCCGGACCTCACTTAATCTTAGACTTTTGTCGATTTGAACGATACGAGGAATCGGGTTTAGCTGTACAATGTTTTCGCCAACTCCAAGAAGGCCCTAAGTATGAGATTGACGATATTGTCAACATCGTAACAGGGGTTAGCCGTCGCGGATGCGTTGATCATGAAATTGAGATTCGAGGGCGTAATCTAGGACGGCGTGGGCAAATCATATTTGCGCATGACATCGAGGCTACCACACTTGTTTGGACCGACAGTAGCATCCGATTTATCGTGCCTGCAGGTGCCAGCAGCGGTAACATCGGCATCTTAATCGATCCCGAGATTGACAAGTGTGTTCGATTTCCCAATGTTTATCGCCTACCTGCTGAAGGTACTGATAATTCATTTGAATTTGTTCGAGTCCCCGAAATAGATTGGTTCAATCTTCAAGGCAGTGCACTCACAGGAATTCCGACTGGTCCAAATCAGTATGAAGTAGAAGCATGTACTGATATTATACTCAACACCAGCGTGAGGTATGCCGAGAGGGCTGTCATCCGTGATAGTATGGATAACGTGGTTTGGGATAGTGGTGAGGGTGAACCCCGTACCATTAATACCTTAACTCTGCCACCTATCGTATTAATCAATCTACAAGAGGATGTTACATTAACGCTTGAAGTGAGTAATTTATGCCGATTAATTCACCACGTGGTCGAACTGAATATCTATAAGGCGGTTCATCTCACAGCACCTGCACGTGTTCGTGCGAGCGAGTCCTTTGACTTGAGCATCAGCATCTCTTGTCCATCACCGGATGATGGTACCTCAGTCAGTCTTTCCGGCCCATTTACCCTGCCTGATGGTCCTGTCGTCATCGCTGCCGGAGAGACAACAACAATCGTCACTTTACTAGCAATTGCAACCTGTGCTGAGCTAGAAATTAGTGCAAGTGCCCCCTACCATAGGGAAGATTCGGTAGATATCCTAATCTTTGATACCCCAAGGATTACAGATGTTACACCAATGGAGGGAAGCGCCTGCTCCTCGTTCTCTCTCGATATAAGAGGCGATTGCTTTGACCCGACATCTGCAGGGAATAATGTTCGGGTCACCAATGGCGTAGAGAATGTCTTGCTCTCAGTCATGAGCATTCGGTTTCTTGACCCAACTAATCATGGGCGAGATGCTGTCTTAGAGGTCCGGGGCACAAATATATTGCCTGGCAGTTGGGAGATTTTTGTTGAGAGTCATGGTTTGACCAGTACACGGTTCGCTGCACCGCTTGTCATTCGTTCAATTCCTGCCCAAATACATAACTTTTCCAGCAGCCTGCTTGGGATCACTCCGTGTGTGGATAATATCTTAGAATTGCGCTGGGAGGTTAGCAATATAGAACGGGTGGAAATCAGTTCAGGTGGTAGAAATGTTGTAACTCGGTCTTATGGACCAACCTGTACACGCCGTAGTGATTTTGCAAGCTTGACGGTAAACGAAGCCACATCTTACTTACTTTCAGCGTTTCCGATCGGCGGGGGAGCACCCGTAAGTAGTCCCCTGAGAGTAGATGAGATTAATTTTCTCCAGAGGGAGGAAGTGCGAGTAGAGAATTGGACGCGCGGTGATTATTTCCCGGAACATACTCTCACCATCTGGCAGGAGGATATAACGAATGGCGCACGCATCAATCGTGGCACCATTTTGCATGAAGAAGGAATCACGATACCCTTGGCCCACTGTCATCTTCATCGGGTGTACGCGGTCAGCCATGAGTGGATTGCAGATCACAACCACCGTTTTGGAACAAGGTTCAACGCGAACGATTCATCCATCGTTGATTACCCCCAGTTCCATAAAATCACCATCCCCGGCCCCGACATACGGAATTTCGTGTTAGGAAGAAACGGAAAAGGTCGTGAAACTATTCGAATCGAGCCAGGTGGATAAATCGGGTACAATCCCACAAAGGTACAAAACCGGCAATGAAGGGACCATGATGCCGGGCCCACGGTGGCGGATATGCCATTCGGTCAAAAGGTTTTCACACGGGAATTTCAATAGGCTCGAATACCCACATGCGCCCAGATAATGCTTTATATCGCATCCTGAGAGGGTTTAAAAATAAAAAAATGATCTGAAATTTCTATTTCATTAAATATATGCTTTTTGTATAATCCCGAAAAAATTTCGCATAAAATTTTGCCCTGAACCATCTATTCAGCGGATGAAACTGACGATAAAGAAAATCCGCTACATTATCAACCATAAGAAAAAAGGAGAATCATGTGAAACAATATCAATAGACATGAAAATTTCAAAGAGAAGAGTTGAACAGGTCTGGAAGTATTATTCAGAAACCGGTAAAGAACCCATCATTGGCAAAAATCTGGGCAGACCAGAAAAACCCCTTGATCCAAAAGAGGTTGAAATAGTCAAGATCGCATTTGAACGGTATAGATTTGGTGCAGATATGCTTGAAGATATCATCGATGGATTTTATGAAATGCATATTCCGCATAACAGAATTCATACTATCTTGCTATCGGAAGGGCTCGCCAAAGAAGAAGAGTCAAAAAAGAAGAGACGTAAATGGATCAGATATGAAAGAGAGCATAGTTTATCTGCCGGGCATATTGATTGGCATGAAGTGGATCTGACTGATATCAAGGTCTGTGTAATCCTGGACGATGCTTCAAGAAAAGTTCTGGCCGGTGGAGAATACACAAGCATCGACACTGAGAACACCAAAAAGGTCATCGACCAATTAGTGGAAAGATACTGGATAATTCGTCCTATGAGAGAATTGATTATGGACCATGGAAGTGAATTCGGGGCTCACAGAGTAAATGAAAAAGGAGAATGGGATAGTGATTTCAAGCTTCATATTCTAAAATATGGAATCAAACCAATCCTTGCAAGAGTAAAACATCCACAAACAAACGGGAAGCTGGAAAAATTCTTTGATGCATACCGAAGGTTCAGAAATCTATTTTCCACATTTGAGGATTTCATCGATTGGTACAACAATAGACCTCATGGAAGCTTGGACTTCGATGAATTAGAGACTCCAGAACAAGCTTTCTGGAGAAAACTGCCTATGGAAGCCATAATTGGCATAGGCCACAGATTATTTGGGTTGTGAAAAATATGAATGAAAAAATTAAAAATAGTTCAATGCGAAAGAATTATGGGATTACACACATTTGTTAAAATTGCGAAAAATTCTTATACCATCGAACACATAATTATCTTATAAGTGGGGGAATCTGTATGAATATGAATCCTGTCGTACATTTTGAAATGCCGGCAAAAGATAAGAACCGTATGAGGAATTTTTATGAGACTGCTTTCGGCTGGCAGACAGAACAGCTTGGTAAAGAGATGGGCGAATATGTTCTGGTCACCACCACCGAAAGCGATGAGAAAACCGGT
>JAUQWS010000097.1 GCA_030835025.1 Ignavibacteria bacterium | reverse complement strand
AAAATTCTTCCTGAAACCAATTCCCGCCTTAATAGGTTATACTATCAAACTACAAATCCGCCGCGGCGGATAAACCATCACATATGATAAAAAAATTTCTGGTTAAACATAATGATGCAGGCATTCTTATCCTTCGCGTCGGGATCGGTATAGCATTTATTATGACGCACGGCTGGGGAAAAATAACCGGCGGACCCGCGCTTTGGGAAAAGATCGGCGGAGCAATGTCAAACTTCGGAATAACATTTGCCCCTGTGTTCTGGGGATTCATGGCGTCTGCTTCTGAGTTCGTTGGGGGAATTATGCTTTTGCTTGGACTCTTCACCCGCACTTCATCAGCCTTCATGGCATTCACAATGCTTGTTGCGGCTTCGCAGCATCTTGCAAAGCTAGACCCCTGGGCACGAGTAACATATCCAATGGAAATGTTCTCGGTATTTGTTGCCCTGGTGTTTATAGGCGCAGGGAAATACAGCCTTGATAATCTTTTGTTTTCGAAGAAGTAATATCTAAAAGCTTTACCATTTTGCTAATGCGGCTTTCTCTGTTTGCAGAGGAAGCCGCACCTTTTTATGCATCCCTGATCTATTTCAATCAATCACCATCATTTCTTTCATATTATTAACCGCCAATTCTGTTTATTTTCGGGATTATATCAATTAAAAACCATTAAAATGAATCTTAGAAATATAGTACTGACGTTATTGTTGATTGTTATACCTTTCACTGCATTTGCGCAGATAGATGATTTTATCAAAAAGACTGCAATGCCCGATATCCTCGAAGAAAAGAACATAACTACATCAATTGATGATGCATACCCGGTTACTTTCTGGATAAATGATATCGATAAATATTACGAACCTGTTGAGCCCGCGGATTATAACGCTCCCCTTGGACCTGGTTATTACCGTATGACTGTTCAAAGTTACTGCCTGAAAGCAGGTACACATGGACCCACGAAGGGCTCCGGCCACCTGATAGCTCCAATTAAAGGCAAGCTTGATAATATTGTGATAAACATTCTCACAAAATCTGTTGACCGCCCAGAAATTGCACAGAAGGATATTCAGCTTCTCCTGTGGTCAATAATATACGGTGCAAAATTTACTGACCTTGAGCCCGGTCTTCAAATGCGCGTCCGTCCGCTTTTAACTGAAGCTGAAATTGCAGAGCTGAGCATAGGAATAAGTGATATGCCTTTGGATCTGCTTCCGGATGAAGTCAGGTCAACAGCTAAATTCTACAAAGATCTTCGCGGAAAAATCACTGATCCGTCATCTTCCTTTGAAGAAATTGAAAGCATGGCAGTTCTGCCGGGTGACCCGCCTTCGGACATGCTGAAAAAACAGATCGATCCGGGCAGCTGGGCATACATCGGAGATGGTTTTTATATGAGAATGATGCCGCAGGGTTACCAGAAATCTATTCTTGAGCTTTACCGCCCGCAATCGGTGAATGTAACCAGGGATTCAAAAGGCAGGATCACTTTGTTCGAAAAAGACGGCAATAAAATTGAGGTTTCATATGTTGATGAAGCCGGCAGCGATGTACTGAAAGCTGATGACGGAAAGTTTTACCCGATATACCGTTTTAAATCAGTTAAGTTTGTTGGCACAAATTCGGGAGAAGAAGAGTTGATCGAGAATTTCGGCTGGATGATTCGCGGCGATGGTAAAGAGCTTAAGAATGTGACTGAGTTCAAAAGTTATGCACAGGACCCGTCTTCTGCGCTCTACAAAGCAAGGCTGACAACTGCAAATGATTACTTCAAAAAGATAGCAAAGTATAAAAAAAGTTCCAATAATCCGGGCAAGGGTTCTGAACAGGGCAATACGGATGAATTCAACGCCGATAAACATATGAAAGACGGGCTTGATGCAGTAAAAGACCCGACTGACTTTAAAGATAAGCGCGACTGGATAGATAAGCATCTTGATTACGTTAAAGACTGGTGGAACTGTGCATCCAATTCACTTGCCGGCGGCTCATGTGATGATGAGGATACACCAAAGAAGCCGAATCCGCAAAAGAAAACTGCTAACCCGGGAAACACAAAAGGACAGCGCATTGCGCCTTCGCTCAGAAAATTTGGTGAGTAAGATTATCTTCACTATCAACTGTTGAAATTGTTAACATAATGGACGGGTAAATTTCCCGTCCATTTTATTTACACCGCAACTCCATTTTCAACTTGTTATCTTTGCCTTACATTATGAAATTCAAAATATTCCTCGAATATTCCGGCGCAAATTATTCCGGCTGGCAAAAACAGCCCGGCGAAAGCAAAGTTAAAACCGTGCAGGGTACCCTGATAACAACGCTTCAGGCCATTTTCAAAAAAACAAAAGGTGATAATAGGTTCATAGACCTGCAGGGCTCGGGCAGAACAGATGCCGGAGTTCACGCCATTGAGCAGGTTGCCCACCTTGAATGCGAAACAATGCTCGCCCCTGAAATACTTAAGATGAAATTGAACGATGCGCTGCCTTCCGATATTAACATACTTGAAATTGAAAAGACTCACCCTAAGTTCCACGCGCGGCATGATGCAAGATCAAGACAGTACCTTTATGTAATATCAAAACGGCGCACAGCGTTTGAAAAACGGTTTGTCTGGTGGATAAAAGACAGGCTTGATGTGAAGAAAATGAAAGAAGCCGCAAAGCTGTTTGTTGGAATGCATGACTTCAGGAATTTTTCGGAGAAGGATAAAGAGGAGAATTCCACAAAGTGTATGGTTGAATCGCTAACCATTTCCGAAGATGACATGAAAATTTACATCAGGATAAAAGCTTCGCATTTTTTATGGAAGATGGTAAGAAGAATTGTCGGAATGCTGGTTGAAGCCGGCAGGGGTAATATTACAAATATTGAAATCGAAGCGTTGTTAAACACAGATGGGAAGATTCCTTCTGTAAAGTCATTCAATCCCGCTGAGTACACCGCTCCGCCATCAGGATTGTTCCTTGAAAAAGTAGAATATTAGTTTACTTCAAACCCAGCCTTTACACCGAAAACTTCCTCAAACAATTGCTTTTTGCTTTCGGCTCCCCATACTTCCAGAGCAAGATCACTTTCACCTTCACCGCTGATAGTGAATGTAATTTTCTTATCACTTAGTTCTGCAGTAATATCTTTGATCGATGAAGTATGGCTTCTGTCTAAACCGTCTGCAACGCGCAGAATAGCCGCAAGTTTCCTGATGATAACCTGCTCATCTTCTCCAAGCTTTACAAAATCAGGGTGCTTGGCTTTTGGGTGTGATTTCCTGTGATACCGTGCTATGTTTGCAATTATTTCCTTCTCGTTTTCGGTAAATCCGAGCATTTCAGCGTTTCGGATAAGGTAATATGAATGTCTGTGATGCTGTGAGTGCGATACAAACGCACCGACTTCGTGGAGTATTGAAGCAGCTTCAAGATATTCGCGCTCCTGGCGGGAAAGCTTATGCAGTTTTTGAGTCAGGTCAAATATTTTCAGCGCCAGCTCTGTAACGTGTTTTGAGTGCTCTTTTTCAATCCTGAAATTATCGGCAATATGCATAACACTTGCATAGCGCAGGTTGCCCAGATGGTCACTTTCTTTTACAATATACTGCTTTTCGATCGTATCAAATATTATTCCTTCCCTCAGTGCAAATTCAGATACTGTCATTTCCTTTATCTTCAGTTCTTTGAATATCTGCTCGAGTATCAGCGCACCTGCCGTGATAATATCGGCCCGCGCCGGATCGAGCCCGGGGATTTTCTGCCGCTGTTTCAGGGTTTTGGCTTCTAGAATTTCATTAACAGTTTCGTGAAGTTCATCGCGAGTGAAGATAAAATTGTTTAGCCTTGTATCTGCATTTCCGCCCTTTTTGAAGCTGATCATGTTGGCGAGGTTCAGGATCGTGCCGGACGATCCAATTGCTGTTTCAAACTTGTATTTCGAAATCTCTCTTGTAACCGGCTGCATAAATCCTTTAATATACTCCCTGCAAGCCTTAAGCTGTTTTGACTGGGTTTCGCCGTCATCAAAGAACCGCTGAGTAAGCCTGCTTGAGCCAAGCTTAAGGCTGTTGTCATAGGCAATATCGCGGCTTCTGCCTATAAGGAACTCCGTGCTTCCGCCGCCGATATCTATCATGAGGATATTCTTGTCAAATACCGGCAATGACTGAAGTATGCCCAAATAAATGTAGCGGGCCTCTTCGACCCCTGAGGCAACTTCAACTTTTATTCCGGTTTCAATCAGTACACGGTAAATGAACTGGTCCTGGTTCTTTGCTTCTCTTACTGCGCTGGTTGCAATTGCCCTTACACTTGCTCCCGCTGAATCAGCAAGCGCCTTGAATTTTTTCAGCGCATCAATTCCCCTTTGCGTAGCCTCTTCGCTGAGGAATTTCATATCAGTTGAACCGGAGCCAAGCCTTACAGTTTGTTTTTCACGTCCGAGTATATTGAACTTGCCCGTATTGGTATCCACTTCAGCTATAATAAGATGAAATGAATTAGTGCCGATATCTATTGCTGCTAGGCGTGGTTTATCCATGCGGCAGGGGGATTTCTGTTATCATTATTACATATTCTATCACTATTTCACCATTTCACTTTTTTACTCTTCACTGATTCTTCAGTTTTATCCATTCGGTAATATCCTCAAGGAATCCCGGCACAAATGATTTTGGCAATTGGGCATATTCATTCGGGCTGCCCGTACCTGCTTCCTGAAACAAATGATTTGCATCCGGATATATCTTTGTTGTGTAGTCGCTGTTTCCCGCTTTTATAAGAGCATCCTCCATGGGTTTTTGATTCTGAGATACCGGAACCTGCAGGTCTTTTCCTCCGAAGAGCATTAAGACCGGGCAGTGGACCCTTTCAAGCGCATACGAAGGGTCATAGCTCAAAAAATATCTCATCCATTTGCTGCTGAACTGCTTAATAGTGCTCTGAACGGTTTCCTTTACATAAGCATCTTTATCTTTGATGGCTTTTTTTTCTTCCGCAGACATTTTTTCGTAGCTGTCATTCACATTCTTTTCAAGCTGGTCTTCAAGGTCTTTTATGTTACCATCTTTAACAAGTGTTTCGTATATCAGGTTCAGCATAACAATATAACCTGATATATCATCTTCGGTCGCATTCTCTGATTTCATTATGAGTTTGGACTGTTCCTTGATAATATCGATCCCTTTTACACCTGTTCCTGCCATTAGTATCATAAAAGCAATATTGGTTTTGTTTGCTGCTAAAGGTGCAACTATTCCTCCTTCGCTGTGCCCAAACAGACCGATCGATGACGGCTGAATATACTCTTTGGTTTTAAGATACTCCACTGCTGCAGCAACATCGCCTGCAAAATCCTCGGTTGTTGATTGATTCACGCTCTTTCCTTTTGAGCCGCCAACTCCTCTGTCATCATAACGCAGAACCGCTATCCCGTTTTTTGTCAGGTGGTCAGCAATTACGCCGAATATCTTGAACCCGTAAATTTCTTCATCCCTGTTCTGCGCGCCGCTGCCGGTTATCATAACAACTGCGGGAAATTTCTTCCCTTCATCCTTCGGATAAGTGATAGTTCCGGCAAGTGTGTTACCGTCATTTGTAAAGGTGATCTCCTCGGAATTATACGGCAGATCTACCGGTTCTTTTACAGATTCTTCCTTTTTAAGTTCGCCTCTTACTATGTGGAACCTGCCGGCAACCCCTGACTGAGTGAAAGTACCGCC
>JAUQWS010000096.1 GCA_030835025.1 Ignavibacteria bacterium | reverse complement strand
TTTCAAGAATTTACGTGGCATATCTGTTGCGATTTTTTCTATCGGAAATCAGATATATAAAAATACAACAAATCTGATCAAGATGCATGAAAAGATAGTTTCTCTCTTTGGTTTTGATATGCAGATATACAGTCCTCCAGGTTAGTCCCATCTTGAATTGGATTTTTAGAAGTAACAGGTTGAGCGAAATCTCTCAAATTTTTCACATGGTGAACTCTGTTATCTTCAACAATATCTTTAAAATTTTTCAGAGTCCACGTCCAATTATCTGAAAACTTTCTTTTTGTCCTCTCGATGGTGACCGTGAAATAAACACAAATCAAAAATCATATCTGTTGATGGCTACCTCTTGAATGTAAGAAACAACACACAACATCAATATTTACTTCTCGGGCTTATTCGATGTGGAGAGTGTGGCTATAAAATGTCTGGCCTTTTTAAAGGGAAATATGCATATTATAAATGCAGGAAGGGGAGGGACCTCGTAGAAACACATCGAGAAACGAAATGTAAAAGCAGGGCAGTAAGACAGAAACTTCTGGACGAGGTTGTATGGCAGAAAATTACCGAACTTCTTGAGAATCCAGAGCTAATTATAGAGCAATACAAACGCCAGAAAGATATTGCTCTCTCATGTGGAATTCAAAAACAGTGCCAAAAACTGGAACAACAAACTCAACTTTATGATAAACAAATCCAGCGTTTAATTGATGCATACCAGATGGAAATTATAACATTAAAAGAATTAGAAACCAGAAAAGGAAGTATAGAACAAAAGATTTTACAGCTTCAAGAACAGATTAGGGATATCAAAGCTGCTGAGAAAAAGGAAATAGATTACAGGAAAATATTTGATAATATAGAAGCTTTCTGTAGTGCAGTTAAGCAGGGCATAGAAAATGCAAGTTTTGAGGATAAACGGAAAATCATTGAATTGCTTATTGAGGAGGTTGTAGTGACAAACGGAAAGGTTGAGATCGTTCATATTATACCTCTTGAGAAAAAGGGTAATTTGCAACTGCACGGTCGAATTGGTCTTTAAAGAACTGAAAAGTAGATACGATCTTGATGTTGTCAATACAACGAAACCGCATATCATAGAAGCTTATATCTGGATTTCTATTCTTACGCTTTTAATAAGTAGACGAATATATAATATTGTTAGAAAGTACAATCCTAAAGAGAAGTTGGTTCGATATACTCAATTGAGGTGGAGTACGATTTTTACTGAAAATGCAAGCGATCAGCTTACTCTTATACTTCGCTATTGTGGGATTGAACGAACTTTTGAGACTGTTATGAATGTTTATTCAAGTCAAGGACTTGATCCTCATGTCAATAGAGAGCGATTTAGAGCGGAATGGTGGACTTAACCGATGACCAATGAATTTTAGTCTTTTAATTCAAAAACGACCTGTTTTTCAGTGTAAGCGATTTATGTGGATTCATTTGTTACCAGATTATTCTGCCTTCTGTCGTGAAAGATTACTAAATCACTGGATTTTTGGATTGTGCCGATAAAAAATGAGGATTTATAAAAATTAGAAGTTATTATTAAAACGATATGGTTAGAAATGATTTCACTCCTTAACCGATGACCAATGGATTCCCATATACCTCGGTTCACAGCTGGAAATTTTTTAACGCATAGGAAGGTATAAACACATACACCAAACGTGCGGCTTATTTTTCATCAGAAAATGACCATCTTAGAATCTTTAATAAGATTTATTTTGAGTTCCATATTATTTAATAATTTCGTGACTATTCATATCCCCCCCCAAATATCCCATAACCTATTCAGTTCAATAACAAAATATATCCGCCATGAAAGTTTATGAAGATATTCATGATAAAAAGAATAATTAAGAAATCATACAAGTTTCTTCCCAATGAACTTAGATCTAGAATCGGAATAAATAAAAACCAACTAGCATCAAAGACACTCGCCTCAACTTCTAAGCGGCTTGACCTGTGTTCTGCCCAGATTGCCCTTCTTCTCCACAGTTCAAATTTCGCCAATAAATTCCCATTACGAGATAAAGTCTGTGTTGAATTAGGAAGTGGATGGGTTCTAAGTCATTCACTGGTCTTTCATCTCTTAGGAGCAAAAAGAGTTATAGCGACAGATCTTCAAACACTTGCTAATCCTACTAATTTATATCAATCAATTAATAGTTCCACTATATCGGTAATTCGTGATATACTTTCACCTTTTGAGGAACATAGTATAATTAGAGCTCGTTTGAATAAATTACTCGCAATCAAAACTTTTACGTTTGATGTTTTGCAAGAACTTGGTATTGAATATGTCGCTCCGATTGATTTAGCGATTCGTCCACTTAATACCAAAATTGGTTTCGTTTTTTCTTGTTCTGTATTAGAACACGTGCCCATTGATGATATTTTACCTTTGTTACAAAATCTGGAAAGCGCTCTTTGCGATGGTGGTGTAATGATTCATTGCATCCATTTGGAAGATCATAAGGATTTTGTAAAATCACCATTTGATTTCTTTAGTGAATCGAGTGAAAAGTATAATAGAGATGTACAAAGTAGTCGAGGAAATAGAATCAGACTGAGTCAATGGAATGATATATTCTCTCATATAAAAAATATCGAACATAAATTCATTTACCAGTGGAGTCGCCTTGATAAGAAATTGCCAATTATTGATCCCTCCATTCAATATCTGGATGTTGAGGATTTGAAAATAAGTCACATAGGTATATTATGTAAAAAAAAGAAAAAAACTTGAAAATAACATTTACCTGGCCCAGTAAAAACGTTCATGTCACCAGGTGCCATTGAGATAAATTAAAAAAGCATTTGCTGCAAAACGGATGCAGTGGGTTATATTGTGAAAAACCAAAGGCACCAATCAAAAAAGTAAATTTGATTTAATCGTTATACCCCGCAGCTCTGCTGCGACTGGGACAAGGCATGGTCAATGCAACCTCAGTCGGGACACCCAACCAGGAGATGCCCCGCAGCTCTGCTGCGATTGGGAGCTTCACTAAAGATTGTGAGAAAATTAATGAGTTACGATCATTGGTCATCGGTTAAGGAGTTTTATTGGGCTTTTTGCTAATGTTTTTGGATATAAACAACTTGCTACATATTATAAATTAAACTACTAAGTGAGCTTATGTTGTGGGTTTTGTCATCCATCTGTTTTTGCTGAATTTTGGAAACTATGTGTTATTTTATTTTTCATGATTTTTCTCTTAACCTGAGTTCCCCTGAGTTAGGCACATAATACCTTGAATATTTCTTTTTGTTTCTTCGTGGGTTCAGTAACAATATGAAATCCATCTGGTAATATCATTACTCTGTTCTTTTCAAGTTCTGTAATCAACGATTCGACTGAATACTTACTCAACAAATCTCCTTCTCTCATCAATTTCATCAACCGCATCCTTATAATCAAAGACAGGAAGCTTATAACCCGCATTCCGTACCCTAAGTATATTTAGAAATCTATTTTTACAAATAGCGATAATTAGCGAACCTCAGTAGTATATTGTAAAACATATATTATAGAGGGGATGATTGATTGATGAACATTTCTGCATATAGAGCTGATTATTTGCCCTTATTAGGGCAATTGATGAACCAGATGAAACTACCTCAAATAATTAATGAAGCGGTAACAAAACCAAACAGTCAGGCAATAGTCGATGCCGGTACAATGATTTCAGGCATGATTCTGAATCTTTTATCAGATGCCAAAATAAGGCTATACCGTTTTTCCCATTTTTTTGAAGATAAACCGATGCCATTGATCTTTCCTTGGAAACCAGACATTGTTCCATCCAATTTCACCGAAGAGCGTGCAGGCAATGTTCTTGATGAATTCTATCGATCTAATCCACAGAAAATATTCTCAATGCTAACGCACAGCAACATAAAATTATACAATATCAATACAAACAGCATTCGAGTCGATACAACGAGTAAAAGTTTTTATGGAGCTTATGAGACAAATATGCCAGAACCCATTGATATAACTCAAGGTTTCAGCAAGGATAAACGTCATGATCTGAAACAAATAATGTTTGGAACTGCAACGTCTTCAGATGGAATTCCAATTTTGGGTGAAGTAATGTCTGGAAATACTTCAGACATGACCTTCAATAAAGGCTGGATAAAAACCGTCCGTCAGGCTTTACAAAAAAGTGATGATGACTTATTGCTCTACACAGCAGATAGTGCAGCGGTTACAGAAGAGAATCTTAAACTATTCAAAGAATATCATGTAGATATGATTTCCCGATTGCCTGAGCGGTTTGGTCTCGCAGAAGAGCTAATAAACCAGGCAATTACTGCCAATATCTGGACTGAAATAGGCACTTTGAGTAAAGAAAAAAAGGCAGCAATCTACAAATCAGTGAGTTTTGAAAAGGAATTATGTGGCGATATATATAGGTTTGTAGTATTTCATTCAAGTTCACTTGATAAAAGAAAATTGAAAACCTTGGATTCTAAAATTGAAAAAGAGAAAGTTGAATTGATAAAAAAAGCAGAAGAGGAAGCTGAAAGAGAGTTTTTCTGTGAAGAAGATGCCTGAAATATGAAGCCTGACAAAGTTCTATCTGGATTTGTTAAGAAAATTGCATTCATTCAGATTATATGGTCACAAAGTATTGATTTAAATACAGAACTTATTAAATATTTTTACAATTTGGGATTTTGGGACAGCCTATGAGGTGACATTTAGAAATTCTGCCAATTTGTTTATATCCTATATTCCGCACATTTCCATCATGCAACATACCACTTTTAAGATTTTCAACGGACCAGTCATATACTTCGTTAAGTAAAGGTTGAATCTGTGTGAAATTTATTCCCAAATTCACAAAATCTTTTTATCAGACTTGTAGAACTCATGGTATAGATGTGTAGCATATTTTATTCAGCTCATAATATAATTTATGCGCAGTATATTCTTTCATATATGTTTCCAAAAAGTGAGAGTATTTTCCGATGCATGTCATTTAAGTTCATGATCATCACTCTTTTCTCATTTTCATAAAGAACTGTGATTCCTTCAAATACCTGGAAAACACGTCTCATAGTCGGTTTTTTGGTAGGCTTCCCTGTTTGATCCGGTATTGCTTGATTCTCTCTGAGAAGTGCCTCCCTCAACTTCCTCTGAGCTATACTATATATCATAAGAGCAAGTCCCATAACCATTACAAGTGCTATTATCCTGCTTTCGTTTTTCAGGAATATACTATGGGCAAAAAATAATGGGTCTTTTAAAAATCTAAAACCTCTTTCAACGGATTGCTGATCTTTGTATGTTTTTAATATATCTTCATCACTCATTTTATCATCATTGGTTGCCAGGATGAACTTTCCTTTTCTGAAAAGCACTTTTTTGATTTTTTCATCATCTTCTTCAAAACTCGATGTCACATTACACATTATCTTCAGAACATCATTCTTTTTTGGTCTTCCAACATTACCTTCTTTCTTCTTTCTGCTCTCTTGGATAGCGATATTCTTTACTTTATGATATTTCCATTCCCGAGCTATTTCTTGCAAAGCTTGCAGAGCATCTTCTTTACAGTAAAAATCATCATTGGAAAAATGCCATAACTGCTTTTCTACCGCTTCCCTTTCTTTAGTTATACTCTTTTTAAGGGTTTTACTTTCTCTCTCATATGCTTTCTGGGAGAATACCACTATCTATCTCTGCTTTACTCCATATATAATTTCCGTGCTTAATAAACTATAACCATCTAACGATGTCTGATTCATGTCTTTCAAGTCAGAGATTTTAAGCAATTCTTTTGCATCAGATAATGTTTCTGGGACTCTTGTTATCCATTTATGGTTTTTTGAAATAGCTTTCAGGCTATCCTTACTGTAAAAGGCACTGTCCCATACCCAGATGCAATCCTTATCCCAGTTTTCTTTCAAAAATTTACCATAGTTTCTGGCAATCTCTCTGAAGTGATTTTTGTCCGATGCGTTACCGCTCAATGTCTGTATAAAAAGTGGCAATTCTTTGGACATGATCAGGGATGTAACGAACTGTTTTAAATCCGGTCTATTATCTTTTGAATGGCCATAGGTGATCTCGATAGGAACTGCATCCAGATCACCTTCTTCATGTTCGTATTCTCCGTGGACACTGAACGTGGTAGTATCGTGATGAAGAAATCTACCCTTAAATCCATACTTTTTGTAAGCATTGATCGCTATCTGTAGAAAGGTCTCTTCTGTTCCTGTTTCATACAATCTGTCCAGACTTCTTCCAAGCGTATCATCATTGAAGTCTTTCCATGAAAGACGTTCACCGATCAATAGTTCCACTGGTTTTGTTTTCATGAACTCAGGGAACAGATACAATGGTTTGCTTACAAATCCTAAAGCGTTCAGAATCATTGCTTCTACGGATTCACCGGTGGTTACCTTTTGTCTTTTATCTATTCCTACTATTTTGTCTATCTGGGTTGCAAGTTCAATTTCCTTGCAAACTCCTGCTACTATGCCAAGATGATCAAGGCTTTTACTACTGTATTCCATTAATCTAATTCCTGATTTAGCAGAAGGTTATATTAAAATGTGCGGAAAATGGGTTATATCATTCCCAGTGTATACACCATTTGATTCCTGTTTTTCATGAAGATAAGTTAATACTTGTTTTCGCGATATCATGGGGATAACTTAAGTGCATCATGAATTATTAATGTTTGTATTATTAATATATTTAGTGCCTTCAATGACGGGAATTTTAACAATACAACTTGGATAGAGTTAAAAATTATCTAAATAACGATATTGGTAGAGCCAATTAAAGTCCTTCATCGATAACCAATGAATGATAATTAATGTTGTGGCCATTATCATTATACGCATGATCATACTTATCAACGAAATGGTAAGCATGATATCAAAAAGAACAAAAATTAACTTCAAAAAAGTCGCATTTATAACTTTTGCTATGCTTGTTATAAATGCCGCTTTCGTATCGATTGCTTCTGCTGAAACAAATCTGGTTTCTTACTGGAGCTTCAATGAAGGAACAGGGACGGTTGTAGCCGACAGCAGCGGGAATGGAAATAATGCCAATCTGATGAACGGTCCGGTCTGGATCACCGGCAAAATCGGTAAAGCATTGAAATTTGATGGAACAAATGAATATGCTGTCAAGACATCTGCAAATGGTATGCCTCGCACATCTCCATTTTCTATTGTATTGTGGGTTAATAAAGGGGTTTCAAATAAATGGAGCGACTTTATCAGGAGAGAAGGATCATGGGCAGTACAGATAAACCCAACGAATAATGTAAATCTTGAGATAACCGGTAAACAGGATACAATTTCAAACATTTTTGTTCCGGCCATTGTCTGGACGCACATCGCTGTAACATTCGAAGGGACTACTGTAAAATTCTATAAGAATGGAGTACTAAGTGATACAAAAATCCAGACAAACACACCCAATGCAGGTTTGAATACGATTAATATTGGAGGCGCCCCCTCGGGTTCATATCT
>JAUQWS010000095.1 GCA_030835025.1 Ignavibacteria bacterium | reverse complement strand
TGCTGATATTGGCACTCTCGCAGGGAAGATTACATGTGATTTTGCAAAAGTTGAACAAAAGAACCACGTCGCATCTTATGTTAGAGCAAAATTCAATAACGGTGGCGAGTCTTTCAAGTGTACTACATCGGCCGGAAATATAGTTGTATCAAAAAAATAGAGAACACTACGGCTAAGCCGGGTTGAACAGGAGTTCATCCCGGCTTTTTTTATGAAACAAATATACCCCTTTTGGCATTTAACTATTATGCCTCATAGCATTGTTTACCTAATTAAATTGTGATAATTTGCCTTTAATGAAACATTTTCTTGCATTCATGGTCTTCTTTAGTGCTGTATCTTCCCTATCTCAGCAGAAGCTGCTTGTTCCAATGGATGTTAATTCACAGACAGACCACTTGAGGGCTTACGGTATTGCTTACAGGCATCTGCTTGGCGGCAAGGAACTCGATTGGCTTCTGAATTACCGCGGTGGGTCCTTTATGTTTGACTATACGACCGTCCTTGCCGATGAATGCACTCAAAAGGGAGTAAGTTATGAATTGCTGACCGGAACTCAGGCTGCACAGGTATATGCAGAAGTGCAAAGTGAAGAAAACAATATGGATCTTGTGAGGCTGGAGAAAGTTGCCAAGATCGCTGTTTACGTTCCGCCGAATGCACTGCCGTGGGATGACGCTGTACAACTGGCTTTGGATTATGTGGAGATTCCCTATGATAAAGTGTGGGATGAGGAAGTCCTGCAGGGAAAGCTAAAAGATTATGACTGGCTGCATTTGCATCACGAAGATTTTACCGGGCAGTATGGCAAGTTCTTCGCAGCTTTCGGCTCTTCGCCCTGGTACCTGATGCAGAAGCAGACAAACGAAGAAATGGCAAAGAAACTCGGTTTTGCCAAGGTATCACAATTGAAGCTGGCTGTTGTAAAGAAACTCAAAGAATATGTTTCAAGCGGAGGATTTATGTTCACTATGTGCTCCGGTACCACTACGCCCGATATAGCATTGGCTTCACAATACACTGATATATGTGATGCAATGTATGACGGTGACCCTGCTGATCCAAATGCAAACAATGAGCTGGATTACACTGAATGTATGGTATTTCAGAATTTTCAGGTCATGCTGAATCCCTACGTTTACGAGTACACTGATATGGATATCACCGATCAGGAGTTGATGAACGGAATGTATAATGATTACTTTACCCTCTTCGATTTTTCTGCAAAGATCGATCCGGTTCCCTCTATGCTGACACAGTGCCACACAGCAGTTATAAAAGGATTCCTTGGACAGGAGTCGGGCTTCAAGGAGGAGTACATCAAACCCGGAATAACACTTCTTGCAAAAAATGACGGGACGAACTGGGTAAGATACGTTCACGGAAATTTCGGAAGAGGAACATTTACTTTGTATGGGGGACATGATCCTGAAGATTATCAGCATGCAGTAGGTGACCCAAAGACGGACCTTTCTTACTTCAAAAATTCGCCCGGTTACAGGTTAATTCTCAATAATGTGCTTTTCCCTGCGGCCAAGAAGAAGAAGCTCAAAACGTAGTACAATTGAAAATAAAAAGTAAAGGGGCATTAGCCCCTTTTTTTAGTTCATCTTTTCTTTGTTTCGTTTCCCTTTGCGTTTTTCCTTCATCTCTTTGAGTAACTGCTCAAACTTCACCTGTTGTTCAGGCGTTAACACAGTGTTGATCTTTGAGTGAGTATTTTTACGCAGCGCCTTCAATTCTTCTTTTTTTCCGGATTTGTCTTCATTAACGGAACTTGAATTCCTTATGTTATCAGCATCCGTAATGTGCTTAAGAAAGATATCATAGATCTGCTGATATTGTTCATCGCTGAGGTCCAGACTCTTTTTCATTCTTTCTGACTGTTTTTGCGCGCGTTCTTCGGGTGTCTTCTTATTGAAATCCTGCTGGGCAAATAGAGTTGATGAAGTAAAAAATGCCGTTATTATCAATAATAAGGCAAATGATTTGTACTTTGTCATTGGCTTCTGTTTTTAATTTAGAAAATAGTTCAATTGAACTGTTTTGAATATTTGACAATGACTTACCGGAATGGTTTAATCTGAAGCAGAGGGATTTACATTCGTTTACAAATGGGGATTAATCTCTGTAACATATGGACTTGTATGGGCAGTATTTGCAGTGTTCCAAATCATCCGTTTGTGTAAAAGGTGTTAATTTATCGAATATCTTTTTCAGCATTCCGGTAAGTGCTTCTTCAAACAATTTCATTTTGTCCCCTGATATTGGCTTCTCTTCAAACCAGAAAACGCCGCCGGATATCTTTTTCAAAGGGTAAACTCCGACTATTAGTTTTGAGCCTTGATTTGAACTCATATACAACGATGCATAAAAAAGCTGCTGAAAATTCTCCTTAAACTTAGTATCATTAAATATTCTTGCAATATGTTCAAAATCGGAAAATTTTGAAGTTTGTTTTGAAGATTCGACAGTTCCGGTTTTATAATCAATTATCCTTGTAATGCCCTCTTTCTGTTCAACTCTGTCAAGCCTGCCAAACAGGGTTACTTCAAAAATTTCACCGTCAACTTCAAAACTCATTTTTCTTTCAGCAGCTTTTTCAAGCTCAAGTATCTTAAACGGAACTGCTGACATATCATTAAATAATACACTGCTTATCAGTTTTTTGATAACGCTTTTATACAGCAGGTTTTTACCGTGCTTAAGCTCACCAAATTCCCTGTACTCAGTAAGTTCTTCACATGCATTCCTCCAAAGGGACTCGTATTCACGGCTGAAAAATGAAATTTTTTCTTTCATTGCAGCTTCGTTAATATCCCGACCTATGTCTTCCCTGTAAAGAATATCCATCAGCTGGTGGAAAATGTTCCCGAATGCAGCCGCTGAAAAATATTCTTCTACTTCTTCTTCTTCCTTAAGATTTGCAGCTTTCTTAAAGTAAAACTGTAGTGGACAGTTTATATATGAGCTTAATGCAGTTGCTGAAAACTGTTTCTGGCTTTTCAAAAGCTCAAGTACACTTTCCGTCTTTTCAATCCGGATCTCTTTTCTTTTTGGAAGCTCTATATCTCCCTGCAGCAGGAGGCTTTCTGATTTAATACTCCTGTTTTTAACAGCCAGCTCGCTTTCAACCTGCATAATGAACCGGCTTTTTTCGCCTGCTGAAATAACTCCCGTTTCGGTATTATAGATTAATGTGACATTTTTGGCGTTTTGTATCAGCCTGTAGAAATAATACGCATAATCAGCCTCGGTATCTTCACTTACAGGCAGCCTGAAAGCCTTTTTCAAAGCGAAAGGAATGAATGAACTGCTGCTTGATTCAGCAGGCAGGATACCTTCATTTACCGAAAGGATATAAACATTATCAAAATCAAGCGATCTGGTTTCTAGCATTCCCATTATCTGGATTCCTTCCAGTGGTTCCCCTAAAAATGGTATCTTCATTCTCTTGGCGTTCTCCAAAAGGATGTTCCAGAATGTTTCGGGCTCAATTTCTGCATTAAACTTATCTATAATATCTTTTATCCGGTTCAACTCTGCAGGTGCTTTGCTGATAAATTCGTTTTCATAAATGTTTGAATGGCTGCTTTTGAATATGATCTCGGATAACTTAACCATTATATCAGCAAGATATAAATATGATTCTGCAGCCGTTCCCGCAGACGTGAATATCCTGTCAGCAATTTCGATCGGCGCAGAAAACAAACTCTTCAGATATTTAGCGGAAGTATAGATGATGTTTCGTTTATTTATCTGCCTTACTGCTTCTTTTACGGCCCCAGGTGCAGTTTCTCTTATATAGGGATGAAGAAGTATTCCGATAATATCTTTATGATAGAATTCCGCGGAACTGCCTCTTCCCCTGCTGTTTACATTCAGATCCCTGAGTAATTCAAAGAAACTGTAGAGCAGCGAATTCTTAAAAGAATATCCCATTGTAATATTAACTGCTTCAATGTTTGAGGGAATTGAACGAAGCACAGGCATCAGAAGGCTGTCATCAGGCAGCACAATTGCGGTTCTGGCAGGAGCGTTTTGCTTAAGCTTCTTAAGCTCACTGCCTAATACCTTTGCCTGAGATACTTCAAGGGGCGAGCCAATTATCTTAATATTAATTGCAGATTCGGTCAGTGAATTTCCGATCCACTTAGGCTTATTAATTCCCAGGTTCACAAAATTCTCTCTTAGGAATTTCCCTGCTTCCTGAATTTTATCATCTATGTAATATTTATCTGCGTCCCAGTACACATCTGCAGCGCCCTCGGCAAGAAGTTCTTTAATTATTCCTTCTTCGCATTTATTGAGCTGATTAAGACCTGCAAATATGATTTTATCATAACCGGGTGTAAAATTTTTTGTTTTGACTTTTTCATATAGCTTCCTGTAAGCCATCCCCTCGTAACAGATGTTTTTACTTATCAGCCTGCTGCGGAACTTATGAAAAACCTTGCCCAGAATTTCCCATGTTTTGATGAATTCATCCTGCAGACCGGTGATATCCTTTTCAGAGAAGCTGTTCCAGAACCTGTAAAATTCATCAATATCAGAAACGCTGTATTCAAAATCTTCCCCAACTTTCTTATGCTCCTTTAATATCCTGAAAAGGTAATCAGCATCAGCCAGATTTTTATCTATCTCATCAAAATCGCGGAGTATGATCTCACCCCATGGATAGAACTTATCGAAAGTAACTTCTTCGGCATGATCGCGGTAAACTTCAAACAGTTCAAATATCAGTGTCAGGTCATCTGCTATTAGATGATCTGTGTTTTCCGTAATGAATTCGCTGATACCGCATGTAACCGGTGACCATACCGGGGCTTCGATCATCTCAGAAAGGTACTTCTTGAAATAAAGACCTGCCCTCCGGGATGGAAACACTATCTGCAAAGCAGATATATCCTTTCCGTACTTTGCATAAAGTTCATTTACCAGTTTCCTTAAGAAAGGTGCTGAAGTATTGATCGCTTTTATCTTATTCAAAATACTTCCTCAATATGCAGTTCACCGGTTTTATTTATATATAATAAATTCAGCTTCACTTTGTAACCCATTTCAGCCAGAATTTCGCCGTATTCACGGATCTGTGCTTTGTGAGTTTCCCTCATTCCCCCGGTTTTGAAATCAATTACCGATGCATTTTCGTTTTCAATAATTACTTTATCCGGTCTGTATGTAAATTTGTTTCTTTCCCTGATCTTATTTGCCGGAACAACTATATCCCTTTCATTCATTACATTTTCGGCATCAAACCATTTTTTTACTCTATCATCTTCCAGAATTTTCCTGAGCTCTCCAGCTAATTCAGTTTTTTGTTCTGCGGAAATCCACCCGGCTATCACCAATTGCTGCGTTGCTCTAACAATTTCCTCCAAAGTTGAATTTCTGATCAGTGAAAGAGCCTTATGGATTATTATTCCGCGGTTCTTTAACTGCTTCAGCTCTATATTGGTCTCAGGTA
The DNA here is from genome assembly GCA_030835025.1 of Ignavibacteria bacterium. GTDB lineage: Bacteria > Bacteroidota > Ignavibacteria > Tepidaquicellales > OLB5 > OLB5. The sequence continues at coordinate 39,031 of JAUQWS010000095.1, read as the reverse complement.
CATAATTTTCAAACTCAGGCTTGACGATAATTCTGTTAAGGACATTTCCTGAAACCATTCCCTTTGTTTTGTAGCTGTTGTATTGTTTATCTTCGCCGGTTTTGCGGATTTCTCCGCCCAATGTACCGCTTTCGTATTCGTAAAATTCGGAATTGAAGCTCTTAGCAAGCTCTGAGTTAGTAGTGAGTGTTTTGAAAATCAGCTGCCCGGCGTTAAATGATTCCCTGCCCTTTTGAGGAACTGAAACAAACAGCATTTCTTCAGCACGTGTAAACGCAACATACATCAGATTCAGGTTATCCAGGTAAGTTAAGGCTGATTCTTCGTTGTAATCAGCGGCAAAGTATGATTTTTCCAGAGAGCTTGAAGCTCTTACATAATATGCCGGTAAAGTATCATATGGCGGTATCTCAGAGGAAGCCCATATCATATTTCTGGCGGAATTCAGGCCAAACTCCCAGTTTGCAAACGGAATAAACACAACCGGCGCCTGCAGGCCTTTGGCTTTATGAATCGTCATAACTCTTACCGCATCTTCTTTATCAGGCACTATGATGGTATTATTTTCTTTATTCTCTTCCCACCAATTTACAAATCCGTAAACATCGCTGTTATTTTCAGCGGAGTATTGCTTTAGTACGTCAAGGAACCTGATAAGGTAGGTATCCGCAATATCGCCCAGCCCGAACATCATTACAAGTTCCTCAGCAAGATCATACAATCCAAGCCCGGAGAGTCTGCTGTTCACTTCTCCCTTAGAAGTCTTATCAAAGAAATCTTCCGGGAGATACTTATTAAATAACGAATTGTTTTTATTTTCTTTTTTTAAGTGATCTGTAAATATTTCATTCAGCCCGATGTTTTCATGCTTAATATAGACAAGATAGTTATACAATATTTCTGCCTGTGCAATAACGCTGTTGTTATCAACGATATATCTAAAAATATTTATAAGCAGCCTTACTTTGGGAGAATTGGTCAATAGCAGCGAGTCGCTTGAAACTACACTGAGTCTTGCATCGATCAGCGCATGAGCTGCTTCAACTGCGTCTGAATTATTCCTCACAAGCACCATAATATCCTTCTGCGTGTAACCGCTGGTCTGCAGTAAATGCTTGATCTTTGAGATCATTTCGACAATTGAGTACTCACGGGAGGTTACATCGCTTTTTTCATCATTGTTGTAGAACTTAATCCTTACATAACCTTCTGAAGACTTATCCGCAGGTTCCTGTACAGTATCTTCATATGCTCTGCTGATAACTTCGGCAAACTCTTCAGGGGCTTCATCTGAACAAATTCCTGAAGCGGTGCTAAAGAATGAATTGTTGAAGTCCACAATCCCTTTTTTGCTCCTGTAGTTTACTTTAAGGGTTTCCTCCTTGATCACCTCTTCAAATCCGGCGAGATCATTCTTCACTTCTTCAAGCAGCAGCTTCATGTTGCCGTTTCGCCAGCGGTAGATCGATTGCTTTACATCACCAACAATCAGTGATGCATAATTTTCACTCAATGAATTCTCAATAAGGGGAAAGAAATTCCGCCACTGGAATGTTGAGGTATCCTGAAATTCATCAATAAGGAAATTTCTGTAAAAGCTGCCGGTTTTTTCGTACACAAACGGACTGCTGCTGCCTGATATAACATTCAGCAGCAGATTGTTAATATCTGATATCAAAAGTACGTTATTATCATCCCGGTATTTCCTTAACTGATCAGTCAGGTCTTTAAAAATACCGATTATATATATGGTTTTTATAAGCTGAGTAGCCGTGTTATAATTAATATAGTTTGAATCGAAATTTTCAACTGCAGATACCAAAAGCTTATACAAACCGGCCTCTGCCGCCGGCCTTACTGCGGGTTTTGAGTTCTTTCCGAACCATTTATTTATATCTCCCGCTGCTTCTCTTGCCCTTTGCCCGGGTTCAAACTTACCTGTAGCAATACTGTTTACGAGGTAATTCATAAATCCTGATTTTTTATACGGGAAGTCATCTATCACAAGACTGTACAGTCCAAGCAGTTTATCTGCCTCTTCGGCAATCTGCTTCATTCCGTTTTCAAATTCTTTCTTAATCGCAAAAAGAGTATCTATGAATTCTTTCAGTCCGTTTCTGCCTTCAAACCCTTTACTGCCCGTTCCCAGCTTCATTAAATATCTTTCGGAAAAAATCTCCTTTGCCAGCTCTTTTATTTTCAGGTCGATCTTCCATCCTTTTTCGTCATCAATGCTGTGGTAAATAAAGTCTTCAAGAAAACCGGTAAGCCCGATATCAATCCCTGCATCATCCAAAAGTTTATCAGTAATCTTATCAAGTACTGATTGCTCATCCAGCTCAATTTTATATCCAAGCTGCAGCTTCAGCTCCCTTGCAAACGACCTTATTACTTTATGAAAGAAACTATCAATGGTTGAAACAGAAAAGTAAGAATATTTATGGAGTATATTTTTAAGTACAATCGCAGATAAAACTTCAATATTTCCTTTTACACCCTCGCTTACCAGCTTTTGTTTAAGCTCATCATCACCCCCGCGTGAGAGTTTTGTAAGAGAATCGATAATACGCGATTTCATTTCTCCGGCAGCCTTATTTGTAAAGGTTACTGCAAGAGTGCTTTTGAAATTTTCGGGTTCATTCAATACAAGCTTCAGGTACTCTTTAACAAGAGTGTACGTTTTGCCGGAACCGGCAGACGATCTGTATATCAGGAAATTTTTCACAATTTGGTATTGTAAAGATATGGAATTCGGATTTTTAGAAACAGGAACAAAAGGCAGTAATTCGATTTAGGCACAAAAAAGGCAGCTTAAAGCTGCCTTTGAATAAGCTTACTCAATTCTTTGATCAGTTTAACTCATCAAGTGTTTATCCAGAAACTTCTCCATTGCCTCATAGAATTCGAACCTGTTTTCTTCATTGTGGAAACCGTGCCCTTCATTATCTTTGACCATGTAGGGTACTTCAATTCCGCGCTTCTTTAAGGCTTCTACCATTTGGTCAGATTCATTAACGTTCACTCTCGGGTCATTCCTTCCCTGGGCTATGAACAATGGAACACTTATCTTATCTGCATGGAAGATCGGCGAAACATCCATTAGCAGCTGCTTGTCATTTTCAGGGTGCCCAACCATCTCATAAAACATTTCCAGATACTGCTTCCAATATGGAGGAATTGACTTCAGAAAAGTAAACATGTTGGATACTCCCACATAATCAACTCCTGCTGCAAACAATTTCGGAGTGAAAGTCACACCGGCAAGAGCTGCGTAGCCCCCATAGCTTGCACCATAGATCGCTACTCTTTTGGGATCAGCAATTCCCTCATTGATTAGCCACTTCACACCGTCAGTTATATCATCTTGCATCGTTTTGCCCCAGTTCTTAAATGATGCTTCCCAGAAGTTCCTTCCGTAGCCTGTTGAGCCTCTGAAATTCATCTGAAGCACTCCATACCCTCTGTTAACAAGGAACTGTACTTCTGGGTTATATCCCCAATTATCCCTGTGCCACGGCCCGCCATGCGGATTAATTATCACAGGCAGGTTCTTTGGCGCCATTCCCTTTGGAAGCGATAAGTAACCGTGAATTATCAAGCCATCCCTTGAAGTATATGAAACAGGTTTCATTTCAGCCATTTCGTTTTCATTGATCCAGGGAGATATATCAGAAAGCTTCGTAAGCTCATCAGCGGTTAAGTCGTAAAGAAAGTATGATCCCAATGACCTGTCACTGTATGTTCTTACAATATATCTATCCTCATTATCGTCCATATCTGTAACTGCGATCTCATATCCTCCAAGAGATTTTTCCAGCCGCTCGTAGATCTTCTTCATCTTCTCGTCAAGCAATACTATTTCGCGCTTCCAGGTATTAAAACTGATCGATGTAAGCACTTTCCTTTTTTTCGAATAGTCAAGATCATGAACATCAACCTCAGGATGCTCGAATATCAACTCCATTTCCCCGGAACCTGTAACATCATATTTCACTATAGCTTCTTTGTCTCTGCCCAAATTAGAAGCTGCATAGATGTATTTGTTATCAAAAGTGAAAAACAGCGGAGTGAGGTTTTCTTTGAAATTAGTGTAAAGTACAGTTCTGAAAGGCTCTTCTTCAGTTTCCCTGTAGATCAAGCCGGTGTTAACACCATCTGTTATTGATGCCAGTCTGATCCTTCCTTCGTGGTCGGTGACCCAGCGCGAAACATTACCGGGATTTTCTGCTGCCATCTCCATTACTCCTGTTACAAAATTCAGACGGTAGACGTCAAATAATCCAGCATCCCTTTTATTCAATCCGATAAGCACTTCATCTTCCGATTCTTCAAGTTCATCAATTATCTGGCAACGGACCTTATCAAATGGAGTAAGTGCTTTCTCGTTCTTGCCGTCCCTATCTACTGAAAAAAGCTGAAAGTTTTCATCACCGCCAATATCCCGCAGGAACAGTATTGTATTGTCATTCCCCCAGATGAAGCCCGCTATATCTCTTTCCGCAGAGTCAGTTAATCTTGATCCGGAATCAGAACCTATCTCCTGCACGAAAATATTAAGTCTTTCATTATACGGAGCAAGAAAAGCTAAATGGCGTCCATTTGGAGAAATTGAATAAGAGACACTCGCGGGGTTTTTAAAAAAATCTTTCAATGGGATAATTCTGACACGTGAATCTGGAGGAACCGGAGAATTTCTCATAATAATACCTGAATAAAGCTCGACTAAAGCAAGTTAAAAGTTAACAAATTCTTAATTCCCTGTAATATTCTTCAAGAAAGGATGGTACTCACCTTTGAGCCCTACAGGTACGGCGTTTCTTATTTCGTACACAGCTTCAATAGAAGGTTTTGCCTCATCTATCAAAAATCCTCTTCCTTCAAGAATTTCAACATAGCTTTTTGTATGCAGGTCAGTAAATCCTTCGGAAAACTCTATCTCATCACCATCAATAGTGATAGATCTGAACGTCTTGTCTCCGGCTTTCAGGTCCTTACCGTCAATAGAAAGGAACCATTTCACATTGGCATTTTCAAGTTCAATTAATCCACCTGCCTTTTCGTTGCTGATGTAATGCAATGTATTCTTAACTGACTTTCCGAATATCCATGCAAGCATATCAAAAAAATGGATCCCGATATTTGTGGCTATTCCGCCGGATTTTTTTATATCACCTTTCCACGAGTAATGATACCATTTACCGCGCGGAGTAATGTATGTTAAAACTATATCGTGCTTTTTCTTTGGTTTTAGTCCCTCGTATTTTTTCTTTAGCTCAATAATTGAGGGATGTAGTCTGAGCTGCAGAATAGTATACACTTTCTTTCCCGTTTCAATTTCCATAGCTTTCAATGCATCAGCGTTCCACGGATTCAGCACGAGCGGTTTCTCGCATATAGCATTTGCATCTGCCCTAAGTGCAAACCGGATCTGTGCATCATGCAGATAGTTAGGTGAACAAATACTAATGTAATCTACTCCTTTGCCATCTCCCTTACGGCGGAGTTTTTCTATATGTCTGTCAAATCTCTCATATTCGGTGAAAAAAGATGCTTCAGGAAAGTAGCTGTCTATTATTCCTACAGAGTCATTAGGATCGTAAATGGCCACAAGATTCTGCCCGTTTTCCCGTATTGCCTTTAAGTGCCTGGGAGCAACAAATCCTCCTGCTCCCATCAATGCAAAATTATTGATTTTCATATAATTGATTTAGATAGTGCCAAAAATAGCAAAAATATAGTAATTGATATATGGAAAATGATTTCCATCAGAAAATCTCAAAAAATGACGAATTACCTCTAATTTTACATATTATCTCCTTCCATTTTGCTATATTTGTGTAAAATTAAGGCACTTGCAGCAGAATAAGAAAAAAGAAATTCTCTATCTGAAAGGCGTTGGCCCAAAGCGTGCAGAGGCTTTCGAAAAACTAGGTTTGAAATATGCTTCTGAATTGCTTTCAGTATATCCGCGTGATTACCTGATCAGGACTACAATTCGCGAAATAGTCAAACACCCGGATAAGAACGTGATCATTTCAGGTAAGATCATAGATAAGCAGCAGCCCAGAACACCAAAACACCCGACCAGGCTGGCTGTGTTTGATGGTACTGCAAGTGTTGATTGCCTCATTTGGGGAAACACTTTCTACCGGCAGAAGCAGTTCAAAGTTGGTGATGAATATGTTTTCTGGGGCAAAGTTGTTTTCAATTCTTTTGAAGGAACAACTCAGTTCGATCTGCGCGATCACAAGAAATATGAAGCAGGTGATGAAGAGCTCCTGAAGTATCCACTGATACCGGTCTATATTTTATCCACTGAGCTCAAGAAGACCTGGATAAAGCCGCTAAGTTTGACAAAAATTGTCTTCAATGCCATCAAATCCGGCTTGAATGAGATTGACGAGATATTGAGCAGTGAAGTCAGGTCAAAGAATCAGCTGCTTGATCATAAACAGGCAATTCTTAGAATTCACTATCCGCGCTCGGCAGAAGAAATTGAGATTGCACGACAGACCCTTGCATTTGAAGAACTATTCTACCTCCAGCTTGTAATGGCTTTGAAGAAAAGATCTGCAGCATCGGGAGAAAACGGCATTTCATTTGCCAAAGTGGGAGAGAATTTCGAAAAACTGTTCAAGAACCTGCTTGGATTTGAACTGACAGCAGCACAGAAGAGAGTCATAAAAGAGATACGTGCTGATATGAAATCGCCCCGACCCATGAACAGGCTCTTGCAGGGTGATGTTGGCAGCGGTAAAACAATTGTTGCCATATTGTGTATGTTAATAGCCATAGAAAACGGTTACCAGTGCGCTTTTATGTGTCCAACTGAAATACTTGCTGAGCAGCATCACAAGACTCTGACAGGATATTTTGATAAGCTTGGAGTAAAATGTGTGATCCTGACCGGCGGACAAAAGAAAAAACTCCGTGACTCTGTGCTTTTAGATATCCGCACAGGTGCTGCCAAAATTGCGGTAGGAACACATGCGCTCATTCAGGATACAGTTGATTTTAACAAATTGGGATTTGTGATCATTGATGAACAGCATAAATTCGGGGTGATGCAAAGAGCTAAACTAAGAGCCAAGGGTGTGAATCCGGACGTTCTAGTGATGACTGCTACTCCAATTCCCAGGACGCTTTCGCTGACCGTTTACGGAGATCTTGATGTATCGGTTATTGACGAACTGCCTAAGAACAGAAAATCGATCAAAACCGGACTTAGATACGAACAGGACAGGCTTAAGGTATATGATTTCTTAAGAGAAGAGATAAAAAAGGGGCGTCAGGCGTATATAGTTTATCCGATCATTGATGAATCCGAGAAACTTGACCTGAAATCGGCGGAAAAACATTTCGAGATTCTCAGAAAAGAAATTTTCCCGGATTTGAAGCTTGGGCTTGTCCACGGAAGGCAGTTCTGGTTCGAAATTGATCAAACGATCGAAGCTTTCAGAGATAAGCAGATCGATATTCTGGTGGCAACAACAGTTATCGAAGTGGGGATAGATATTCCAAATGCTGCAATAATGGTTATCGAAGAAGCGCAAAGATTCGGCCTTTCCCAGCTTCACCAGCTGCGGGGAAGAGTTGGCAGAGGGGCTGACCAATCGTATTGCATCCTTATGGCTGAAAGTCCGGGTGAAGCTTCACGACAGCGGTTATCGGTGATGGTAGAATCAACCGACGGTTTTAAAATTGCTGAAACGGATATGCAAATACGCGGACCCGGTGAATTCTTTGGCACAAGACAGTCGGGTGAACTTCGATTCAATGCTGCAGATCTGGGCAAAGATATGCCGCTGATCGAAAAAGCCCGTAATTCGGCATTTGCTCTAATTGAAAGTGATCCTGAACTGAGGGGTAATGAGAATCAAACAATAAGGAAGCACTTTCTGATAAACTATAAAGAATCAATGAGCCTGATAAGCATTGCATAAAAGGCTCAACTAAAAAATAAGAAAATGTCCAGAAGAATAAATCCGTTAATACTGCTTTTGATACTTGCATCTCTTCTTTGGGTTGAAATGTTCGTCCTCAAGAACTTCAATTTCTGGATCGAGATGACAATTGCTGCCTCTTTGCTTGCCGGCCTGGGGCTTTATATCAACCACAGAAACGGCGAAGCGATCAATTACAGGCTTTACTTCTTTGAGCCTAAGTTCATTGCAGTTGGGATACTTTCCGCAGCATTGCTTTACCTGGTTTTCTATTTTGGTGATGTAATTTCAAAGTTCATTTTGCCTTTTGCAGATAAACAGGTAGTGGGAGTTTACAGTAACAAATCACTCTCGGATCCGGTGATAATTGGTTTGCTGCTGCTGTTTATAATCGGCCCATCTGAAGAGATTTTTTGGCGGGGATTTGTTCAGGATACGCTTCAGGAAAGATTTGGTGATAATAAAGGATGGATAATTGCTTCACTTGTTTATGGCGGGGTGCATATTGTGGCTCTGAATTTTATGCTTTTTATGGCAGCTTTGATCTGCGGATTATTCTGGGGTTGGATCTTTAAAAAATACCGCTCACTTTGGCCGGGCATTATTTCTCATGCATTGTGGGACCTGACGATTTTTATCTTGCTGCCTGTTAGATAAAAGAAGGGGTACTAAATGTACCCCTTCTTTTAATCTGAATAAACTTTTGAACTATCTTATGAACTCAACTAATGCACTTGCAATAGTATTCTTCTTGCTATCAAGCAGAAAACACCTGTAAATACCGGGTGAATCAATCCTGAGATCACTTGACTCGAAATATATATATTTCATATCCGGTGATACGTCAAAATCAACTTTCTTGTGGTAGTCAAAACCATAGCCATTATATTTATCGAGCTGGATAGCGCAATCTCTTAAACCTAAAGCATAATCACACTTAACCATTACTGTTACCGGACCGGTATAGAACCTGTCACTAATAGATTGCTCGCCGCCTGAGCCGTATTTTTCGCAAAAATACAGTACCGGACCATTTTGCGCCATAAGATTAGAAGTAAACCCCATTACGAAAACCAAAGCAAGAAACCCAAAAAACAACTTAATTTTAGTCATTTTGACCCTTTCCGTTATATTTTATGAATAAGCCGCGCACTTAACTTTATACAATTTAATAAAAAAAAAGTTTCAAAATATATGCATATAATTTTGCTCAAAACACTCAGTTAAAGCACTTTTCTGTACACTGAAGCTGTTTCTTCTATCATCTTCTTAAGGGTGAATCTTTCGTTTACGAGCCTGTTTCCCTCGATACCAAACATGTTTCTAAGCTCGGAATCTTTCGTCAATAAAATGAGTTTTTGCGCCAATCTGTATGGGGATCTATCAATTACCAGGAATCCATTCACACTTTCAGAGATCATTTCATTTATGTCTCCGACTTCTGTTGCAGTCACGGGTAACTGCTGTGCCATTGCATACAAAACGGAAAACGGAAAGAGCTCACCTCCGCCGCTTACAGATGAATGAGCATATATATCAAAAGCCGAATAGATATAACTTAAATCGTCTCTAAATCCGGTGAAGATGACACAATCATTCAGACCTAAAGTATTTGCTTCTTCCTTTAACTCATCTTTGAGTTCTCCATCGCCAACAATTATCAACTTTGCATTACTGCACTCGGTCTTTACTTCTTTGAAAGCCTTAAGCAGGTACTTCTGGCCTTTGAAAGGGACAAGCCTCCCCGTATTGCCAATTACTACCTCGTTGTCTTTAATTCCTAACTCATCCCGAATCTTTTTTCTGATTATTATATCTCTTGTATGTTCATTAGGGTCAATTCCGTTATGAATCACAGTCGTTTTTGCTAAAGGTACAGAGTAATTGCCCGTTATAAGCTGCTGAATACTTTTCCCGTCACAGATAAAATGTGATGTCAGAAATTTATTTCTTATGTAATGAGTCAGGTTATGCTGAATTGGCTCAAGGCTATGGCATGAAGTTATGTGCTTGGCTTTTGTCTTCCGCGCTGCATATGCGCCGGCAGTTCTATCGTAATTCGTGTTTGTATGTACGATATCTGCCCCTAGTTTGTTGATTAGTTCCCGTATGCTTTTGATGTTTTTTCTCAATCCGGAGGAACCGCTTTGGGGGAATTCGATTTCCACAGTATTTAATCCGGAGTCCCGGCATTTTCTATACAGTTGTCCGTCCGGGTAACAGCCGACCATGACCGTGAATCCAAGACTTTTCAGACCAATAGCAGCATTCAACACATAATACTCACCGCCGCCATAAATACCTGAAGAATTAAGGATTAGAACTCTGGGATTTTCCATATCTCGTGATGCAAGTTATCTGGTTATAATGAAAATTTCAATCATATATATTGTATTTTGTATTTTATATATTTGAAAGATACTTATGAATTACATTCAACAGAAATTCTATAAAAAGTCACAGGGCGCCGAGTTCTCGATCCCTTTATTCAACATTATTTCTGACATAATTGCAATAGAAGCATCCTTTATGCTGGCTTTTTGGCTAAGGTTTTATTTTGCGCCTCTTGTTGATCTGTTTCCTTTTATGGGTGATGTTCCACCCTTAAGGGGCTATATATTACTTTCATTCATGGTAATTCCGGTGTGGCTCCTGATATTCCAGTCAAGAAAGATGTACCGCACCAAGAGAATTGTCTTCATATTCGATGAATTTTTCCTGATAGGAAGGCTTGTTACTTTTGGCATTGTGTTCTCATTTGGACTGATCTTCTTTTACAGGGTTTTTCCATACTCAAGACTTGTTTTTGTTCTGATATGGGGAATATCGATCTTCCTGATCACGATTGGCAGATACTTTGTACTGAAATACGAGAAAAACCTTTACAATAAAGGCAAAGGCTTAAAGGATGCGCTAATTATCGGCAATACACAAACTGGTTTTGATATTCTCTCAAATTTTTCTGATCATAAATACGCGGGATTTAATATTACGGGATATATTGAAGACGATGATTATGACGGCGAAAGATTCATGAATGAAAAGACAAAGCTTGGCAATTACAGCAATATAGTTGATATCATTCAGAAACATAACATTGAAACTGTGCTGGTTACAATTCCGTCATCTCAACATGAGAAACTGTATGCTTTGATGAAAGCCTGCGAGGGGGAGAATGTGGAGTTCCTTATGGTTCCTGATTTCCTTGAGGTAATAACGTCATCAGTTCGTGTTCAGGAAATTGACGGAATACCCTTTCTTAAGATAAAGAGCATTCCGATGAACATATGGAACAGGATACTTAAAAGGGCATTTGACTTTATGTTTGCTTTTGCAGTGCTTTCAATTACATCGCCTTTGTTTTTGATCCTTGCTATATTGGTAAAGTTCTCTTCACGCGGCCCGGTGTTTTATAAACAGGAAAGGCTCAGCATAACCGGCAAGAAGTTCAATATGATAAAATTCCGTTCAATGGTAGTTGATGCGGAAAAATCTACGGGAGCTGTTTATGTAAAAAAAGGTGATTCCCGATATACATCCATAGGTGAGTTTCTCAGGAAATATTCACTTGATGAGCTCCCGCAGTTCATAAATGTTCTAAGAGGAGAAATGAGCATTGTCGGACCCAGGCCCGAAAGGGAACATTTCATTAACATGTTCAAAAATAAGATACCCAAATATTTAGACAGGCACCGCGTCAAATGCGGGATCACCGGCTGGGCGCAGGTGAATGGCTTAAGAGGAAGTGATACCTCTATAGAAAAACGGATCGAATACGATATTTATTATATTGAACACTGGTCAATAGTATTCGATCTAAAAATTATCATCAAAACAATAAAAGAGATGTTCTTCTCTAAGGCGGCGTTCTAAAAATGATAGAAGTGATCCTATTTTATCTTCATGTGGTGTTCTTTGCATATATTTTTGCAAAGAATTTTGTCGAAGAGAGCTTTGTCAGTGCTCTGCTAAGTACAATATTTGTGATAGTAATTTTCTCCGTCGGGTGGACATTCTCTGCGTTCGTAATCGGATTTTTTGTGCCTGATGAAGGTTTTTCAAGAATTCTTACCAAGGCTGCATTTTCTCTGGCTTTGCTGAGCTTTCTGGAGGCAATTTTTTATAAATTCTATTACAGCGGGAATAAAACCGAAGCGGTTGCCTGAAGTGCCTTTGGGATCATTTATTGGCCGGTTACAGCAAGATCCCGAGGCAAGATCTTAATGAGGATCTTTTTTATCTGGAATCCGGACCTTATCGAGTAAATACCTACAGCAGCTTCCCCCTCAAATCCTTTAGAACGAACTGTAACAGTGCCGTCACTTTCTTCGTTTACTAGTGATATAAGGTTTGCGCCTTCTTCTATTACATACCGGACTTCAACTTTACTTAGAGGAACCTTAAAGCCGAAAATATTAGATTTGAATACTCTGATGTTCAACTCAGAATTAGGGGCTGCACGCAGAATGGGAGGTTTCATCTCCACTTCTGTGCTGCTTGTTGTAAATACAAGCCTGTCGGCAACAAGTGCAATCAAAATTACAGCCAGTATTAGAGTGATCTTTCTGTACACAGTGCGGGATACTGAAGATTCAGTTTTTTATTATTTTCGGTTTCAGATCAGTCGTCGCCAAACTTAAGCTTCACATTTTTCGGAAGCTCAACCTTGCTTTCCTGATTTTGAGCTACTTGAGGTTTTTCTGATTTTTTAACCGTATGCAGGCTCCTGATAATGGTTTCATCTATTATCTTTGCCTGAATGAACTCATTTTCAACAGGTTTGCTTGCTTCAGGGTCAGTCACTAAAAGGTTCAGGACAGGGGAATCCTGGTACTCTTCCGACTGTATGATATTTGCAGTTTCAGTTTGCTCAAAAAGGCTTCTTTGCCCGGGTACGGGTTTCGGCCTGAAGACAGGTACTCTGGTTTTTATTCTGAATTCATCCGTATCAACAGCTTCTGGTTCGTCTTCCTTGTTATCTGAAAAGAGCTTAATCTCTTCACTTGTCCTGCCGCCCATATCGAGCCTATCGACGCTTTCTTTCTGCTGCTTTCTCTTCTTAAGTTCTTCATATTTCCCCGCTTTGTACAACCTGTTCCTTGTTTTGTTAACTTCTTCAATTATTTCCTGCTCGTTAACACCAGACTGCCTTCCATCTTTCATTCTAAATTGCCCGGACGTAAGTACATCTGAAACATTGAAAGATACTACATTATCAATAATAAAATCGCAAACACTCTCAAACGTAAATTCTTCAGGGAAGAACTGGAACCTTGTATCATTAAGGTCCAAAAATATCATATCGGCAGGACGATTTACATCTATCCCGTAGTTGCTTTCAGGGCTATCATTGAAGAATAGCTCTTTTGGCACCGATGTAACGGATCTCAGCAGCTCTGCATTGGATAAATTCAGCTCTTTGTATTTGTTCCTGAAGAGGCGCACATCTTTAAGCAGGTCTTCCCCCAGCCATCCCGTACCAATTGTGAATTTGATGCCATGCCCGATAAAATCATCTATTGGGAAATATCGACTGGTAAAATAGTTAAGGTCTCTTGGGCAAATAATGACGTTAGCTTTCCTTTCTGTAACAATCTTCAGGTCGTTATAATCAAGATAAAGAGGATTAATAAGCGAAGTGTTTTCATCCAGCAATCCATACTCATCCAGCAAGGAGATAACGGATTTATGGAACGTCTGCCTGAACTTCTCGGTAATTTCTTTGTTAAGTGCAACTTCAAGGAACAGGTTCTTTACGTTATGGCTTTTTAATTCATTGATCCCCGATACGTCAAATACCGTTAACAGATGTTCCTGGGTAAGATAATATGAAGGATTAAGATACTTGAAATCTCTTATAAGATTTACATCCTGCTTTATGGGAAAACATACCGAAATGCGCTGACCGGTTTTTTTTATTGTACTGCTGATAGGTGCAATGTGATTCGTATCTTTCCTTAAAGACAGCTCATTAAGACAGGTGATACCCGATTTCAGCAATCGGTTGTATGAATAACGGTAAATATTCTCCAGATCCTGTTTTGCATCTTCACCGGGAAGCTCCTGGTAAATGTAGTTAAAGATCAGGTCTGTGCAGAGTTCTTCTTCAACGTTCTCATAATGCCTGTGTTTAAGCAGGTAATGCAGTAATGCGCCTTCGGATTTTACGCAAGAGTTTATTAGCGGAGGCATGATTAGTTTTTTCGAACAGTCAACTATCTCGGCTGAACCTGAGTGCTGCTCGATCCATTTTTTTACTTTCTGCTCTCCGGCGGGGGAAGAGTCTGCTATATCAGTTACTTTACTTTCATTAATCAGCAGGGAATATTTTCCGAAATCATTATTCCTGTTAAATGTTAAAACAAATGCGTTTTTTAGTATGATCAAAGGTCTTTAATATGAAAATGTTCATCAATAATGTACTTACTCTTGTTCAGGGTATTCTTACCATCTTTATACAAAGCGTATTCAAACCCCTGGCGCACGCTTGCTGCACCATACTCTCCCTTTATGTTTACTGCTATAAATCCAACTTGGTAGTCATGGTCCCTGTTGTGATGTGACAGCAGGTTAAGCCTGATTACCCGCTTTACGGCGTATTCACACGCTTCCTGCGGGGACATGCCGTTTCTCATCATTTCTACAACCAGGAAGCTTCCGCATGCTCTCACGCACTCTTCACCTCTTCCGGTTGATGCAGCACCGCCAACAGTTCCGTCTACATACAATCCCGCGCCTATCATTGGTGAATCGCCAACCCTGCCGTGCAGTTTCCAGGCTGTTCCGCTGGTTGTGCATGATGCCGAAATATGACCATCCCTGTCAATAGCCACCATTGCAATAGTATCGTGATTGCCGTCATCGTTGATGCCAAGTCCGCTTGCCTTCTTAACCTTATATTCATCAGTATGGAATTCCTGTGAGCGTCCGTACCGCCCTTGTTTCCATTCAGTATACTTCCTTATTGAAGCCTCCGAGTGCAGAATATCAGGCTGAAAGCCATTTGTAATTGCAAAATTATATGCCCCCTCGCCCGCAAGGCAAACGTGTTCTGTCTTTTCCAGTATCAGCCTTGCTACTGAGATTGGATTTTTTATATGCTCTACGCAGATCACGGCGCCTATTCTTGCCTGCCAGTCCATTATAGCGGCATCAAGTGTTAATCTTCCTTCTGCGTCCGGCAAACCTCCATAACCGACACTTAGTACAGCAGGGTCATCTTCGGCAACCCGCACACCTTGCTCAACGGCATCCAGTGAATTGTGACCTGATTGGAGTAATTCGTTAGCTTTTTCGTTGGCAGCAACACCATGTTTCCATGTAGATATAACAAATGGTTCCATGTTACAAATATAATTAAACCTAATTGATTTATAAAGAAACTGAATAAATGATTTGTCGTAAGAACTTCTCTTCAATACTGATTATGTTTCATATATTGTAAGTATCCAGGCTAATTTAAAAAGATAGTTCACAAGAAGATCAAATTCGTTGATGATAAAATGTCAATAAATCGTCAAGCCCTTCTTTTCGCTGATTCCATTTGTTGAAGCCCTCTGACAGCATTGAATAATTGTCTAAAAAAACTTAACTTTAAGTGACGCTTCCTAAATTTTTGCGGAATTTATGAGAAAAGCTCTACTTTTTGCCTTAATTTTTGTATTAAGCAGTAACCCTATGATATCATTTTCAAAAGGGACCGGTTCATTTACCAGGGTTGATTTCATGCTCACGCTTTCAGATGGCATCAGACTGGATTGCACGAAATATATTCCTAACGGCTCACCTCCTGCAAACGGATGGCCGGTAATAATAGTCACTCACGGATACGGGCTTTCAAAGTATTCCGAAATGGAGGAAGCCGAGGAGCATGCTGCAGAAGGATACTATTCTCTTGTTTACAGTATGAGGGGACAGGGTATCTCAGAAGGAGTTTCAAATTTTATAAGTACAATTGAAGCTAATGACCTGAAAGAAGTTGTTGTGTATGTAAAAAACGATGCCAATACCAACGATAACAGAATTGGAATTCACGGCGGCTCCCAGGGAGGCATAATCCCCTACCTTGCAGTCTGCACCGGAATGCAGGTAAGGACAATAATTCCTGATATGGCATCACCTGAAGCAGGCTCTAACTGGATTGAAAACGGCGGAATAAAGATGACACTTGTGTGGACGTGCAGCTATCCCTCAAACATTGTCAGGTATAATTCCCTAGTCAGTCGATTCAAACCATGGGCGCTTTCATCGCAGCCGGATAAATGGGATAGCCTTGCTCATTATCTGCCCATCAACAGAGATTTCCTCGGACAAGTCAGTAATTGCCAGATCCCAATCATGGTGCAGAACTGCTGGCAGGATAAGTTCTTTAATACTCTTGGAGCCATACGAAGCGCTTATATTTTGCCATACAACAACGAGAAGATGTATTTCGGCGCTACTGACGGTCACGGAAGTGACCATGTTCCGGGAGAAGAAGCATATAAGGAGGGTGTATTCGGCGAATGGACTGATAATCATCTAAAGGCAATTCAGAATAATGTAATGAATGTAAATGAGAAGTTCACATATGCTGTAAGCAGGTTCCCGTTGACTGACAGTATATGGAGCTGGGAAAGGTATCACTCCCCAGTTTGGCCGCCTGCCGGAGTTCAGAATGTTAAGCTTTACTTTCACCCGTTCAATACTCTGCTTCCGGTCTCGTATGGAGGTTCACAATCCAGCGTCAGCTTTAACAATGACATTCTCGATCCGAATGTGACTATGGAATATCTTGTAAATACAGAGTTCCGCGGACCTCTTTTTGACGCAAAATTCAGAAAGAATGAAATAGTGTTTGAAACTCCGGCACTGCTTCAGGATGCAACAATGGCTGGAACTCCATATGCCTATTTGTATTATTCATCAACTGCAAACGGAGTGTGTCAATACAACATGCAGATCTGGGATGTCAGGCCTTCAGGCGAAGAGAAGCTTGTTACAAGGATAAACTGGACTGACAGGTATTACTCAGCAAACCAGGTAAAACAGAAAAATGTCAACGGTCAGGCATACGGACATAAGTTCCTCCAGGGAAACAGGATAAGAGTTAAGGTTACGAATCTGGATAACGTACCGCTTTACAGAGGGCAATATCTGTCAGATGCTTTTCTCCGAACAAATCCGTTCATGCTTCCCGTTCTGAAGCAGGCCACAAACCGAATTTACATTAACTCATCATCACGGTCCTATATTGAGCTCCCTTTGATCAATTTTGTTATCGGCATTCAGCAAATATCAACAGAGGTGCCCGGCGAGTTCAGCCTGCAGCAGAATTATCCTAATCCGTTCAACCCTGTAACAAAGATACAATTCACTGTGCCTTCGACAGGGAAGAACAATTTTGTCAGGATATCAGTGTTCGATATTACAGGGCGTGAAATTACTACATTGGTAGATGAGAACCTTAAAGCCGGAGTGTATGAAACTGAATGGAACGCCACAGGCTATTCTTCGGGAGCATATTTCTATAGAATGATTGCCGGGGATTATGCATCTGTCAGGAAAATGATGTTGATAAAATAGTTTTGGTATTTATGGTATCACGCGGCTTATCGGTGCCGGTCAGCGGATCTTTGAGATTTTTGTACTTAAGGCTTTCTTTTTGGGTGACTTCAGATTGAATCAAATATGTTTCAGAATCTAAAGCTTAAACTGTAGTAATAAAAGTCATACTCCAGAACTTTGTCGCTGCCTTTTCCGAGGATTGACTTCGTCATAAAATGTATAACGGTATTCTTAAGTACGAATCCCGCTATTGACCTGAATATTTTGCCCTCCGGAAATATGTGTTTCACTATATTATCAACCGCAAGTATTGCCGCTCCTTGTGCCGCCATAGAAGTGAAATGCTCTTTTGCACTTTGAATAGGCACAAAATAGCTGATATTATGATGTGCATACACGCTGATGAATTCTGCAGGCTTGAAGCTCATTTGCGGTGTGAAATTCACGATCGCATATCTCTCATAGAATCCGCCAAAACGAATATTACTTCTAAAAGATGATACAATGTTGAATTTGCTTTCTTCCTTCATTATCCTTTTGCTTTGTTCCATCGGATCATATTGATACCGGTACAGTATCTCTTTCTCGGATCTTGAAGAGTTAATAAGTGAGGTGTTTTCATTAAGCTGCGAGGGCGCGAGCTCAGGTAATTTACTCCCTTCTTCGGAATTGGAAAATTCGGGTTTATCCTGACTGAAGGCAGGTATTGATGCAAACAGGATGAACAGGAAGAAATATTTAATAACCTTTGGTGTCATAACGCTCCCCTGGTTATATAAATAGCTTTCAGCAGCGGGCGGGTTCCATGCTTAAAATGATGAAATTTTAACTAAATATCAAGCGGTAAAAGGGGATTTTTGATGTAGTTGCGGATAAGTTGTACTAAAGAAAAGAGTATTCTGTCTCTATTCCGTAGAATTTCTTAAGCAGCTCGTAAATAAGATAGCTGGAATCTCCAAAACCGTAAGTGTAATTATACTTAGACTGGTGCACTCTTCGGTAATCTATTGCCTCGTTAAGAAATGTGGTTATTTCTTCCTTATGAATCGGCAAAAGCTTTGCGTTTTTCTTCAATACTTCCGGGCGTTCGGTTGTTTTCCGCAGCACTCCGCACGGGACATTGAAAAACAGTGATTCTTCCTGCAGTCCGCCGGAATCAGTCAATATTGAACCTGCATTCTTCACGTAACCAAGCATTTCAAAATAATCGTGTATGGGGTCCATAATAACAAGTTTCTTATGAGCATTTCCGTTCATTACTTCGCTGAAGCTCTTTAATATCAGGGGATTAGGGTGGATCAGGTGGATGATCTCGCTGTATCCGTCTACGTCGTTCATAATGGAGTTAATTATCTTTGCATAATCCTTAACATAGTTCCAGTTTTCTCTGCGGTGGAAAGTGCTTAGTATATAATTCTTGTGCGGTGGTTCTTTTATCTTTTTTTCCTTTATCAGCGTAAAGATCGCATCATTGATCGTATTACCTATTACAAATATCTTATCGTGCTTGATGCCTTCGTTTATCAGGTTATCACGGTTGATGCCTTTGGGAGCGAAATGCCATGTCGCCATCCTTGCAACTGATTCGCGCATGAATTCTTCAGGGAAAGGATTCATTTTGTCGAGTGTTCTCAAACCAGCTTCTGCGTGGAATACAGGTATCTGATTGAGGAATCCCCAGAGCGCACCTGCAAATGCAGAAGCAGTATCACCCTGAACTATTATACCGCTTATATGCTCTTTTCGAACAGGCGATCTTTCACCGAACTTCTCATTGAAGTCATTTAATAAATGAGCTATCAGTTCGTTAAGATCAGAAGAGCGGTTGGGCTTTTCGGTTGCGGTGATATCGGGATGAATTCCTATGTTGGAAAGGATATCACCTGATATTTTTTGCTGTGCAGTGTTATAAAGCAACGGGTAGAATTCCTCAGACTTCTTGAGTAATCTGTACAATACAAAAAGCTTGATGATCTCAGGGCGGGTTCCAAAGAAGAAAACTATGACTTTCTTACCCTTTAATTCACCGGGATCCAGACCTACATTTATGTTATCCTGACTCATTTATCCTTTCGAATAACAAAGATAATTAACCGTTTTCTAAGAAAAAACGCAGATTTGTACCGTTTTTTAGTTAGAATTCTCAAAATAAAAGGGGCAGACTATATTCAGCCCGCCCCCGCATACCATGGTAAATATTTTGCTGCTAATAATGCTCTGTTGACTCCCAGACAACCTTATTTCTCATCCCCACGAAAACTTTAAGTGCGCGGAAAGTGGCGAAGAAATTTATCAGGTTATCAAAGTTCAGCCTTATCAGGCTGAAGAACGCATACTTGAGCCCGTACCAGCTGTAAGTAAATATGAACCTGTGAGCAAGACGCCAAACCATAAAGAAGAAACATGCCCAGAGGAAGAACCACAGGGCTGAGTTCTGCTGAACTGCAGAATCAAAAACCTTAATACCAAGGCCGAAGCCAAGCATGTAAAGCAAAAACAGAGCAAACACTATGTTAGATAGCAGCACCATAAAGTTGCTGAATATGGTCTTTCTATCACGCATCAGGAAGTACTTGGTCTTAAGATTCCCTGCCCATTTATGCATTTTCCAGTTTTGAAAACATATCCCCGCTGTCCATCTTGAGCGCTGTTTAACGGCAGCCCAGAATGTATTTGGGAAATACTCACCCGTTGCAACTCTTGAATTCGGATTATTCTTATCAACCAAAAGATTTATATAAGCAGTCTTATAGCCCATTTTAAAGAGCCTTAATCCAAGCTCATAATCTTCTGTCAAATTTGCTTCATTAAACACCTGCGGGTAGTGACTTTCAAGGTTAAGAAATATCTCGCGCTTAAATGACATGCCCGTGCCGGCAAAAGGAATGAACACTTTAAGTGCCTGGCGCACTATTAAGTCCTTGGAATGCACTTCTGCAAATGCATCGCAGTATGTACGGTGAATGAACTTGCCTCTATCGTCTTTGATCGGCACAACTGGAACCTGTACGGCATCTGCACCCTGATACATAATAAGGTAATTATCAACCTTTAATGTTAACGGATGTATGAAATCCTCAGAATCATGGATCGAGATTATATCAAATGTTTTAGCATTATCCAATTCAAACCTTTTGATGGAAGAATAGACGTTGTTCAGGTTATCAGCCTTTGTAGTCGGCCCGTCGTGAGAATTAACGCAGATAACAACTTTGTTGTTCTTCTGGGCAATTCTTTTAACGACTTCAAGAGTCTTTGTATCGTTAGGGTAGACCCCCACAAAGATGGTAAAATTGTTATACCGCATCTTGCTTAGTGCATAAGTAAGCGTTCTGCCAATTACCTTATATTCTCGCCACGCGCAGATAACAAGTGCAATTTTGTTTTCGTTGGCTGCCAGTACATCGTCAAGTTCCGGCAGGCTCCTGTTATACTTCCACCTGTTGAACCAGTAAAGCAGGTCAACCAGAATATCGTCAATTCCGCTGATAACCAGCAGTACCGAGCATATCCAGAGTAATATTGTGAAAACTTCTTGCATATGGTTTTGTTATATTTTAGTTCTGAAGTTCAGGAAGAATCCGGCCTTGACCTGGAATGAATTCTTCCTCTCGCCGTAAAAGTATGCTTTGTAAGAAGGTTCGACAAATATTACAGGGAAAATCGCAACATTAGGTTTAAAACGAATACCCGTGCCTATTTCAAAATAGTTATTGTAATCAAGTTTACGGCTATCAAACTGGGCATTTTCTACCAAGTAGTTCTCAACGTATGAGTAACCGCCCGTACTGAAACGTACAACCTGCTGCATGGTAGCCTGGAGGAATGCATTTTTATACTTATAATCATACATTGCAGCATAGTATATATCCATATAAAAACTTGTCTTTGATGTTGACTTACTTTTTGAATATATCTTTGCATCCCCGAAACGGTTGAAGTAGATAAGCATCGGCTTGATGTTAATCCTCTGAGTATCAAGATCAATTTGCTTGGTGTATCCAAGCCTGAACTCAAACATAAGGTTCTTGAGAATATTATACCGGAAAAAACCGCCGATCTCAACAAACCTGTCATTGTAAACAAGCGTCTTGCTTGAACGTGTATCCGTATAAACATCAAGGTACGGCCCGGCATAAAATTGCGGCCCGATCCTGAAGTTCAGATGCATTACAAGGTTGGCAATGTAATTTTCCTGAAATGAATCATAATAATTATAAAAGTACAGGTCAAGAGATCTTTTTGAGGTGCCTGCAAGTTCATCTTTGATGGCAAATGCCGATGACCTCGCAATTTCAACGTCTCCGGCATCTGATGATCGTTTGCCGACATATTCAAAATTGTAAAGCGACTTATCAAGCTTTCGCTGGTCGTAATAAATATATGCAAGCTGTAATCTTACTTTGTGATCCTTTGGTTTCTGCGAAAGATGACGTTCAAAATGTACCGCAGCTTTCTTTTTATTGCCCTGGTTCAGGTAGTAATACCCTGAATCAAGATCAGATGAAGGACCGGTTGTTGTCTGCTGGTTTTGATTATTATTGCCGGTCGAACCGTCAATATTTGCAAGCGCATCTTTGGCCATTTTGACTTCATTCTCGTTAGGAGAATTTTTCGCAACGTAATCAAACTGCTCTCTTGCTTTGTTTGTTTCCCTCATATCCATATAAAGATATGCGAGGTCAAGCCTTACCTGATAGTTGGTATAGTTAGTATAAAGGTACTCCTCGAAAAAACCGGAGGCCTTATCCTTAAAACCGATCTTTTGGTAATAATAGCCCGAATCTGCCAGATTTTGGGTATAAGCAGTTGACGTAAGGATAATACTTAGCAGAAAAAGCGGGAGTAGTCTTTTCAACATAGATTGTTTATTTTTTTGTAATATTGTTGCTTAGTATAATGAATCACTGCTTAACATAGCCATGGTAACGCAAAACAGTCATACCCCCGAATTCAATAATAATCAAAATTTATCAAAAAACCAATCTCTTTTCGTGGGGGATGCTCTAAATTAGCTCAATCGGTTAGTTGCTTCAATACCTATATTACGGTATATATGGCGATATTCGTTAGTTTTGATGCAATGTTTTCTAGTAGAATTGGAAAAACGCTCAAAAATTAATATTTTTGTGGATGGATTTTTGTACTTTAGCAATAGAGTCATCATGCGATGAAACCTCGGCTTCTGTGCTCAGAAATGGTACAGTGCTTTCAAATGTAATTTCCTCTCAATTTTTCCATAAGGAGTATGGCGGAATTGTACCGGAGCTTGCTTCAAGAGCACATATCAGCACAATTGATAAAATCGTAAAAACAGCTTTTATTGAAGCCGGAATTACGAGATCTAAGATAAGTCTGGTTGCTGCCACACAAGGTCCCGGATTAATCGGCTCGCTGCTGGTAGGTTATAATTACGCCAAGGGTTTTGCAATAGGTGCAGGAATACCTTTTGCAGGAATAAATCATATCGAGTCACATCTGTTTTCCTGCTACATCGGGAAAGAAGAAATAGAATTCCCTTTCATTGCTCTTGTAGTATCTGGTGGACATACTATATTATTCCTTGTGGAAAGTTATTCGGAATATAAAGTGCTCGGATCAACACAGGATGATGCGGCAGGTGAAGCCTTTGATAAAGTGGCTAAGATGCTGGGACTCGAGTATCCGGGAGGACCGTTAATCGACAAGCTTTCGGAGGACGGAAATGAGAACTATCACCGCTTCCCTTCTTCTCAGTTGAAGAACATCTATGATTTTTCATTCAGCGGAATAAAAACTTCGGTGCTTTATTTTCTGAAGAAGAGCTTCCCCGGCGGGAAAATGAGTATCCCGCTGAATGATATAAGCGCCTCTTTTCAAAAAGCCATTGTCGGCACACTGGTCGAAAAGACGATTCTTGCTGCAAAAAATTACAGCGTGAAATCGATCGCAGTCTCAGGCGGAGTATCAGCCAATTCGAAATTAAGAAGTGAGTTTGAAAGGTATGCGGAAAATGGATACAATATCCATTTTCCCGAAAAGAAATACTCAACAGATAATGCAGCAATGATAGGATACACTGCTTATCTTAAATACAGGAATACAGAAAGTAATGAAATTGCCGGTCAGATACTTGAAAGCGCATTTGCCCGGTTTGAATATTAGAATATAATGCCGGATAAAAAACAACACAGAGCAGTAATTGAGATTGACAAGCAGCTTCTGAGTGATATTTCGGACCTTGTCCTGAGCAAATCCGATACGCTTCTCAGGAATATCCTTGCAGATATTTATCCGGCGGATATTGCATTAATTGTGAACAATCTCGATGATTCTGAAGGTCTTGACCTGGTGCAGCTTCTGGATGACGAGACTGCTGCAGAAGTTCTTTTGGAGCTTGCCGAGCATAAGCGCGATTATATACTGGAGCAGCTTTCCTCAGGTGAGATCAGTCACATTGTTTCAGAGATGGATTCCGATGATGCAACCGATATTATCGGCGACCTGGACAGGGATAAAGCTGTTGATGTGCTTGATAAGATGGAAGCCGAGGATTCTACCGAGGTAAAAGAGCTGCTGAATTATGATGAAAACTCTGCAGGCGGCATAATGCAGAAGGAATTCGTAACTGTGAAAGCTGCGGATTCGGTAAGCAGGGCTGTAGAGATAGTCAGGGAAAAAGCACCTGATAATGAACATCTTTACCACGTATGGGTAACGGATGAAATGGGGCGGCTTGCAGGAATTGTCTCTTTAAAGAAGATAATAGTAGCACTTGATACTCCGGCAATGGTAATGGCTGACATTATGTCTGAGGAAGTTATATCTGTAGATGTTGATACTGACCAGGAAGAAGTGGCCGCAGTAATGAGGAAATATGATCTTGTTTCTGTTCCCGTAATTGATGAAAATGAAAGAGTTGTCGGAAAGATCTCTTTTGATGATATTGCCGAGATCATGGAGGAAGAATTCTCAGAAGATGTTGCAAGGTTTGTAGGCTCCGACGCAGAAGAGCTTGCGAGCAAATCGCCCATGCAGGTTGCATGGCTGCGCCTGCCCTGGGTTTTGATAACTTTGGGGATCCAGTTTTTTGCAGGGGTTGTAATTAACTATTACGACGAAACTCTGGCGAAAGTACTTCTGTTGACTTCATTTATGCCCATAATCTCAGCAATTTCGGGCAATACCGGCCTTCAGGCATCTGCAATGACTGTGAGGGCACTTGCAACAGGCGGAATAACGCTTAACAGATGGGTGGAACCTGTCAGAAGATCATTAATGATAAGTCTTATTATCGGCTCAATATGCGGAGTCATAATCGGGGCAATCGGTGCTTTCTGGTACGGCAAGCTCATTTTCGGGCTTGTTGTGGGAATATCTATGTGCATTTCGATAAATATTTCAGCTCTTGTCGGAACAACGACTCCACTGCTATCCAAAAAGATGGGTTTCGATCCTGCCATAACGGTCGGTCCTTTTGAAACCGCATTTCAGGATGTTGTTGGCATCACTGTCTTTTTGACTCTTGCAACATTTTCACTGAAATGGCTTCTCTAAAATTATACTGCATACTATCAAGAACCGATTTTTAAAATACCTGGCGCCTGCTGATGTTGTTACTTTATTGATGCTTATGGTGCTATCGCTAATTTTTGCCATCTATAATACGCGCATTGAGTATTGGTACGCGTTTGTTATGATAAATACTCTTGTGACATTTGGTATTTACCGGGTCGTCAACGTTTATGAAAAGAAAGCTGAGTTGTCCGGAGTAACTGAAGGTAAACTGAGCTCACCGCTGAAGGTTCTAAGGTATTGGTATGGTGTTGCAGCGATACTATATATTTTTAAGCAGGTATATCTGATAATTTTGTCACTTAAGCCTGCAGAGTGGGACCTTCTGTTTATAAGATGGGATTTCATTCTTTTTGGTGTTAATCCGACACAATGGGCATACCAGTTTGCAAATCCTGTGCTTACAGAATTCCTGCAAATCGTTTACGCCTATTATTATCCGATGATAATTGTCATCGGACTTCAGCTTTATTTGAGGCACAGATACAAGGAATTCAAATATACGATCTTTATCATATTCTTCAGTTTCTATTTCAGTTACTTGCTGTACCTCATTTTTCCGGCAAACGGTCCGCGTTTTCACCTGCATGATTTTTTTGCCGTTTCACAAGAACTGCCGGGATTGCTCCTTACGGAACCAATCAGGGTTTTTTTGAATTTCGGTGAATCTATACCGTCCGGAGTAACAAATCCGCAGGATCATGTCCAGCGGGACGCGATGCCGAGCCTGCATATAATTACTGCATTCCTTATCACATATATTTCATGGAAAGTAAGGTCAAGATCCTTTTGGTTCTACCTGCCTTATTTCTTCTGCATGGCTGCTGCCACCATATACTTAAGGTATCATTATTTTGTAGATATACTCGGCGGGCTGGTAGTTTGTGCTATTACAATACTGTTGGGAAACCTCGTTTACAAAAACAAGCTCAATACATAAATGCAAATCTGACAGGGCTTTTGCCCCCCAGAGAATATGTGTTCCTTACATTTCCTGTTTCGGCATTAATTATTATCATACGCCCGTTTGAAAAAGGATCGGTTCCGTGAGCAATGTAAATTTCGTTCCTGGTCGATTCGTATGCCGCATTCAGAATGTTCACGTCAGGCCGGGATGGAAATATCAACGTAAAAGTAATCCCGGTTTCAGTAATTTCTGCTTTCCATATTTCCTTTGAAGATGCTGTTATGTAGAACTGGCTTTGCGTTTTGAATATCAGATCAGAAACGGCAGGCTGTGAAGTCGGTACGGCAAATGAATCGAGCTTTACCAGTGATTCGCTGTCAATTCTGAAGATCATTTTTGAGCTTGAAGCAGATACGAAGAATCCGGAAAGATTAAATACTGTACTGACGGGTGCTGCAGGGAAAAAGAGTTTTGTCACATTACTGGTGTATTCGTTCACAAAAGCAAGAGATCTTTCCGATACTGCACTGTGCTTACTGACAACATAATTAAACATTCCGTAGATAACCGTTGTGGGACCTGTTCCGACATTAATACTATCACTTATGCTGTTGAAATCAAGATCGAATTTTGATACAGTTGAGCCGCCCAGATTTGAAATGACTATATTGTTATTATTTATGACAAAACCATAAGGATTCCAGTTAACCCTTGCCGAATCGCTCAAAGAATTATCGGAAGTATTTATTTTGTACAGGGTCCCGGGGCCTGAACCGAACTGGCCGGCTGCAGTAATATAAAGATCCCGGTTGTTATTTAACTTCATCTCCCCGGGCGAGGAATTAAGCGTTTTGCCGCCGTTTGAATTCTTATATACTTCATCTATAATTGTGTTTGCAGCAACATCATAGCAGGCATAATCTGCCGCTCCGGAGGAACCCGTATAAAGTACATATACGCGTTTAAGGCTTGTTGATTGAGTGTTTGGCACAGATGGCCCTTCTTCCTGGCATCCTGAAAATAAAGCAAGCGCGCTCAATAAGATGAGAGGAATCAATGTTCGGGGATTTGCTTTCAAATACATTTGCATTAAAGGATTTGACATCCAGGCTAATATTCTATTCCTTTTCTGGCCTGTATGCCTTTATCAAAATAGTGTTTAACTTTTCTGTTTTCGGTAATGAGGTCAATTCTTTCTTCCAGACCTTCAAGAAGTTTATGACCTGTTAAGATGAGTTCAAATCTCCTGTTTTTATCATACAGATTCAGGATCTTAAACACATCCTTTTCCTCTATTAAGTGATAATTTGCAGCTGCAATAAATTCATCCAGCACGAGCACATTCTGTTCGCCGTTAGTGATAAGTTCTTTCACGATTCCAAGAGCCCGTTTGGCTTCTGCAAAATCCTCTTCTGCGTTCTTAAAGCGGAATGTTCCGTCTTCGTTCATCCTTTCGCAGCCAGTAGAATGGATCTCAATCGGGTAACCCAGCTCTTTAAGCTTAAAGAATATTCTGCGTTCATAATAATGCTCTTTTGACTGGTCGAATCCTTTATCAAACTCAACAATGGCAACTCTCATGCCTGCGCCAAGTGCTCGGAATGCAAGTCCAATAGCCGCAGTAGTTTTCCCTTTGCCGTAACCGTAATATAAATGTGACTGGTGTTTTTTTTCGTCGGGTAATTCTTCGTATTCTTTCAAAACCTTTTGTACTTTTTCCCTGTACTTTTTACCGCCTGCTTTTTTTGCTTCTTCAATTGTCAGATTTTTCTTCTTCATAAAGCAGGTCTATGAGGTTATTCGTCGATATTGAAATCAATTACAATGCTTTTACCTTTCAGTATCAGCTGCCTGATCTTGACACCGGCTAACTGCAGCATCCTTTTGGAGGCAACAACGCTTGACGTATCTTTGTATTTATCAGAAAGATAGATGATTTCTTTTATTCCGGATTGTATGACCAGTTTTGTGCATTCATTACAAGGAAAAAGTGCAACGTATATCCTCGACCCATGAAGGTCCTTAGTAGAATTAAGAATTGCATTTGCCTCTGCATGTACAACATAGGGATACTTGGTCTCATTGGGGTCATCTGAAGTCTTTTCCCATGGCAATGAATCATCGTCACAGCCGATAGGAAAGCCGTTATAACCAATCCCCACAATTTTATTGTATTGATTGACAATACAGGCGCCGACCTGTGTGCTCGGATCCTTGCTGCGCTTTGCCGAAAGAAGTGCAATTCCCATAAAATACTCATCCCACGAAATGTAATCCTGTCTTTTCATTTATCCGCTAAATATATTTCTGCAATTCATTATTAAGCTCTTCAAGACTCCCGTTATTCATAACCAGGTAATCAGTATATGCGATCGGACCGCCTTTATCAAGCTTTTCTATTTCGTTTATGTCACGAGATTTCGATTCAATAAATGTTAGCGGCCTGAACGGACGTTTTGAAAGCCTCTCGTATCTTAATGCTTTGGTTGTGTAGATCGTCAATAACTTAAATGCATCACCGAATTTTTCATTCAGAATTTTGTATTCTTCCCATGAATAAAGGCTTTCAATTACGACATTGCTTTCCCTTATAAACTCCTCAATTAGCGGCAGACTCTTCACCGCCATAGCTCCCATTCCGAATTCTTTCCGCAGGTTCTCACGTGTTTGTTTTTCGTTTTTCTCATTCACATCAAGACCGAGTCTTCTCATTTCATTCATCACAACTTCACCAAAATAGACCCTCTTATAGCCATTATCAACAAAGAACTTGACTGCTTCGCTTTTGCCGGAACCGCACATACCAATAACCGCAATTATTCTGTTCAATTACTTTTTTTCTCCGGAAATCTCAATTGGCTCAAATTCAGTCCTGCCGGTTGAGATCATTAGTTTAACATAAGGCTCGCAGAGCTTGCAATTCTCTCCAAATGTAATGTATCTCTTAAGTTCTTCAAAAGTATTCAGCCTTTTGTGAACCATTATCTGCTGCATTTCTGAAAATAACCTGTTGAAACAAACGCACCTATCAACCATTTCCTGATATCAGTTGGCAATTACTTCAGTTCTTTCATACCCCAGTATCGGTGCGAGCCACCTTTCAATTTCATCTACCGTCATTCCTTTGCGGCGGGCATATTCTTCAACCTGGTCTTTGCTGATCTTCCCCACATTAAAATATTTTGATTCGGGATGCGAGAAATATAACCCGCTGACTGACGATGCCGGGTACATTGCAAAACTTTCAGTGAGAATTATCCCTGCTTTATCTTCAGCTTCAATAAGGTCAAATATTATCTGCTTTTCAGTATGATCAGGCTGAGCGGGATAGCCCGGCGCAGGCCTGATTCCGTCATATTTTTCTGCAATTAAGTCCTCATTGGAAAGCTTCTCACCGGCTGCATAGCCCCAATATTCCTTCCTCACAAGCTCATGCATCAGCTCTGCAAATGCTTCGGCAAGCCTATCGGCAATTGCTTTGAGCATAATGCTGTTGTAATCATCATGTTCCTTTTGGAATTTCTCGAGTACCGGCTCGATTCCAAGTCCCGATGTTACCGCAAACGCGCCTATGTAATCATTAATGCCGGAGGATTTCGGTACTATGAAATCAGATAGTGCCAGATACGGCTGGTCGTTTGTTTTTTGTGCCTGCTGTCTTAATGTATGGAGAGTTGTTAAGACCTCATTCCGCTTATCATTTGTATAAAGCTCAATATCATCTCCAACGGAGTTTGCCGGGTAGAATCCGATAACAGCTTTGGCAGTAAGCCATTTATTTTTTATAACATCATCCAGCAGTCTGTTGGCATCATCAAAAAGTTTTTTGGCTTCTTTGCCGTAGGTTGCATCTTCAAAAATTCTTGGATACTTGCCCTTCATTTCCCATGTCAAAAACAGCGGTGTCCAGTCGATCTTCTCACGGATCTTTTCTATCGGAAAATCCTCAAATACTTTATTTCCGATAAATGACGGCTTGGTAATTTTTGAATTCTGCCAGTTTATCTTTAACCCGCCTTTACGTGCACCCTCAATTGTGAGGAATTTTTTCTCTTCTTTGCGGCTGTAATGCGATAGCCGCATCCTGTCGTATTCCTGCTTCACTCCGCCTATGAACTTATCCCTGCTCTCTTTATTAAGCAGGCTTCCTGCTACTGTCACGCTTCGTGATGCGTCCAGCACATGTACGGTAGGATTAGAATAGTTAGGCGCTATTTTGACAGCTGCGTGGATTTTTGATGTTGTAGCTCCACCTATAAGCAGCGGGACCTTGAATCCCTGGCGCTCCATTTCTTTTGCAACGTGTACCATTTCATCCAGTGAGGGTGTTATCAGGCCGCTGAGCCCGATAATATCAACATTTTTTTCTCTTGCAATCTGCAGTATTTTATCTGCCGGAACCATCACGCCCAGATCAATTACTTCATAATTATTACATCCAAGCACAACTCCAACAATATTTTTCCCGATATCATGAACATCGCCTTTCACGGTAGCAAGCAGTATCCTTCCGTTTATGTTTGATGCGCCGGCTGCTTTTTCCTTTTCTATGTATGGAGTTAAATAAGCAACGGACTTCTTCATAACCCTTGCGCTCTTAACCACCTGTGGCAGGAACATCTTTCCTGAGCCGAACAGGTCACCGACTACATTCATTCCATCCATTAGGGGACCTTCTATCACATCAAGGGGTTTGGGATATTTTTTCCGCGCTTCTTCTGTATCTTCATCAATAAACTCAACAATTCCTTTTATCAAAGCATGCTTAAGCCGTTCTTCCACGGGTGCATTGCGCCATTCATTAACATGCTCAATGACTTTGCCCTTGGTCTTAATAGTTTCAGCAAACTCTACCAGCCTTTCAGTTGCGTCAGGCCGTCTGTTTAAGAGCACATCTTCAACAAGCTCAAGCAGGTCTTTCGGAATTTCGTCATATACTTCTATCATACCTGCATTAACAATTCCCATATCCATTCCTGCTTTGATAGCGTGATATAAGAATGCTGAGTGCATTGCCTCTCTTACAAAATTATTGCCGCGGAATGAAAAGGAAATATTGCTCACTCCCCCGCTTACCTTGGCATGGGGCAGATTCTCTTTTATCCATTTTGTCGCTTTGATATAATCTACAGCATAATTGTTATGCTCTTCGATACCCGTTGCTACGGTCAGAATATTCGGATCGAAGATAATATCCTGCGGCGGGAAACCAACCTGTTTTGTCAAAATATCATATGTTCGCCTGCATATAGCAATTCGTCTTTCAAAACTATCAGCCTGCCCGTTCTCATCAAATGCCATAACAATAACAGCTGCACCGTAAAGCTTTACCTTGCGTGCATGCTCTATGAACTTCTCTTCACCCTCTTTAAGGCTGATGGAGTTAACAATTCCTTTACCCTGCAGGCACTTAAGACCTGCTTCGATTATTTCCCATTTGGATGAATCAAGCATTACGGGGACGCGCGCAATATCTGGCTCAACAGCTGTCAGTTTCAGGAACTTCTCCATAGCCGCAACACCGTCTATCATTCCCTCATCCATATTTATATCAATAACCTGCGCGCCGCTTTCCACCTGCTGGAGTGCAACACTCAGTGCCTCTTCATAATTCTCTTCTCTTATCAGCTTTGCAAACTTTGCTGAACCGGTAATATTGGTTCTTTCGCCAATATTCACAAAATTGGTTTGTGGAGTGATATTGAGCGGTTCGAGTCCGCTAAGCCTTAAGTAAGGTTCAACTTTTGGAATCTTCCTCGGCGGAATATCCTTTACAAACTCAGCAATTTTTCTGATGTGGTCAGGTGTAGTTCCGCAGCAACCCCCGACAAGGTTCAAAAACCCGCTGCTGCCGAAATCTCTTAAATAATTCGCTGTCTCTTCGGGAAGCTCATCATAGCCGCCAAATGCATTGGGCAGGCCTGCATTGGGATAGCAGCTGAGATAAATATCCGCTTTTTCGGAGAGCTCTTCGATGTACGGGCGCATTTCTTTGGCACCGAGCGAACAATTAAGGCCGATACTGAACAACCCTGCATGCTTTACGGAATTAAGAAAAGCCTCGAGTGTTTGACCCGAGAGCGTCCTTCCGCTCATATCAACAATCGTTCCCGAGACCATAATAGGCAGCTTTTTCCCTATGTCATCAAACAATTCGTTAATAGCATACAGCGCTGCTTTGCAGTTAAGTGTATCAAATACAGTTTCAACCAGCAGTATATCTGCACCGCCATCAATGAGTCCTTTAGCAGCTTCGCGGTATGACTCTTTTATCTGGTCAAAAGTTACCGCCCTGAATCCCGGGTCATTAACATCAGGTGACATTGAAAGGGTTTTGTTCATCGGTCCGATTGCACCAGCTACATAGCGGGGTTTACCGGGATTTTTTTGGGTGAACTTATCCGCTGCAATTTTTGCAAGGCGCGCTGACTCGAAATTCATTTCGTAAACGTACTTTTCGGTACCGTAATCAGCCTGTGAAATTGATGAGGAATTAAAAGTATTTGTGCCAACTATATCCGAACCTGCATCAAGATACTGTTCGTAGATCTCAGAAATGATCTGCGGCTGTGTGAGGTTCAGAATATCATTATTGCCTTTAAGGTCCGAAGGATGGTCTTTCAGTCTTTCACCGCGGAATTGTTCTTCCGTCAGCTTTCGCTTCTGAATCATAGTTCCCCTCGGCCCGTCTAAGAGGACAATGCGTTTGGCTAAGGTTTCTTTTAATCGCTCTATCATATAGTTATATTACTTCTTCGCTCCGGCTTTCTGAAGCTCGCCGGGCAATACATAACTTAATATGAGTTCATATACTCCGAACATTGCAGTAACATAAACCAGGTCGCCGGCAATTGAATTCCTGAAGAACGGAATTGCCATTGTGTAACACTGGGCAAGTCCGCTAAAGTTCATCTCATAATACATTCCGCTTGTCCACACACCAAAATTAGTAACAAGGAAAAAGATCACTGATGATACCAGTGTTGTTCCGAATACGTACGCGGCTTTCTTTCCCGTTCCTGCATTTTCCACTCTTGATTTTAGCCAGATACCGATGAGTGCAATCAAAAGGAATGTTCCGTAAACCCAGTAAATATAGGTATAGAATCCAAGTAACGCATCACTAAGCACAAGTGCGGCAAGCGGAACAATGAATGCATACTTCTTATCCATGTACACGCCGGCAAAAAGTGCAATAGCGGTAATAGGTGCAAAATTCATCGGGTGAGGCAAAAGCCTTGAAAAAGCTGCGAACAGTATCAAAACTGCAGGCAAAACAAAGCTCAACATTTTAGAGTTATTCATTTTTGTGACTCTCCTTAATTAATATTTATAACTTAATTCAAATTTAAAATTACGAAGCGGCATAGGGTAACCGGCAACTGCCTGGTAATCTTCGTTAAGTAAGTTGTTTACAGCAAATTTCAGCCCGATTTCAGAGCCCAAAAAAGCAAATCCGGAGGCAATGTTCCCGCTTAATTCGTCAAATCTTGGCTCAAAAAGTGTGTTTTCGAAGTTAGTATATCTTCTTGTGCTGAACTTGTAAAACAGGTTAAAAGATACAAATTTTAATAATTTACTTGTAGTCAAATAATTAAACATAAATGATGATTTTATCATTTCCATAGGCAAATATATAAGTTGTTTGTTATATGAAGGGTCGCCGGGGAAATCTTCGTTCTTCTTTAGTGCCGAACCATAGGAATAGTTAAAACTAAATGAAACATTTATTACTTCAGCGAAGCCATACGAAGACCTGAGCCCTGCATCTATTCCTTCTGACTTAACTTTCCCAATATTAAGCGGCCGCCAAATGCCTGAAGAATTCGGAGTCCACACAATTCTATCTGTTGTATTGATGTTATAGTATGATATTTCAGGTTCCAATATGACCGGCGTAACTATCCTGTAATAAATCCCCACATCAAAGCTTAAGGATTTTTCAGGTTTGAGATCCTTATTACCTAATCCAAGCCAGTACAACTCATTAAAGGTCGGTGCGCTGAAGTTATTGCCAAAAGAGCTTTTTAGATGAAACTCGCTTTTAGAAAACGGCTTGATGTTCACTCCAATTTTGCCGGTTAAAACATTTTTCTCTTTTATATTCGAAAAGTAATCATACCTAAGCGATGGGTAAAATATCAATCTTGAAAGTACTGATGTTCCTGTCTCAAATTTCCATGAAGTAAAAAAAGCGCCCTGAAGCTGTTCACCCTTATCAGTTTCATTGCTCACCATAGTATTGTAACTCACTTCATACCCTGATTCCGATTCCATCCTTTCAGAGAACCTGTGCTCATAAGAAAGAGTGTGCAGGTATGTATTCAGCCTGTAAAAACTGTTAAGCACGACTGAAAGATTGAAAGTCGCGGGGTCAAAATATTTCTGCAAAGCATATTTATGGTCAAGCCCTATGTATAATTTGCTGCTGTTGGGAAATGTTTTAATAAATCTCAGAGCGCTAAATAGATTCTCATCTGTTTGCCTTGCGGTTCCCGAAGCATAACCAAGCTCCGGGCCGGGTACTCCGCGCCTGAAATCAGAATAATTTGAAAACAATCTTATCCTTGCAGTTTTATTTGGTGAATATGATGTATTGAACCTGAAATTTACAGAACTATAGTCAGCATTTTCCCTGCGTTTTAGTTGTTCTGTGAATCCGTTATTGTAATTATATTCAAAATTATTATCACCTCTTTCATCAGAAAAGGAGATTTCATAACTCAGGCTCCTGTTTTCTCTCAGGCTGAATCTCTGCATGATACGGGCAAAGATTCTCCGGTTTCCATATGATGCAATGCTTAACCTTAGATCTGCTCCGAAGGGTTTATTCATGTTTAGACCCGATGAAATGATGTTTATCACACCGCCGATAGCTTCACTTCCATACAGGGCAGATGAGCCTCCTTTTGATATTTCAATCCTATCCGCGTTATCTATATCATACAAAGAAAGATCAGTCTGGGCATTCTGCCTGCTGTTAAGCCTTATGCCGTCAAGCAGAACAAGTGTATGCTCGCTCTGAGTTGCATTCAGCGAAATCGTTTTGATGCCGGAATTAAAGCCGTAATCTTTGACAAACAAAGCATCGCTCTGATCCAGCGCGTCGGAAAGCCTGCTCCCGTTCAGCGAGAGCAGGACTTTCTCATTCATAACCTGCAGCTTGTTTGGTGCGGTTGACTTTGTCATCCTTATCCGGTTAGCCTCTACTTCGATCTCATCAATAATAACTGAATCAAGTGCTGCCGGCTCTTTTACCTGCGAAAAGACAGGAAGTACAATAATGATAAATATTATCAGGAATCTAAGCATCAGTTCTCAAAAACTAGCCTTTTGGGAAACTTACCGCCAATATCGGCATAAGTAGTAAGCAGATTGCCTGATATATCGTAAACCCGAACCTCACCGTTAACCTGCCCGCCTTTGCTGTTGGCTATGTACAGCTTTTGTTGAATGGAATTGAATGAAATTCCGTAAGCATCATCGCTCCCCGAAAACTGTATATTGAAATTAGGGTCAAGGGTTTTGCTCAAGACATCAAACTTATATACTCTCTTCCCGATGTTCGATCCAAAGCTTGTATCAGCTACCCCCAGAACAAAAAGTGTGTGCGAATCCATTGCAGCAATAGTTCCGATCGCCGGCTCATTAACAGGTACATCTGCAGAATCTATTACAACTGCATTTGAAGGCAGAATGCTGTAGATCTTTTTCCCGGAATAAGTGGATACAAATATCCGGTTTTCACCTTTTTCCACACAAACAGGCGGTGTATTAAAAAATATTTTTGTAACAGACAAATTGGATTCATTAATTACGGCAAGAGAATTCTCAAAAGTGTAACTTTGTTTTGCAACAAACACATTTCCGCTTGAAACAGCTATTTCCGAAGGATTGGGGCCGACAGAAATCGAATCGGCTACCGGGTTAAAACTATGGTCTAAAACACTTACATAATCACTTGCAGTATTTGTAATGTAAATTCTGGTTTGACCGAAATCCAGGCTGTACGGATTTGTTCCGAAATTCCGTGATGCAATAAGCTGATTGTTTGACGGGTTAATTTTATAAATAGTGCCTGCACCTCCGTAATTTCCCTGCGCAACTACAAATAGCCCAAGTGAATTCAGTATCATCCCGTTCGGAACTGAATTCAGGTTAGCCCCGCCGTTAGAGTTTTGGTAAACGTTTGCGTTAACGGTGCCGCTATCAGTATAGATGAATCCGTAATCGTAGGATTGAGGCTGCCCGAACACACCTTCATACAACACAAAAACTCCTTTTGTTGTCGTAACCGGATTATTGTTCACAACATCTTCATCACCGCAGCCATTAAGCAATACAGTTGAAGCAAAAACCAGTAAAACCGCTAGTAACTTTTTCATAATTCTCCCGATGAAAAAAGTTTAGTTATTAAAATTGTGTGTTAAAAGAAAAAGCCCTGTGTTTCTATGATACCCGCGAGAGATACGTATATCATAAAAAGACAGGACTGTCTTTAAATCCAAAACGATATCTTTGCCCACGAAGATCACAGATGTTTATATCATTTCCGGCAGGTCTCCTGGCTTTGGAGCAATTAGCGGTCAGCCTTCCCGTCAAAAAAATTGACAGTGACATTAAGATAACCGTTCTTCTCCATTACAGTTGCGGGGACAGCCCAGGCTTAAAAAGCTGAAATTGAATTCAGCACCTGATTCCCTTTTGATCACTGTTGTAAAGTGAACCGAAAATTCCGCACTTTTACAAATTTGCGGTATATTACAAAGAGCTGATTTACAAAGATAACAAATAATGATGAGATAGTAAAATATTTGACGATTTTCAATTTGAACTTAAGTTTTTCTTTCAAATGATACCCGATTTTCTAAATTTCTTATCATATTATAAATTACGATATTTGGGTTCATCTTTTTTCAGGAGGATAAGGTTTTCAATACCCAGATATTGACGAAATTTGAAGAAATTGAGCTTTCCGGCTTCGGCAAATACCCAAAAGCCAAGTGCAGGGTCACAAGGCCTTCGGGGATTGCAGAAATATTGCAGAGTACCCGTGAATTCACCCTGACTCCAAGAGGACTTGGAAGAAGTTACGGCGATGCTTCTATAAATGATTCGGGAATTGTTGCCGAGTCACTCCTAATGAATAAGTTCATTTCGTTTGATGACAGTTCCGGCATACTTAACTGCGAAGCGGGTGTTTCATATAAAGATATTCTTGATGTATTTGTTCCAAGAGGGTGGTTCCCCGGCGTTACACCCGGAACAAAATACGTTACTATGGGCGGAGCAATCGCAAGTGATGTACACGGAAAGAATCACCACAAGGTCGGTTCCATTTCAAGCTTCGTAAAAAACATCCGGCTCCTCATTGCTTCAGGAGAAATAATGAAATGCTCGAGAGAAGAAAACAGTGATCTCTTTTGGGCCACTGTTGGCGGAATGGGACTCACCGGGTTTATAATTGAGTGTGAGCTGCAGCTTAAGAAGATCAATTCACCGTTTTTCAATAACCGCTCGGTGAAGCTTCATAATATAGATGAGCTGTTTGATAAGTTTGAGGAATTTGATGATGAATATCTTTATTCTGTTGCATGGATAGATATTGTCGCATCAGGAAGCAAGTACGGAAGGAATGTACTCTTCCTTGGTAATTATTCGAGATTCGAAGAACTGCCTATAGGATTGCAGCAGAAGTCAGCGATGAAATATGTTGAAAAGAAGATATCCGTGCCTTTTGAAATTCCCTTTACAACTTTGAACAAGCTGAGTGTAAGCCTTTTTAATACAGCTTATTATGCTGCGGCAAGATCAAAAGATGAATATGTGCACTATGACAAATATTTCTACCCGCTGGATTTTATTCTGAACTGGAACCATATTTACAGCAAAAGCGGGCTTATACAGTATCAGCTCAACGTTCCCGAAGATAAAGGCAAAGAGGCCATCGATAAGGTTCTTAAAAAAGTTGTGGCGTTCGGCGGCGGTTCTTTCCTTGCAGTACTGAAAAAAATGGGCGACCAGGATGGAATTCTTTCATTCCCGTTCAAAGGCTATACGCTTTCAATGGATTTCCCGGTAAGAAAAGGAATAATTGAAATGTGCAAAGAGCTTGATAAGATAGTTATGGAGTACGGCGGCAGAACTTACCTTACAAAGGATTCAATTCTTGATGAAAAAACTTTTAAGCAAATGTATAACGGACTTTGGGAAAAATGGATGGCAATAAAAGTGAAATACGACCCGGAAAATAAGTTTACTTCAAACCTTGCGAGGAGGATAGGGTTATGTCCCTCTTAGTACTCGGCGCAAATTCACTTATCGCTCATGCTGCGGCATCTCATTTTGCTGAGGGTGGGCACGAAATTATCTTTGCAGGCAGGAAACAGGACGAACCCGAAAAGTATGCGAACGATTTCAGCATAAGGTATAAAATAAACTGCAGGGCTGAGTATATTGACGCACTGGATTACCCAAGCCATAAAAAATTCATTGAGGACCTGCTGGTAAAGACTCCCGAGCTTGACTATGTCCTGATAGTATTTGGTTACCTTGGCACACAGGATAAAGCGCAAATCGATTTTAATGAAGCGCACAGGATTATTGACACTAATTATACCG
This sequence comes from Ignavibacteria bacterium, assembly GCA_030835025.1. Classification (GTDB taxonomy): domain Bacteria; phylum Bacteroidota; class Ignavibacteria; order Tepidaquicellales; family OLB5; genus OLB5. Next base: position 460 of record JAUQWS010000095.1, on the reverse strand, counting down.
GAGTTGTCTCGGTTTGTGAATTACTGGCGGCAGAGTTTGAAACCAGGAAAAAAGGGAATATTGCCGTTATTTCATCAGTTGCCGGTGATAGGGGCAGGCAAAGCAATTATATGTATGGCTCCGCCAAAGCCGGCTTAACCGCATATCTTTCGGGATTGAGGAGCAGGCTTGCAAAATCAGGCGTGAACGTGCTTACTATAAAACCCGGATTTGTGAATACTCCGATGACATACGGAATGCCGATGCCGAAGATTATCGTTGCATCACCCGAAAAAGTAGGCAAGTATATTTACAAGGGAATGGTTAAACGGAAGAGCGTTGTATATACACCATTCTACTGGCGGTGGATAATGTTTATAATACGATCAATTCCTGAATTCATCTTCAAAAAACTTAAATTATAAATTTTTCATAGAGGATAGCAGATGACTCGCGGACCAATATCACAGTTCATGGAGAA
>JAUQWS010000094.1 GCA_030835025.1 Ignavibacteria bacterium | reverse complement strand
CATTGAGTGATATGTTCGGCCCGGCGCTCTTGCTGATACTGACGGTGCTATCGTGGTATTTCAGGCCTGCGGATAGAAAAATCATTTCAGTTCATTCAAATAATTTGTAAATTTCCCGCTTGCAGCAGGGATGAATGAAGTAATAAAGTGATCAAATATTATGCATAGTATTACTTTCACTTTCATAAGTACCGATAACAAACAAATAGCAATCTAATATGCCTGAAAAGAAATCAAAACTGGCTGTAATAAAAACTAAACCAACAGATGATAGTGTTGTGGATTTTATCAACAATATTAAAGATGAACAAAAACGCAAAGATAGTTTTGTGCTTCTGGAAATGCTTAAAAAAGCAACCGGTGAAAAGCCGATTTTGTGGAGCAGCTCTATTGTTGGTTTTGGCATTAAGAGATACAAAAGCCCCGCCACCGGCAGAGAAGTTGATTGGCTGAGGATGGGTTTCGCTCCCCGCAAAACAAATCTATCCCTCTACATCACCTCTGGTTTCAAGGAACATGCCACGGCACTTAAAAAGCTTGGCAAGCACAAAACCGGAGTTGGCTGTCTGTATATAAACAAGCTGGCGGATATCGATTTGAAAGTTCTGAAGGATATGATAGCTGCTGCTTCAAAGCATAAATAATCCTGTAAATGCAGCCATAAATATTTAAATTAAGTACAAAAGAATATGAACAAGATCAAAAGCATCAAAAATAAACTCACACCTGAACATCATGAACTGCTCAAGACTTTGAAAGCCCGTTTTGAGAAAAATATGAACCGGCATGAAGGACTTAAGTGGGATAAAGTTCAGGCTAAGCTGGAAGATAATTCCGAAAAACTGTGGTCACTTGGAGAAATGGAAAAAACGGGTGGTGAACCGGATGTTGTTGCCTATGATAAAAAAACGGGAGAATACATTTTTTATGATTGTTCCCCTGAAAGTCCCGCAGGCCGGAGGAGTTTATGTTACGACCGCCAGGCGCTTAATTCAAGGAAGGAACACAAGCCGAAAAACAGCGCAGTTGACATGGCTGCTGCAATGGGAATTGAGATCTTAACAGAAGATGAATACCGCCGGCTGCAGAAACTTGGAGAGTTCGATACCAAGACATCGAGCTGGATAATCACACCGCCTGATATCAGGAAACTCGGAGGTGCCATTTTCGCTGATTTCCGCTACGGCACAATCTTTGTGTATCATAACGGTGCGGAATCATATTATGCTGCAAGGGGTTTCCGCGGATCGCTGAAGGTCTAAGTCTAACAGATTATTAAAACTAAATCATAGGAAGAATTGAAAGAACATCCACAAAAACCGGATTTTGACAAAGCTTTGCGGGAACACATGGAATCTATTACAAACCGCGACCTTAAAAAATTCGCAGAGAATATAACGGGCGGAAGCACAATGTATACGATCATTCAAAACGGATTTGCCTTTAAGACGCCGGAGGAATTGATCGCAGTGCATGACCGGTGGTTTAAAGACCCTGACTGGATATGGGAAGGTTCAGTCATCCACAAAGTTGTTGGTGAAGATATGGCAATGGCGCTGATAAAATATGACTATCGCACAAAACCCGGATCAGAACCGTTCAGCACATGGTTAACGTATGTCTTCCAGTTACAGGATAACCGGTGGCGCATCATTCACGACCATAACACAGCACTCGACTTCCATGCCTTCGAAAGATCAGCCGCACAGTCAGATAAATAAATGGGAGCCTTAGTTTATGTTGTTGGTGATAATCCGCCGCCGCGAAGAACAGCCGGGAGTACGATAAAAGTTTTTTCCGGTTCGCGGAGCTGTAATTTGAATTATGATGAAAGATCTACGTCTAACCTTACCTGATAATTGCCGTCTTCGTCTCTTGCTTCAAAATTGTAATTCTTCCCGAATTGCAGATCCAAAAACCGTTTAATTGAGCTTATACTGAATCCTTCTTCGTCTTTTATCGTTTTCATATTAGTTCTTGCACGAGCAATAATTCCGAACGATAAGTTAATATCACTAATATATAGATTGATAATAATTCCGGGAATAGCTGACGAGTTTTGCGCGGACTCGAAAGCATTTTCAAGAAGCGGCATAAATAAGAGTGGGGGTACCGATTTGCCGGCTGCAGTACCTTCAACTTTATAGGCAATATACTCCGGCTCAAATCTTACTTTCTGCAGGTTTAGATAATTATTGATATAGTTAATCTCATCATCCAATGAGACTTTTTCGGCAGATGTTTCGTAGAGCATATAACTCATTATTTCCGAAAGGTTTTCGATGCTGTAAATTGCTTTTTCCGGCAATTTCCCGATCAGTGATTTTATATAAGTCAAAGTATTCAGCAGGAACCGTGGATTTATCTGTGACCTGAGCAGGGCAAGTTCTCCTGATATAAGCTGTTTCTCGGCTTCTTTTTGTTTCATTGTGTTATTGTACCAGAGCAAAACGATTTTTAAAAGAGTGCCGCATACCGCAAACATGAAATTCGTTTCAAAAAAACCGATATAATACTTCCCGAAATTGAGAAGAAATTTCCTCCCGGTCAGCTCAAGCACATTTTGGAATAATAAATATATATATAAGTAAACAATAGGAATAGTTATGATTAATGTGAACAGTATTCCGGATATTATTAATAATGCTATTTTCTTTTTATCAATGTGTTTTTGTGATATATAAAAATAAAACAGGTAAAAACACGATACAAAGGAAACGATATAAATACTAAAATCTATTGTTATAACATCCCACTGTTTTACTCCAATCGAGGGAATAGCCTGCAACCCTATAGATACCAGCGAAACAGCCCAGAATATCGCATGAATCAGTATTATATGCTTTCTTTTCATTTTACAGGATATACTACTATTTTTTCTCTTTTAGCGAGATAGCTTCGAAAAATCTTTTTTTATATTTATTACCAATAGGTAATTGTTTGTTTGCGATATTAACATTCTGTCCTTCAACGCTATCGATCTTACTAAGTGAAACTAAATATGATTTATGGATCCTTATAAACCTTGATTCAGGAAGAGTTTTTTCTATGTTTTTAAAACTCTGCAGCGTAATAATATTTACAGCTTTTGTTTTTATAATTATGTATTCGCTCAATCCTTCAATGTACAAAATATCGTCATAGTTCACTTTTAAAATTTTATAACCGGATTTTACGAAGAAATAATCTTTATCACTACCGGATTGTACATGATCATTTTGTCCTTCTTTGAGTGAATTGCAGGATTTTTCTACAGCTTTAAGGAACCTTTCAAAAGAAAAGGGTTTCAGCAGGTAATCGGTTACGTCTAAGTCAAATGCATCGACTGCGTAATTTCTATAAGCTGTTGTCATTATGACCCTGGGTTTCTTTTGAAGAGTTTTCAGCAGCTGGGTTCCCGAGAGTCCTCCCATTTCAATATCAAGGAAAATTAGATCCACACTATTAGTCGCCAGATATTCTAATACACTGATACCGTCATTAAAAGTTTTCATCAGTTTCAAAAACGGTACCTGGGATATATAATCTTTAATTATATCAAGCGCCAGAGGTTCATCATCTACAGCAATACATTTTATGGTCATGATATGATCAGGTTAAGTTTAACTGTGAAAGTTTTATTCTCATTTTCAATTAACAGGTCATATTTATTACCGAAGAGCAGATCAAGCCTGCGCCTGATATTTGAAAGTCCGAACCCGCTGTTTTTACTGTGAGCTTCGTAGTTTTCTTTTTTGAAATTTGTTATCTCAAAAAAAATATTTTGTTTTAAGACATTAATTTTTATGATAATCCCCGGAGCAGATTTAAGTTTATTCCCGTGTTTAAAAGCATTTTCGATAAAAGGCATAAAGATAAGAGGCGGTACAGGAATATTCTTATAATCACCGGATATTTTGAAATTTATAAAATCCGGATCGCTGTACCTGATCTTTTCCAGGTCAATATAATTATTGATATGACCGATCTCATTACCTAATGGAACAGATCCCAAAGATGACTCGTATAGCATATAACGCATCATCCCGGTTAGCTTATCAAGACTATATACTGCTTTTGAAGGAATACTCTTAACAAGGGATTTTATATTGTTCAGGGTATTGAATAAAAAATGCGGATTTATCTGCGCCCTAAGCATGGCAAGCTCATTTGATATGTTTTGCTTTTCAGTATCCTTTTGTTTGATCTGAACATTGTACCATATCAGCGAGACTTTTGAAAGGCTCCCCAGAATTGAGACTATTGTAAGGTAAGCAATTACCTGGTAAATAAAATTAAACCCGTTTGCAAATGCGTAATTAACCGGGTCAGATGGGGAATTGGAATAAGCGATAGGAAGATATATTATAAAGCAAAATAAAAAACCTGCAATGTTCAGGTATAAGAGCCATAGGATTATAAGAAAAATTATTCCTTTTTTATTGAACTTATCAGGAGATATTAAAAAAAAGAACAAATAAAAAGTGATAATATTGCAGAACATTCCGATAAAAGCGCTTATTAACAGCGGGATAAACAGGGGATTACCGATATAAAGAAATGTATTTAATACAGAAATGGATGATATAACTATCCAGAAAGTGATATGAAGTTTTATGATAGCTTTATTTCTCATAATAATACAAAGCAAAAATACCAAATATCAAAAACTAAAAATAACCAATTTAAATGAACCCGCCGGAATAATAAGTAAAATCACCTTATCCGCATATTAAAGTGAAGGGAAACCGCACATATTTTACTTAGCATCTTTACTGATTCGCAGATTATTCCATAAGATTTGCTGAAATTGATTATCCTGCGCAATTTTTTCCGGTTATATTTATATAAAATTATTAAAAACATTTTTTCAGATAACACTAAAAATATATGAAAGCATTTATCTATTCAATTATTTGTTCGGTGTTTTTAAACGCAATCTTTGCACAAACGCTCCTTTCTGATAGCGCGTATCTTGGACAAACCCCGCCGGGAAATATACCGCAAATATTCGCTCCGGGTGTGATCTCACTTGCTAACAGATTTGAAACATATCCAACATTTTCACCTGATGGTAAAGAAATGTTCTTTTCAGTTGTAAATGCCGGCTGGACCACAGGGAAAATTTTTCATACACAGGAACTAAACGGAAGCTGGACTGTTCCGGAGGTCGCCGATTTTTCTAACAATAATTATGTCAACTGGGAATCATTTATTTCACCGGATGGAAACAGGCAGTTTTTTACTTCAAAAAACCGCCCGCCATCAACAAGTGACGATATTTGGATGATCGAGCGGATATCAGATACTGCCTGGACAACCCCGGTTAGATTAAACAGCCCTGTGTATTCAAATTCAACAGATGGTTCCGCATGTGTTACAAATAATGGAACAATATATTTTACATCGCTTCGCGGAGGCGGGTATGGAGGCTCCATAATTTACAGAGCAAAGTTTATTGATAGTGCATATTCACAGGTTGAAAACCTTGGAAACATTATTCAAACAACTTCCGGTGAAGCAGAGCCATTTATGGCTCCTGATGAGAGTTACCTGATATTTATTTCAGAGTACCGGGCTGTTGGACACGGCGGCTATGATTTATGGATCTGTTTCAGAAATATTGACAGTTCATGGACTGTTCCGGTAAATATGGGACCAAGTATAAATACAGCCAATGATGAATACGGTCCCCGTGTAACAACGGACGGGAGGTATTTATTTTTTACAAGGGAAAACAGAGGTATTACAATGGATATCTACTGGGTTTCTTCTGGTATAATTGATAGCCTGAGATCTTCAGTTATTTCAGTCAATCAATCAAATGAGCAGGTAGTAAGTGAATATAAACTGTTTCAGAACTACCCGAATCCGTTTAATCCTAACACGAGTATTTCATTTGATATTCCAAAACAATCACACGCTGTACTTAATATATATGATGCGGCAGGCAGGGAAGCTGCTACGCTGGTGAATGATTTATTAAGAGCCGGAAGTTACAGTGTAAACCTTAACGCAGGTAATTTAAGCAGCGGGGTGTATTTTTACAAACTTGAAGCGGGTAACTTCATTCAAACGAGAAAAATGATTTTAGTAAAATAATAATCTGAATAATAATTTAGTTTAAAATGCATCAAACAATAACCATTAAAATGAAAACATTAATCTTTTTAATTATTTATTCAACCCTGTTAAACACATGTTTCACACAGCCAATACCTACCGATAGTCTTTATCTCGGACAGGTACCTCCGGGCTACGAGCCTAAAATTTTCATTTTACCGATAAACGGCAGTTTTAGACCAATTGAAAGGATCACAATTTCAAGCGATAGGAAAGAAATATATTTTAGTCAATTGAATGGTTATGGTAATCCTCTCAACGTTACGAAAATACATTGTTACAAATATTTTGATAACATGTGGCAGGGACCAACTGAACTATTCAACGGATATGCAGCTCCGGCTTTATCACCCAATGACAGCATCTTGTTTATGCAGGCAACCATTACATATGACCGTGCAGAGACATATTATTCCCGCAGAACTATTACAGGATGGAGCATTCCGGTGCAAATGTTCCATTTCAGCCAGCAATCGCATTACACTCAGTCAACAAGCCTGAATAATATTTATATCTCCACAAATTTCCCCGGTTCATCCTTAAGGGATATCGGTAAGGTAGTAATTTCCGGTGCAGATACAACCGTAATGAGTATCGGCCTGCCCATAAATACAATACAGGATGAGAGTGATTTCTTTATCGCAAGGGATGAATCATACATAATTCACGCAAGGCACTCCTCTTCAGCAACAGGTGATCTTTATATAAGTTATAAAAAAACGGGCGGCGGCTGGACAAATTCGAAATCATTAGGCAGCCATATTAATTACCCCACTCCAACATGGGAATACGGTCCATTTGTTACTCAGGATAATAAATACCTCTTCTTTACACGTGGCGGTAATGCGTGGAATTCATATTTCACTTACTGGGTCAGGATAGATAATATAATTGACAGCCTGAAATACACTAATTACGTTCCTTACCTTATGAACCAGATCCCGAACCGGATCGATTCGGTCGGTGTACCATTTTCATATACTGTCCCTGAGAACACATTTGTCGATGACGATGGCAATAGTACACTTTCCTACTCTGCAACTCTAAGTTCAGGCAGCAGCCTGCCTTCATGGCTGAATTTTGACCCTGTAACAAGAACACTCTCGGGCACACCCACTTCCACTGGAACGCTTAACATTAAAATAACCGCAACTGATACTGCAGGTGCTTCAGCCTCATGCACATTTAGTCTTGATGTCGTCAATTTTATCGGTATTGAGCCGATCAATTCAACTGTTGTAAAGGAGTACATCCTCCTGCAGAATTACCCCAACCCGTTTAACCCGAAAACAGAGATCGTGTTCGATATTCCGAAAACATCTTTTACAATACTCACAGTTTATGACGCCTCAGGCAGACAAACAGCAAAATTAGTGAGTGAATTACTGAAAAGCGGCAGGTACAGCGTAAGTGTAAATGCTGAAAATCTAAGCAGCGGGATTTATTTCTACAAGCTTCAGGCAGATAATTTCACCGAAACAAGAAAAATGATCCTGTTGAAATAAAATAAATAGATAACTTAGAAACTATCTTAATTTTTCATTAAGAGTAAAATCATGAACATCGAAACTATTAAATCTAAAGCTTTTGCACTATCAATAATTGTGTTCCCCATGATGCTATTTATTGGCTTTGTAACACATCCAAATTTGTTAGCTATGGAACCGCTTCAAACTGTGGAACAGCTGGTGAGCAGGTTTCATAATAATACAATGTATCACATAGGACACCTGGTAGTTACTTTTTCTGTTCCTGTAATTATTGTCTATTTTATTGGTGTAATGAATTTATTGCAGCGGAAAGGAAAGGCATTTGGATTCTGGGGTGGAGTAATTGGAGTATTTGGCGCATTTATTTTAGCTGTTGATAAAGGAGCTTTATGTTTAACTATGTCAGCATTTGATACACTAAGTGAAGAACAATTTACTGCTTTTACGCCTTGCTTGCAGGTAATTGTTTCGAAAAATGGTTTACTCTTCATTGTATGGCTGTTATTTGCTTTGGTAATTGGAGGGATTGTGCAAATAATTGGTTTGATGAAGGAAAAAGTAATTCAAAAATGGCAGGGTATTTTTATTATTGTCGGACTTTTACTTTTACTTAATCCTGATATTGAATTGATCAGCTCAATTGGTTCAGCTTTGATGTGCATTGCTTATATTCCGTGGGGAATAAATGAATTAAAAAAAACGTAACGCTTGTTTATTTTGCAATAATATTAAAACATTTAAGTTTAATAGACAGAAAGAAATTTAAAATGAACAGAATAATAAAATTCGGAGAAAATGTTAAGGGTTATGATATCCCCGTACTGAATGAGCGTGAAGTCAGAGCGGCGGCAGGGATACTGTTTTTAGCTACTTTCATTTCATTAATGTACATTCTTTTTAACGAAAACTTTGTTCCGATAAAATATGTTTTAACGTTTTTCCTTATAGATTTTTTGATACGGGTTATTATAAACCCTAAATATTCGCCAACACTTATCATGGCGCGTTTGATCGTAGGGAACCAAACGCCTGAATATGTAGGCGCCGCCCAGAAAAAATTCGCATGGATAATTGGTGTGGTACTGGCTTCAACAATGTTCTATTATTTCATTATCGCAAATACTTACGGCCCGGTTACAGGCATAATATGCCTGATTTGCCTGATATTTTTATTTTTTGAATCGGCTTTTGGAATTTGTCTGGGATGCATGTTCTATCCGCTTTTCTTTAAAGATAAAGCTGAATATTGCCCGGGCGAAACTTGTGTGATAAAACAAAAACAGGATATCCAGAAGACTACCGGAAGTCAATTTTTTGTTTTACTGGCTTTCGTATCACTTGTCTTTCTAACAGTCTTTTTAATGAATGACAGATTCAGAGAGAAGCCACGCGACCTGACGGGAATTAACAATACAGGGCAAATTAAATAACAAATAATAAGAATACTGATGAAAGCTGTAATATGCACTAAATACGGGCCACCGGAAGTACTTCAGCTTAGAGAGGTGGAGAAACCCGTGCCAAAAGATAATGAAGTACTGGTAAGAATTAAAACAACTACAGCTCATATTGGCGATACTAAAATAAGACGTTTCGAACCGGGTTTGGGTGCTTTAAAAGACTTCTTTTTCAAACCATTAATGCGGTTTATGATAGGTTTCAAAGGACCGCGGAAAAAAATTCTGGGCATGGAATTTGCCGGTGATGTAGAATCTGCTGGGAAAAATGTTTCCAAATTCAAACCGGGTGACGCAGTATTTGCAACTACGGAGTTCAGATTAGGAACATATGCTGAATATTGCTGCATTCCCGAAAACGGTATACTTACATTAAAACCCGAAAATATGACCTATGCGGAAGCAGCGCCGGTTTCTAATGCCGGACTGACTGCTTTGATCAATCTGAGAAAAGCAAATATTCTGAATGGGCATAAGGTTTTAATATACGGAGCATCCGGCAGTGTTGGCACTTATGCTGTTCAGATAGCAAAACATCTTGGTGCAGTAGTAACCGGAGTATGCAGTACAGCAAATTTAGAGATGGTGAGATCACTGGGAGCCGATACGGTGATTGATTATACTAAGGAGGATTTTACCGTTGGAACAGAAAAGTATGACGTAATTTTTGATGCAGTAGGAAAGATCAAATATTCAAAACGCAAAAAAGCTTTAAAGAATACAGGTGTATATCTAAGTTCATTTGCTGTATCGGGAAATATAATTTTAAAGGCTGCAGATCTGGAATACCTTAAAGTACTTTGTGAAGAAGGGAAATTGAGAACTGTGATAGATAAAATATACAGTATAGATCAGATCGTTGAAGCTCACAGGTATGTAGATAAAGGTCATAAAAAAGGAAACGTTGTGATCACAATAGAATGATCGAAAGAAATGAAACGAAGGAAAATAAAGATACTTATACCTCTCAAATCTTTTGACGCTGATAGTGTATGATGATTATGATAAACGCTGTAACACCCCTGCCTGCAGCCCTTCTGACTTTAGACAGAAGGCACGCATCCCCGAGATGCTACTTCACAAGCAGCATCTTACGCGATTCATAAAAATCCGCAGTTCTTATTGAGTAATAATAAACTCCGCTGGATAAATTGCTCCCGCTGAAACTGACTGCATAAATTCCGGGATTAAGCTCTTCATCAACAAGCGTTGATACTACCTTTCCCGCTGCGTCATACACGGTCAATTTTACACCGGAAGAATGCGGAACCCGGAACCTTATGACCGTAGAAGGGTTAAACGGATTCGGATAGTTCTGCTCAAGCGAGTACTCCTCAGGTATTGTGTTTCCAACAGGCTCAAGGCCGGTGGGGGGAGTCTCGAAATATTTAAGGACAGTGTAATCAAACTCGCTTCCGTTTCCGGTACTGTACCCCGATACATATATATTCGCCTGGTTATCCAAAGCTACCGATGTGCCGTAATCGTGGCTGTTTGCAGGACCGTCATACCTCAATACCCTTTTCAGAATTCCCGAGTGATCGTACTTAATGGTAGCAATATCTTCTGTGCCGTATGC
>JAUQWS010000093.1 GCA_030835025.1 Ignavibacteria bacterium | reverse complement strand
AGTTCGTCAAAAAGGGAGCCATGTGTTCTATAGGCATCCTGATGGAAGAACCATAAGTGTTACGCATCACCCGCGTTCCTTTTGTTTTGATGAATACTATTTTATAAACCCAAATAATCATGCTCACAATATAGCCCTTTCAGACTTTCGCTCAGCGCCCCTCCTGTGCTGCTTCCAGCCGCATCCCTGATGATGAGCCCGATGAATTGGGATATGTGTTTTTTTCCAGAGAACCATTTTTTTATATTTTTTAAAAAGGCGCACATAAAGGAATATAATATATATGTGTCTGCACATATAATGAATTATGCCAACAATGACTTTATCAGTCCCGGATGACCTCTACAAAGTCATAAAACATCACAATGAAATCAAATGGAGTGTCATTGCAAGAAATGCCATGTGGGAGTATGCCAGGAAGATCCAGTTAGTGGACACTATATTGGAAAAAAGTAAATTGACCGAGAAAGATGCTGTCGAGATAGGGAAACTTATAAAAAAGTCCATACGAGAACAACACAACATCTAGTGAGCCTGGAAAATGAGACTGGTGATAGATACCAATATTATAATATCCTCCCTCATATCCAACTCTATAAGCCGTCATATCCTGATGAATTCAAATATTGAATTCATAGCGCCAGAATACACTTTTACCGAAATTTTAAAGCATGGCGATATTATCGAAAAAAAGTCAAAACTTGCATCTAAGGATGTGCGATATGTAATGGATATGCTATTTTCCCGAATCACCATTTATCCAAAAGACGAATACGCCGATTGCTATGTTCAGGCTAAAGATATCATGAAAGATATTGATCCTGATGATGCACCTTTTCTAGCGCTTGCTATGAAAACCAGGGTTGATGGGATATGGAGCGAGGATAAAGGATTTCAAAAACAAAAACATATAAAAATCTACACTACAAAAGAACTTTTAGAGTTTATTTAAGTGAAACATTCACCCGGCGTGCCCTTTCGGTGCTGTTTCCAGCCGTATACCTGCACCCAGTGAATGGGTGAGTTCCTTTCATGTTATCTGTCTTATCTTCTGCTCATATCTTTTCGCACACGATCAACTCATTTCCGAACCCAAATACATGAAGCGTCCGTGTGCCTGCCATTCCTTCTTCGAGCCTTGTCCTTATCACCCAGTAATTCTTAGGATCAATGTCAAAACGCAGGACAACATTCTTTGCCTTCCGGGATTTTAAAATCTCTTTTAATTTTGTCATGTCATTTTCCGTATTGGCAATAGCCCTGTAACTATCCTTAAAAAAATCTGAATCAATAAGCGTTGATGAAGTCAAAAGAGTCCGCCGTTCATCACCTTTATAGAAAAACACATCTTTATTTTCTTTAGCCAAATTATGCGATAATTCATTCAGGATCTTTGCTTTAACAACAGAAGGCTCGGGTTCATAAAGATAATCACAAATTGGACTTTTCCTGATCCCGGAGGCATCGAATGAAACCAGCCTTTCACCGCCGGGTAGCACAACTGCACTTCTATCACATGATTTTAGCGAGCCTAAATATAATGTCAGCCTGTTCAACTGCCCATTCAAAGAAAGGTACTCGCGCTCGCAATCAAGTACGATCCGTTCAGGCGGCATCTGGGGCGGTGCATGGAATGCCAGGTCGGGTGTGACATCAGAATATATTTTTATTATTTCGGGAATTGATGGCTCAAGATTCTCAAGGGTCCTTTCTTTTTCCGAGAGTGGCCTGGCAGGATCGGAAAAAATGATGTCAGCATCAGATACTTTTTCTTTTATTTCAGGAGATAGCGCATCTCCGAGTATGAATTCAACATTATCAACATCATATAGCCTGCAATTCTCTTTTGCATACTCAAGCTTTTCAGGATTTCTTTCTACTGCATAGACTTTCTTACACTCTCTGGCAAAAAATATAACCTGCCCACCGATCCCGCAACCAAGGTCTGCGATTATATCCGTTTTTAGCCTTCGCGCTATATATTTTGCAACTATTTCGGGTGTTGAAAGCTGCAAACCTTCTTTATTTGAAAGGATGGGTTTTGTGAATTTAATGGTATGTTTATCACGGGTCATGATGTGTCATAATATCGATAGTCTCATATTTTATGTTACCTGCATTTCATTGAATCCCGCAAA
>JAUQWS010000092.1 GCA_030835025.1 Ignavibacteria bacterium | reverse complement strand
TTCCGTTTCCGGCATCTGTTAGTTTAAGAATGCCTGAGCCGCATCGCTTTGATTCTTTTTTTCTGTAGGCATCGTTCACAAACGGGTCGTCATCGAAAACATAATCTTCTATCCAGTATTCGTTCTTATCGGGTTCTTTTATTATGGTATGAATATGTGCGGCAAATTCCCTGTTGGGATATGGTGCCGGGCGGAGCGTATAGAACTTATACTCACCTTTATCGTTTGACTTCAGCCATCCGCGGATATACCCGTGTCTTTTTCCCCAGCCTGTTTCATTTCCTTTGGTCGAGTAGTATCCGTTCTGGTCTGTATGATATAGATATAAAACTACTCCCGGTGCGGGAGTTACGCCATCTTTCTTATATACTACTCCGCTTATTTCCAGCTTAGGGCCGCTCTCGCTGAAATCGGGCAGCGTATCGATCCAGCTGAGTTCATCAAAGGGGATAGGTGATTCATGTATTGATTCACATCCTTCGCACATTCCCCCAACGTTTTCGTACTTGGGCTTTTGGGTTGTATTGTCATCTTTTTGTGAACAGGAGCTTGAAGTAAACAGGAGGAGGGCAAGAAAAACTGTAGCCAGTATTCTCATATTATAGTATTTAAAAAAAAGACAGGTACAGGACCTGTCTTAAAAAACTATTTTAAAAGACTTGATTCAGTTAATCATCTTTTTCGTTATCCAGATCATCATCTCCTGAATCATTATTCTTCTCATTTGCTTTATCTATTTCCTTTTTTTCCTTATCTATTCTTTCTTTTTCTTTCTGTACTTTGTGTTTTTCTTTTTCTACCTCGCTTTGAACCTTCTGCATTTCTTTCTGTATTTCTTCATTCACTTTTTTAAGCTCTTCTTTCACTTTATCCATTTCCTGTTTGAACTCTTCGTTATCAAGATGAAGACCCTTCTGCATTTCCTGCAGGTCCTTCTGCAGTTCTTCCATTTCCTCGGGTGAAGGCATACTCTCTGAGTTCCATGTCATCGTGTCGGTTCCGTAATTATAATGATAGTTGAAGTTCCAGTTCTTCTTAACATTCTTCTCCCAGTTCTCCTGCCACTGTTTCTGCCATTTCTCGTTATCAAACTTCTTCATGTGTTCTTCAACCCGTGCCATATTCTCTTCTATATTCTTCTGTACTTCTTCCATTATTTCGTCAACCCACTCATTAACGTTCTCAAGCCTTTTCAGCCTGGGTATGCTGTCTGCGGGAATGTTCTTGGGAGCAGGATAGAAATATGCTACTCTATCATAAACCTTTGCTTTATATTGTTCATCAACCCTTGGAAGGATGTTCACAAGCGTAACAGCATCAGTTTTCTTAGAACTTTTTATGATAGTGTTTACGCATTGTGCGCCGCAGCTGCCGAAATCGAATTCCATAAGTGCTTTCTTAAGCTCAGGTGAAGAATCTTCCCTGAACGGAGTGCCGGGGCCTATGTTCTGCTTGGTAACGCAGAACTTGCCTTCGGGTACAAGAGATTCCCTTCCGCTTGCGGATTCAAGTGCAACTTTTCCTGAGCGCACGTAAAGCAGCCCGTCGCCTGCTTTATCCATTGAGAATTTATAAGAGCAGCCAAGATCAACGGCGGTAACGCTTCCTGCATCAACAAAGAACGTACGCGGAGCAGCAAAAATATTGGCATCTATTGAACCGTAATCAAGCTGGATGCGGTGCTCGCCATCGGTGCTCTTTACAAGCTTGACTTTTGAACCCGGTTCTATGATAACAGAACCCAGGCCCGCAACATAAAGCTCTGCCTTTGATGAATCATCTGTAGTGATGTAACCTCCGACGGCAAGGCTATCGATAGCCTTCATCACAAGATTATTGATAAGCGGATTGCCTTTTATAGAGGTAACCATCCATTTCGGCCCGCCGACTTCAACAATGCCGTCGGTAATGCCAACATCTGTACCCCGCTTCATAAACTGGTTCACTCCGTATATAACAAATGCAAGTATAAGTACTGCTGCTATACCCGAAACATAATATCTCATAGAGCTCCACGAAAAAAGCGGAGCAGGTGTACCTGTATTCCTTGTTGTACTGCCGGCAGAAGGAGCCGGTATGTATTCGTCTTCAAGCCCGCTCATATTATAAATATGCCCATCGGAAACGGGTAGCGATGCATTAATTTTGGCTTCGATCTTATTCCAAAGCTCATTCTGCTTCTGGCTTGTTACAAGCTCTTTGCCGTCATTTCTCCCGAGCAGTACAGCTTTTTCGATCAGAATAACCGTACTTTCAAGGTAGCTTCTGCAGTTTTTGCATCCGGCAAGGTGGCTTTCCATTCTTTGTTTGTCTTCTGCGGTGATCATACCTTCAAGGTATTCATCAATGAGCAGTTCATACTCTTCGCAGCCGGTTTGTTTCATATGTGTTTTGTCTTTTTTCATTTTGCAAGTTCCTCTCTCAGCATTCTTCTTGCCCTGTGTAAATGGGCTTTAGAGGTTCCAACCTCTATATTCATCATGTCAGAGATCTCGTGATGCTTATATCCTTCAATATCATGTAGTACAAATGTCATTCTGGCCTGCTCAGGAAGTTTTGTCAATGCTGTTTCAATATCAATTCTCGAATCAAATCCGTGTTTTGCTTTGCTGTGCGGATTCTCACGTGTCATTATTTCGGTCAGCTCTGTTACCCGTTCGTTGAATCTTTTCTCAGAGCGTTTCATCATCAGGAATTGATTGACTGCAATAGAATGAAGCCACGAGGAGAATTTGCTTTCAAACATGAAAGAACTCAGTTTCTCCCACGCTTTCACAAATACTTCCTGTGTCAGTTCGTCGGCAGTATCTCTATCCTGCGAGACCCTTAAACAAACTGCATACACCCGCGCGAAATTGCTCTTATACAATTCCCTGAATGCATGCTGATTGCCTGCAACCGCCTGGCGTACCAGCTCGAATTCCCTGTCTTTATCAGGACTTGATGAAACCAGCTCCAGAGTTCCCTCCTTCTCCTTAACCTGAGCTAAATTTGACCGCATATTTTCTCCTAAATTACAATATTATGATGCGTATTAACAGGAAAAGGTTTAGTGTGACTC
>JAUQWS010000091.1 GCA_030835025.1 Ignavibacteria bacterium | reverse complement strand
AGTGAATTCTGTCCTTTTCCGCCGGAACCGCTTTGAACTTCACGTATCTGATTCAGGCTTCCTGTTTTCACTCTTACCCTTGTACCTATTGCCGAGCGGTTAGAGGTTACTCCCCTGAGCTTCAGAATAACCCATTTGTTTGAATTTCCTGCATTGCTCCTATACAGCTTATTTGCTGTACCGTTATTGACAAGATAGATGTCAATGAACCCATCGTTGTTATAATCACCGAGAGTTATACAAGCAGAATGAAGCAAATCATTCGTTCCAACAGCTGCCGCAACATCAACAAATGTGCTCCCGTCATTCCTGTAAAGCTTATCAATGCCCGTGCTTGCATTCGCAACGTACAGGTCCGGATCTGCGTCGTTGTCATAATCAAACCAGCCGCAGGAAAATGATGATGTGGGATCAGCAACTCCGTATTGAGCAGAGACATCTGCAAATGTGCCGTTGCCGTTATTCTGGAATAATTGATTCGGTCCGTTTGAGTTAGCTATATAGATGTCCATATCGCCGTCATTATCAAAATCACCCCAGTCGGCTCCCCATGAGTATGAATTGACTATCATAAGTGATGCTACAGTTACATCCGTAAAAGAACCGTTTCCGTTATTTCTGTAAAGATAGTTGGTGCCGTGCGTGCCTGTTGTCTGAGAGCCGCAGAAGAGGTCCATATCACCGTCATTATCGTAATCTGCGGTTGCAAGGCATAGCGTTGATGCACTATCAGTCAATCCGATCGGATACGCTACATTCGTGAAGCTCGTAAGATTGTCGTTTCTGAATAGATAATTATAGTGGTACGGAATTCCGTCATTTGCAAACGCTGCATCAAGCTTGCCGTCGTTATTGTAATCGAACCAGCTTATGGAACCTCCCCAGCTCGGAAGGTTTATACCCGCAGATGTTGTAACATTTACGAAAGATGTTGTATTGTTCTTATACAGAATCAGGTTGGCGTTGAAATTACCTATCATAAAATCCGTCAGCCCGTCATTATCAAAATCACCTGCCGAAACTCCCCTGCCGGGTCCGGTGTAGTTTACACCAAACGCCGCCCCCTGCTCTGAAAACGCAGTGCCGCCGGAATTGATCCAGAGTTTGTTTGCCTGGCCATTATTGCACAAGAGTACATCAAGGAAACCGTCATTGTTCACATCTACAAAAACTGCACCCTGCCCGTTACCCGGATCGTTCATACCGAATCCGGGTGATACATCAGTGTAAGTTACCTGTGAAAGTAATTTCGATGAGATTAAGAGTGTGAGAAAAAATGAAACTGTAATCTGTTTCATAGTCTTCTTTGATTTATTTGGAGAATAAACAAAAATCACTGCAATTTGAGAAAACATCAAGTCTAATTTGAGGTGAATTTTGACTTGTTGATAAAGAAAAGACAGTTTGACGAGTAGCGCTTCATTTTCTAAATTCCCATCTACAGATTAGTTCCGGCATGGAGAGGTGTGCAAAAAAAAGAGACGTCCCACCGGGGCGTCTCTAGTATCAAATCAATATTTAGTTTGACTAATTCTCTTTTATTGATTCAGGTTCTGCTGTTTGTTTCGGAATTGCATTTGAATCAACAAATACAAGCTCATCAGCACCTTCTTTGTAAGATACAAGGACTTTGGAGCCCTCTTTGAAAGTACCTTTCAGTACTTCTTCAGAAACCGGGTCCTCAACATATTTCTGCACAGCCCTTCTGAGCGGCCTTGCGCCGTACTTGGGGTCATAGCCTTTTTCAGAAAGGAAGTTCTTCGCAGTATCATCAAATTCAAAGCTGATACCAAGCGATTGTATCCTCTTAAGAAGCTGTCTTGTTGAAATATCAATAATTCTGAATATATCCTCTTTGGATAGCTGTTTAAATGTTATGAGGTCATCGATCCTGTTCAAAAACTCGGGACTGAATACCCTTCTCACTGATTCCTCTATTTGAAGCTTCATTTTATCATGCTTATCGGTCTGATTCGGGTCACCAAAGCCCATACCGCCGATCGCCTTAATATCTTTTGTACCGATATTTGAGGTCATTATCATAATGGTATTTTTGAAATCTACCTTGCGCCCAAGACTATCGGTTAAAACACCTTCATCAAGCACCTGCAGCAGAATATTGAAAATATCCGGATGCGCTTTCTCAATTTCATCAAGAAGTACAACTGAATAAGGTTTACGCCGGACTTTCTCTGTCAATTGGCCGCCTTCTTCATAGCCAACATACCCCGGAGGAGCTCCGACAAGTCTTGACACATTGAACTTCTCCATATACTCACTCATATCTATTCTAATCAGGTTTTCTTCGCTATCGAACAGGAATCTCGCAAGCACTTTTGCCATTTCAGTTTTGCCAACTCCGGTCGGTCCGGTAAAAATGAAAGAACCTATCGGGCGGTTGGGATCTTTTAACCCTGCCCTTGTTCTGCGAATAGCCTTGGAAAGCTTTATTATAGCTTCATCCTGACCTATTATGAACTTCTTAAGCTCATCTTCCATCTTAACAAGCTTTTCGCTTTCAGATTGTGCTACACGGTTAACCGGAATACCTGTCATCATTGAGACAACATCAGCAACGTTCTCTTCGGTAACTTCATGCACTATGCTCTGGGATTTCACTTCCCAGTCGAGTTTTGCCTGCTCCAGGTCTGTCAGCAGGTGTTTTTCTTCATCCCTCAGCTTTGCTGCCTCCTCAAAGTTCTGGTTCTTTACAACCTGGTTCTTCTTGGATTTTATGTTCTGAATTTCTGTCTCAAGCGAAACAATGTTTTCAGGGACAACAATATTGGCCAAGTGCACCCTTGATCCAGCTTCATCCATTACGTCAATTGCCTTATCGGGCAGATACCTATCCGTAATGTAACGGGAACTCAGCTTAACGGCCGCTTCAATTGCTTTATCCGCATACTTTACATTATGATGCTCTTCGTATTTATGCTTTATGTTCATCAGGATCTGCATAGTTTCTTCCTCGGTAGTAGGATCGACTATTATCTTTTGAAAACGCCTGTCAAGTGCGCCGTCTTTTTCTATATACTGGCGGTATTCATCCAGAGTTGTTGCACCGATACACTGCAGGTCGCCTCTTGCAAGCGCCGGTTTGAAGATGTTCGATGCGTCTAACGAACCCGATGCACCGCCTGCTCCCACAATTGTATGAAGCTCATCTATGAAAAGAATTACATCTTTGGCCTTTTCAAGCTCGTTCATTACTGCCTTCATACGCTCTTCAAACTGTCCGCGGTATTTTGTACCTGCTACTAAAGAGGCAAGGTCAAGAGTAACAACACGCTTATCGTGAAGTACGCGTGATACTTTTTTCTGTACTATCCTGATAGCAAGTCCCTCTGCAATTGCAGTTTTACCAACGCCGGGCTCACCAATCAGTACCGGATTATTCTTCTTCCTGCGGCTGAGTACCTGCGCAACACGCTCGATCTCTTTTTCACGCCCCACGATCGGATCAAGCTTTTCTTCATGTGCCAGTTTGGTCAGATCACGGCCGAAATTATCCAGCACGGGTGTCTTAGTACGTTCGGTTTTCTTTTCTGCTGAAGGTCCTTTTTGCTGCTGCTGCTGTGAAGATTTGCCGCTTAAAATATTCGAAAGTTCTTCTTTTACAACTTCGTAAGTAATGCCGAATTGCTGAAGTATCTGCGAAGCAAGATTATCATCTTCACGCAATATGGAAAGAAGCAAATGCTCCGTTCCTATGACGTCAGATTTAAAAATCTTCGCTTCAAGATATGTTATCTTTAATACTTTTTCGGCTTGTTTTGTTAGCGGAATATTCCCGACGGTCAAGGTTGCACCGGATTGCCTCACGGTATCTTCAACAGTCTTCTTTATTTTACCTATGTCTTTTCCGAGATTTCGGAATATTTTTATTGCTATGCCCTCTCCTTCGCGGATGATGCCGAGGAGCAGGTGCTCTGTCCCTATGTAATCGTGCCCAAGCCTGATAGCCTCTTCCCTGCTTAACCTAATTACATCCTGAACCCTGTTCGAAAAATTACTGTCCATAGTATGTTCTTATGTTTACTTTACCAAATTCAACCGATTTTGCGGGAATTTAGTTTCCTTTTGCTAAAATTACGTTTAAATTGAAATAGTTGCAATCCGCTCTATTTTACATTGCGCTACCGAAATTAGTGTACTTTGAGGGAAACAGAAATCAAAAGCCTCAGTTTATTTGTACAAAAGTACCTAAATTTGTAAAGCAGAATACAAATTAGGAGGAAATATGAGTTTGACAAAAGAATTCAAGGAATTTATTTCAAAAGGCAGTGCAGTTGATCTTGCTGTTGGCGTAGTCATCGGAGCAGCATTCGGTAAAATAGTGTCTTCTCTGGTAAATGATATCATAATGCCCCCTGTTGGGCTTGTTCTCGGAGGCATAAATTTCTCAAATTTCAGATTTGTACTTAAAGAAGGCGGAGTTGACCCGACCGGAAAAGCAATTGAAGCAGTCACACTAAATTACGGCACTTTTATACAGACAGGCATAGACTTCATAATAATAGCAGCTGCTATCTTTCTATTCGTTAAAGCTATCAACTCCATGAGGCGCAAAGAGGAAGACAAAAAAGTTACAGCTCCCGAACCCACAACTGAAGAAAAGCTGCTTACTGAAATAAGGGATCTGCTGGCGAAAAATAAATAAGGCAAAAGTAAAAAGGCAAAAGTAAAAAATCCCCTCCGATTTCAATCAGAGGGGATTTTCTTATACTCCTGCATTCGGATCCTAAAATCTTTGAATCTACTAATCTTTGAATCGCTTCTCAGCTTTATCTATCTCTGCAACGAGTTCCTTCGGTAACTTGTCACCGAATTTTTTATAGTACTCTCGCATTTCTTCAAGTTCTCTGATCCCCTGATCTTTATCAATAGTGAACAGTTTCTTCAGATTCTCCTTTGAGATATCAAGTCCCGATACATCAAACGCATCAGGCTCAGGCAGCCTGCCGATGGGTGTATCAACAGCCTTTGCTGTTCCTGCAACGCGCTCAATAGCCCATTTTATAGCGCGGATATTATCACCGTAACCCGGCCAAATGAACTTGCCGTTTTCATCTTTGCGGAACCAGTTAACATAGAATATTTTCGGTAGCTTAGAATTATCATGTTTCTTGCCAAGAGAAATCCAATGATTGAAATAATCGCCCATATGATAGCCGCAGAACGGAAGCATTGCAAACGGGTCATGCCTTAACGCTCCGATCTTTCCAACTGCGGCAGCAGTTGTTTCAGATGAACATGAAGAACCAAGATAGACGCCATGATTCCAGTCATAAGCTTCAGTTACAAGTGGCACAAAGCTTTCTCTTCTTCCTCCGAAGAAGAAAGCAGAGATCGGCACGCCTTTTGGATCTTCCCATGCAGGGTCAATTACGGGGCACTGTGAGGCCGGAGCCGTGAAACGTGAATTCGGATGTGAAGAAAGGTCTTTACTTTCAGGTGTCCAGTCTTTTTTATGCCAGTCAATCAAATGTGCTGGTTTTTCATCGGTCATACCTTCCCACCAAACATCGCCGTCATCTGTACGTGCAACATTTGTGAAGATACTGTTCTTAGTCATAGATAGCATTGCATTGGCATTTGTCTTCATTGATGTTCCCGGGGCTACGCCAAAGAAACCGTATTCCGGATTGATAGCGTAAAGCCTGCCGTCTTCGCCGAACTTCATCCATGCAATATCATCACCGACTGTTTCAACTTTCCATCCCGGAAGTGAGGGGGTCAGCATTGCCAGGTTCGTCTTTCCGCAGGCACTGGGGAAAGCCGCCGTGATATATTTCTTTTCACCGCCCGGGGGAGTGACGCCAAGTATCAGCATATGCTCTGCAAGCCAGCCCTGCTCACGCGCAAGAACTGAGGCAATTCTAAGAGCGAAACATTTCTTGCCAAGCAGTGCGTTTCCGCCGTATCCGCTGCCGTATGACCATATAGATTTCTCTTCAGGGAAGTGGACAATATACTTGTTTGAATTACATGGCCACAATACGTCGGCTTTTCCGTTCTCTAAAGGATAACCAACTGAATGCATTGCAGGGACAAATTCACCGTTTTCACCCAGAACATCAAGAACTTTTTGACCTATCCTGGTCATTATTCTCATATTTATAACTACGTAAGGTGAATCGGTTACTTCAATACCTATGTGCGCGATCTTCGAGCCAAGCGGTCCCATGCTGAAAGGAATGACATACATTGTTCTGCCTTTCATACACCCCTTGAAGACTCCGTTCAGTATAGATTTCATTTCATCCGGGTCCATCCAGTTATTTGTCGGACCGGCATCATCTTTGCTCTTTGAACAGAT
>JAUQWS010000090.1 GCA_030835025.1 Ignavibacteria bacterium | reverse complement strand
CACAATTGACTAATCCCCCGGGCGGCAACATAACATTTCTCTTCACCGATATCGAAGGGAGCACTAAGCTTGCTCAGCAATACCCTGAAAGCATGCCGCTTGCCCTGGAGATTCATAATACAATATTAAAAGAGGCAATCGAATCAAATAATGGATTTGTGTTCGAAATAATTGGTGACGCCTTTTGTGCTGCATTCGAAAATTCTGTTGATGCCGTTAATGCATGTTATGCCGCACAGATTAAGCTCAATGCCGAAAAAAGGAGAGATGCTGAAATAAAAGTCAGAATGGGCATTCACAGCGGAAATGCTGAATGGAACGGCAAGAGATATATGGGATATCTGACGCTTGCAAGAACACAAAGAGTAATGTCTGCAGCTCACGGCGGGCAGGTCCTTATTTCAGAAGACGCTTACGTACAGTTAACTCCAAATGTAAATCCCGCAATATCTTACAGGGATCTTGGTGAAAGACGCTTAAAGGATTTGATACAGCCCGTCAGGATTTTTCAAATGTTATCAAAGGATCTGCCGTCGGACTTTCCGCCGCTTGCGACTTTGGATTCCAGGCCGAATAATCTGCCTGTCCAGCTCACAAGCTTTATCGGCAGAGAGAAAGAGATCGATGAAGTAAAGGAACTGCTGAAAGACACGCATCTGCTTACACTTACGGGTCCGGGGGGTGCAGGTAAGACGAGGTTATCCCTGCAGGTAGGAGCCGATGTAATTGATGAATTCTCACACGGGGTCTGGATAATAGAACTCGCACCACTTATAGATCCGCAATTGCTCGCTCAGAAAATAACTATAGAGCTTGGAATAAAGGAAGAGGCTAAAAGGACTTTAGAGGAAACACTCTGCTCATATCTCAAAGATAAAGAGATGTTGCTTATACTTGATAATTGTGAGCATTTGATTGAAAGCAGCGCAGGGCTGTCGGAAAAAATTCTGAAAACCTGCCCTAAACTTAAGATCATCGCAACAAGCAGAGAAGCTCTTAAGTGCACCGGAGAACAAGTATACAGTGTTATGTCGCTTAAAACTCCGGATTTTAATGATAAATTAACCCCGGAACAGCTGGCGCAATATGAATCTGTAAGATTATTCATTGAAAGAGCACTTACGGTTAATCCCAAATTCAGGATAACCAATGAAAACGCGCAGGCCCTTTCCGGCATTTGTTCTCAGTTGGACGGGATACCGCTTGCAATTGAGCTTGCCGCTGCCAGAGTAAAAGTTCTGAGTACCGAAAGAATTTTTGAAAGACTTAGTAACAGATTCAGCTTGCTCACAGGCGGAGTCCGTACTGCAATGCCAAGGCAGCAGACTTTGAAGGCGCTTATAGACTGGAGTTATGACCTGTTATCAGAGCAGGAAAAAATGTTATGGAGCAGATTATCGGTCTTTAACGATGGGTGGACTTTAGATGCTGCAGAAGAAATTTGTTCGGATGATAGAATAGATAAAGACTCGGTCCTTGACCTGTTGACACTGCTTGCAGAAAAATCAATTTTGATATTTGAAGAGTCCGGCGAAAGATATAATATTTTAGAAACTTTGAAACGATACGGTGAAGAAAGACTGGAAGGAACAAATGATGCAGGAAATATATATTCAAAGTATCTTCGTTATTATGTTGAACTATCTGAATTTGCTGAACCTAAACTCAACGGCGAGGAAGCACAATTGTGGCTGGATAAGCTGGAAATAGAGCACGGAAACTTTCAGTTTGCAATTGAATGGGCATTAAAGAACGGATTACAAAATGAAGGCTTTCGGCTCGCCGGAGCCCTGAGTTTGTTTTGGGATATAAGAGGTTATTATTCGGCAGGCAGAGGAATCCTGGAAAACATGCTGAACACTGCAAAAGACATCAGCAAACCGGTTCTTGGTAAGGTCATAGTACGTGCAGGTTTGCTGGCACAAAGCCAGGGCGATTACAATGAGGCTATGAAATTCTATGAACAATCTCTTGCATTATATATGGAGCAGGGTGATAAAGATGCGATCTCAACAGTCTTGCGCAGCATGGGCAACGTTGTGTACGAACAGGGTGATTACGACCGGGCACGGAAGCTGATCGAAGCACATCTTGAATTCAAACGCGAAATTGGTGATAAACGCAGCATCGCAGATTCTCTTAATGACCTGGGAAATATGGCATATGACCAGGGGGATTACGAACAGGCCCGGAACTTTCATGAGGAAAGCCTTTCACTAAGGCGCGAAATTGGATACAAAAGAGGCATTGCTGGTTCACTGAACAATCTGGGTAATGTTGCATACAATTTGGGAGATTATGAAATGGCTCAGAAGCTGCAGGAGGAAAGCCTTGCAATAAAACGCGAACTGGGGGATAAAAAAGGTATTACAACTTCACTGCACAACTCGGGGATCCTTGCTTATGCAAACGGAGATCTCAAGAAAGCAAAAAGTCTCTTTGAAGAAACCCTGACTCTGGTGCGAGAAATTGGAGATAAAACGGGAATAGCCGACTCTCTGCATGACCTGGGATTTATAGAATATGAACAAGGGAACTTTGATCAGGCTTCAAAATTCTACGAAGAGAGTCTTGCAGTACACAGAGAAACCGGTAACAAACTTGGTTTGGTTTACTGCATAACAGGATTAGCTGCCATAGCCTGCAAAGTAAGAGAGTTTAAACGGGCAGCAAGTCTGCTCGGTTTTGCGGAAACTGCTCTGCTTTCTATGAATACCGTGTTTGAAAGAGATGGAAAGATTTTGTATGAACAAACCCTCGGGAATGTTAAAAGCGAATTAAGTGAAGAGGAGTTCAATGAGCATTGGAGCAAAGGAAAGGAGCTCATCCTTGAAACGGCAATTCAGTTGGCTTTAAGCAATTTTGAGAACCCGATATAATAGCCCCTAATATAATCGATCTTCTTATATCAGCATTTTTAACAAATTTTATTGTAATTGTTTTAAAAGTGTATTAAGGCAAAAATCAATAAATAAGCTTATTCCGGTCGTACTTACCTAAAATTTACATTTGAATCACATGCTTAATTATCTATTTTTGTGGGTACTGAAAATGAAAATCTTATTCACATTCTTCTTTTCTTTTTTTGTAATTCTTTCCTTTTTATACCAGGGTTGTGACGGTATCTTTCCCTCGCAAAGTAAACCAAATGTTCCGGATGATCACACTTCCAATTACGGGGGATTTCTTCACAGGGGTGAAAACGAAGGCGGAGACAGATCAGATGACTGCAATGAGTGCCACGGAGAAGATCTCCGCGGAAAGCTCTATTATTATCAGAATAACTGGATCATTACATCATCCTGTTATCAATGCCATGGCAATGTTTGGGAAGAGGGTGGTGGAGATAAAAAGAAATGAAGATTACAGGCTTCTATTTTATATCAATTGTTTTTCCTGTGCTGCTCTTCTCTCAGGAAGTAGGGTCAAAAGCTCCCGATTTTTCCGCTGATGATCTCAACGGAACCAAGATTGCGGTCTCTGATTTTTCAGGGAAAGTAATTGTACTGGATTTCTGGGCAAGCTGGTGCGTACCCTGCAAAAAATCCATGCCCCACCTTATAGAACTGTATAAAGAACTTAAAGATTCGTCACTTTCGATAATTGCAATTAACCTTGATGATGAAAAAAGCAAGATTTCATCTTTTGAAAAATCTATTGGAATGGAAATTCCGTTTCCTGTGATTTTCGATAAGAACTCAAAACTTCCCGCACTATATAATGTGGAGGGTATGCCAACAACTATAGTTATTGACAAACTGGGTATAATAAAGTTCAAAGAAACAGGTTTTGAGAATGATATTAAGGAAAAACTTGACAAACTGATAAGTGAACTCTTAAAAAAATAGGATGAAATTTCGAAATTCATTATTGATTCTGTTATTTATTGTATTTTTCGTAACATTTCTTGCGGGATGCGCAACTGTACAGCCTTGGGAAAGGGAAAGATTATCAGACCCCTATATGATGTTTGATGAAAATCCGCTTGATAAAGGTTCACAGCTGCATTTTCTTTTCATCAGGGAAGGCACAGAGGGGGGTGATGGTTCTCAAAGCGGAGGCTGCGGCTGCGGATAGAATATGTGCAGATATCTGCTGATACTCATATTTGCAGGTCTATTCTTTGATGTATTGTCTCAGGAAATACCTGAAGACGAGGTGAATGTGAGAATAAACTCTTATTTTGACAATTTCCGGGTGACTGTTATTTATCCTCAGGCAAGCATTACAAAAAAACTTGGCGATAATACAAGCATTACTGCAAGGTATTTATCGGATGTGATAAGCTCTGCCTCTATGAAAATGTACTTTCCTGTAGATGGAATTACTTCCGCAACTACCCGAAAAGAAGGCGGCGCAGATGATACCCCGGATGAATGGAGACATGAAATCGGAGCAGGTTTGACTCAAAAAGTCTATGACGGAATTCTTTCATTAAATGGGCAGTACAGTACAGAACATGACTATTCTTCTGCTACTTTTTCAGGCTCAGTTACATACCCGTTTGCAAAGAAAAACACTATCCTGAATATCAGTCCGGTCATCAGCCTCGATAGGGTCTTTCCGCAAACCAGAACCTGGACTAAAGAACGCAATACGTACGTGTTTAACTTCGGTCTTACCCAAATCTTCTCTAAAACTATTATTTCACAGTTCGATGCCTCTTATATGAGCCAGAATGGTTATATGCTTGATGGCTACCAGGTAATTAGAATAATCGAAAACAACAATTCCTACAGGTCTTATGAGCCTTCACATCCCGAAACTCGAATAAGACGTGCTGCCGGAGTTAGAACGAATTTCTCGCTTTCTAAACTGACATCTATGCAACTTGGTTACAGGTATTATTGGGATAGCTGGGAAATTCGTTCACATACCATTTCTGGCACTTTCAGCAGTCATTTTTCAGATGTGTTTTCCGGCTCCATTGAACTTCGGCACTACTTTCAAACGCGGGCATATTTTTTCAAACCTTATTATTCTCGGGTAGAGCAGTATATGACAGTTGATGATAAGCTTAATTCCGGATATTCAGATGAAGTAGTATTAAACCTTACACTCAAAGGAAAAAAAGGAGCTTCAATATCCCTTTTCTCTAATGAGAAGCTTGCTTGGACGAGTTCAATTGGTTTTTACAGAAGATATCTGGATTCACCTAACTGGATAATGCATTACAATATTTTATATGCATATTTGTTCAGCGTGGGACTAAGATATAATTTCTAACACAATAACTATGAACAGAAGAGATTTTCTAAAATCAGGTACCTTTGCTGTTGCGGCTGCAGCTCTGGGAACGATCCCATTAAACAAAATATATCCCTGTACAAAAAGTCACTTTTCTCTTGAGATTATCGCCGGAGATGCAGATAGAGCAATTACTCTGACTGAGAAGCTCATAAATTCCTGCCAGTTGGGAAGCAGAACGATACGGTTTTCGGAATATAAACTTGGAAAACCTGAGAACGGTGATATTGTACTTTTCCGGAATTCACAATTGGTGAATTATAAACGGGGAAATGATGAAATTAATTCTGGACTCAGAGAAATAGCAAGTGCTCTTGCACTGCCTGCTGTGATTGAGGACCCTGTAAGACTTAGATTTTATACCGATTGCGAAGCAGTAATTGCAAAGCGTTTCCTGGTGTTTTATGATGGAATCCTTGTTAATTCAATTAATGCTTCTGCAGAAAACCTTGATCTGAAGATAGATGGTTTTAAAGGTGGTTTGATGCTGAATGTCTGCGGCCGGAGAGCCAGAGTTATTCAGTCCGCCTGTTCGCACAAGAATTGTGTAAACTCAGGCAGTATCACCTTCGCAAATGAGAGTCTCGTATGCATTCCTAACAAGATTACAATTGTTGCAGATTAATAGAAAAGTTAAATTTTTGCTGAACTATAAAGTTACCGTTATGGTAACTTTTTTTTGCGTTATGGTATCAATGCTCCAAGCACAGGAAACGCAGTATGAGTTCACTGCCAGTAAATATCTATTGGGCACCAAGATTGATATTACCGCTCGTAGCGGCTCTGTGGATTCAATGAAAAAAGCAATGTATTACTCCTTCAGAGAAATTGAGCGTATACAGGGAATCTTAAGCATGCAGTCAGATTCCAGCGAAATTTCCTTAATAAACAATTATGCAGGCATCCAAAGCGTGAAAGTCAGTTATGAAACTTATTCACTTATTGAAAGATCTATTGAATACTCAAGGTTATATCCGTGCTTCGATATTACAATAGGACCAATTTCTGAATTATGGGGATTCAATTCTGACGTTCAGGTAACTTCGGTTCCCGGAAAGAAAATTATTGACTCTCTTTTGAATCTGGTTGGATTCGAAAAGATCAAAATGAACGCTGCAGATACAAGTGTATTTCTGCCCTTTAAAGGCATGTTGTTGGATCCCGGTGGTATAGCAAAAGGTTACGCTGTTGACAGAGCGGCACTGGAAATGAAAAAAAACGGAGTAACCAATTTTATTATTAATGCCGGCGGTGATATTTACATTTCTGGAAAAAAATCAAGAGGTGAAAAATGGAGAATCGGAATAAAGCACCCGAGGAAAGAAGGTGAGGTCATTGCCGTAATGGAACTGCCTGAGGATGGAGCTGTTGGAACAAGCGGAGACTATGAAAGGTTTGCTGTAATTGAAGGGAAAAGATATCATCACATATTTGACGTAAAAACCGGGTACCCTGTAATGATAACTCAAAGCGCTACTTCATTTGCTTCCTCAGTTGAGGAAGCTGTAGTGCTTTCGAAATATTTTTTTATTTCAATAGGGGAAAATTACAGTTCTGAGTTATTAAAATTGCCTGCTGTTATAGTGAGTTCAAATGGTGAAGTGTTTTATGATAATAAGTTAACCGTTACTCATTCACTAAAACTGGTGAAATAACTGAAATAGGCTTCAATCGCTCACAATCGGCAATTCAGTTGATATTCTAATGATAAAGGCGTTGTTTCAACAACGCCTTTATGGTTTAAAAACTTTCTATTTCATTAATTACCCAAAAACAAAACCGATAACAATGATAGCCAGCATCACCGCTATGGTTGTACCTATGAAAAGGTTGCTGCTTTTTTTTACTTCGTACATCTTTTGATCCATGGTGCTCTCCCTTTGATTAGAAAATTATTATGAAACCCGTTAAATTCTGTTGTAAAGATAGATGTACCGTAATTAATCAGCAATCACCCTTTTAGGTTATATTCGCTGTAAATGGCTTATTTTAAATGACGTTAAAACGTCATAAAGGCCTATTGCAGTCATTAAACACACTTATTCATAAAACAAGTTCTGCCGCCATGTTTCAGACAGCAGAACTTTTTTTTGCCGGATACATGTAATTAAAATATATCAGCCGGAAAAAATCTCCCTGGCTTAACAGCAAAACGAACATCAGCCAAGCAGAAAGCCAATAATGATAATTACAAGAAATAGTGTTATTGCTCCGGCAATGAAAGTGTTGCTTCTCTTGTAGAAAGAGGTCATGTCTGTGTTATTCATAAATATCTCCCATGCAGCAAATGTTGCTGTTTGCATATGTAAGTTCAATGCTAAAATAACAATTTAACTAGTTCCTGTAAATAACCAAACGGGTTAACATGGGGGTTATATTGGTAAACTTTTTGATTAGTTGTTTTGCTTAAGTTCAAAGGATACGCGTCATAAACTTTCCTGATGAGCCGGTGCGTAAAAAAAACAGAAGTGAATGCTTCTGCTTTCAATTTTAACTTGAACAGTTTCTTATTACTTGATATCAGTAACTTTGCCAATTGCTGAGAATGCTTCCTTAAGCAGTCTCTTCTGGGTTTCCTGAAATACTGTGTTAGAGCCCGGCGCAGGTGCAGGACTCTCATCTCTGCTTACTCCATACAAGACCATCTTACTGTTAAGATCCCTCAGATCACGCTTAAGCCTGTAAGACATAAATATAAGTGCGCCCATATTGTGCGGTTCTTCCTGTACCCATAAAAGTTCAGTCGCATTATCATAACTCTTAAGCACCGCCTTTATCTCTTCTGAAGGATACGGATAGTATCTTTCAATCCTCACAATTGCTGTATCAGTGATATTCTGTTCCTTCCTGTACTTTGCAAGCTCGTAGTAGAATTTACCGCTGGTTAGAATAACCCGCTTGATCTTACCCTTCTCTTTTATTTCATTATCGTCAATTACCAGCAGGAATCTGCCGCCAATAAACTCATCCTTTCTTGAACGTGCCTCAGGCAGTCTCAGAAGGCTTTTTGGGGTCATAATAACCAGCGGCCTGCGGTTATGATACTTGCCCTGAGTTCTTAATAAATAATAGTACTGCGCAGGAGTAGTCGGATTGCAGACGGTAATATTATCATCGGCGCAAAGCGTTAAGAATCTCTCAAGTCTGGCACTTGAGTGCTCCGGACCCTGACCTTCCTGCCCGTGAGGAAGCAGCATTACCAGATTGCTTGGAAGGCTCCATTTATCATGAGATGCAACAAGAAAGTTATCTATTACAACCTGTGCTGCATTGGCAAAATCACCGAACTGTGCTTCCCAAAGGTCAAGGGTTAACGGATCTGCCGTGCTGAAACCGAATTCAAATCCAAGTACGGCAGCCTCGGATAGGAGGCTGTCAAGCGGTTCAATTTCGGCAAGCCCCGGCGATATATTATTATGAGGAATAACTTCTTCCTCTGTATCCATATCCGTCAACACAATGTGCCGCTGCGAAAATGTTCCCCTCGCACTATCCTGTCCGCTCAGCCTTACGGGGATACCCTCAAGCAGCAAAGTGCCGAAAGCAAGCGCTTCCGCAAAAGCCCAGTCAATAAGAACATCGCCGGTTAAGAACTCTTTCCTGCTATCAATAAACTTCTGCAGTTTAGGGTGTAAATGAAAATTCTCCGGCAGTGTTGTTATCGCTTTCACAACTTTGTTAAGGTCATCCATTGTGATCTTTTCTTTCTGCTGCGACCGTAGTTCTTTGACCTGTTCTTCGTTCAATCTTACCGGTGTATCTGCCTTGAATACCGTTTCGCCTTCATGTGCCTTAACGTAGCCTTTATCCATCCTTTCATAGATCTCCTCTTCCATTTCCTTGATCTCATCAGAAGTTACAAGCTTTTCTTTCAGCAGCTTATCCTGGTAAATGGCTTTGACTGACTGATGGTTCCTGATGGCTTTGTACAAAACAGGCTGTGTAAATGCCGGTTCGTCTGCCTCGTTGTGCCCAAGCCTGCGGTAACTATAAATATCTATTACAACATCTTTGTGGAACATCATTCTGTATTCATATGCAAACTTTGTTACCAAAAGAGTTGCCTCGGGGTCATCACCGTTAACGTGAAATATCGGCGCCTGTACCATCTTGGCTACATCTGATGCGTAGACTGTCGAACGGGCATCAACGGGACTTGTGGTGAACCCAATTTGGTTGTTTATGATTATGTGAACGGTTCCGCCCGTACTATACCCCTTAAGCTGTGAAAGATTCAGAGTTTCGGCAACAATTCCCTCGCCTGCCATTGCTGCATCACCGTGTATGAGCACGGGTATGAATCTATCCCGCTCCGTATCTTTCATCATCTCCTGCTTTGCGCGTACAATACCTTCAACTACGGGATTGACAAACTCTAAATGACTGGGATTTGATGCTACAGATACATTTATCTGCCCGCCGTAGAATGTATCATATACGCCGGCAGCTCCAAGGTGATACTTAACATCACCTGATCCTTCAACGGAATCAACATCGGCAATATCCTCGAACTCCGAAAATATCTCCTGCAGGTTCTTGCCTATAACATTGGCCAGGACATTCAGCCTCCCGCGGTGCGCCATTCCAAGCACAAGCTCGTCAACTTCATCTCTGCATGCAAGGCCAAGCAGGTAATCCAGAACTGGAATAGCGGTTTCAGAGCCTTCCAGCGAAAAGCGCTTATGCCCGATATATTTCTTATCAACAAACTTTTCAAAATTCTCGGCTTCGATCAGCTTGTACAAAATATGTTTCTTCTCGGAATCAGTGAACGAAGGCTGGTTTTTAATTGGCTCCATTCTATCCTGAAGCCATATTTTTTCCTTCGGATCCTGAATGTGCATGTACTCAACTCCGATATTTTCACAGTATGTCTTGTGAAGTATATCCAGAATATCCCGCAAAGTTGCAGTTCTCAAACCCGCAAGTCTTGCGGTTATGAACTCCCTGTCATAATCCCAAACGGTGAATCCGTATGTTGAAGGATCAAGCTCGGGGTGATATTTTGCAACAGGTTTCAGCGGATCCAGGTTTGCAAGCAAATGCCCTCGGACTCTGTACATATTAATGAGCTGGTAAGCCTTAGCCTGCTTTTCTATCTCTTCAAGATTATCAATTCCCCCGAAGTCTTCGGGGTTATAATCTACTTTCCACAATACAGGAGAAACAGGCATTGAAAGATCTTTGAATATCTCTTCATAAAAACCGTCTTCTCCGATCAGCAGCTTATGAATTCTCTGCAGGAATAATCCCGATTCTGCGCCCTGAATAACCCTATGGTCATAGGTGCTGGTAATGTTCATTATCTTGCTGATGCCAAGCGATGTGATAATATCTTTTGTTACGGCCTGGTATTCCGCCGGATAGTCAAGTGCACCTGTTGCTATTATTGCACCCTGACCCACCATCAGCCTTGGCTGTGATGCGGCAGTGCCGATAGTCCCGGGATTAGTTAGCGTAATTGTTGTTCCCTGGAAATCAGGAATTTCAATTTTTCCCGAGCGCGCCCTTGTAATAATATCGTTGTATGCATCGAAGAACTGCTTGAAGTTCATCGTGTTGGCTTTTTTGATATTGGGTACTATGAGCGAGCGCGAACCGTCTTTCTTTTCAAGATCGATGGCGAGCCCGAAGTTGACATCCCTTTTCTTTAACAGATGAGGTTCGCCGTTTATTATTGTGAAAGCATTATTCAGA
The DNA here is from genome assembly GCA_030835025.1 of Ignavibacteria bacterium. Classification (GTDB taxonomy): domain Bacteria; phylum Bacteroidota; class Ignavibacteria; order Tepidaquicellales; family OLB5; genus OLB5. The sequence goes on along the minus strand of JAUQWS010000090.1, from coordinate 8,628 downwards.
GCAGGCATTGTTTCAATCGCTTTAACAATAGCCCATCCGATTATGTGAGTGAATGAGATCTTGCCAAAACCTTTTTTCTTAAGGTGATTGTTTATTGTCAAACGGTTTTCTTCCAGTACCTTTACCGGAATTGTGCGAAGCGAAGTTGCCGTAGGGATTGTCAGGCTCGCAGTCATATTTTCTATGATACGCTCTCCGACGCCTCGTATCGCCACAGCCTCATCTCCTTCCTGAGGCTGCGGAAGGTTCAGCTGCGCCTTACCTTGCTCGGGATATGTTATATATGTACCCTGGATTTTCTTTTCACTAGGGGGAGGAGTGTAATTCTTGCCGTTTACCTTTATATCAAGGCTGCTGAAAAGCCTTTGCCAGTCTTCGCCAACTGATTCAGGATTGTTAAGGTAGTTTTCTAATAACTCCATAACAAACCAGGTATTTACACCGAATTCAGATAATTTTTCCCTCTGCTCTATTGTCAATTCTTCTAATTTCATCTTATGATTTTTGTCGCAATAGCTCCTTTTGAGCCCCTTTCAATGCAAATTTAATCAAAATTCCCGCGAACTTCACTTCTATATTTGTTCTTATCACTCGCTCTTAATCGGTTTCTTTGAGGATATTGTGAAAACTGGTTAGAAACGGAGTTCTCAGAGCTTATAACACTTTGATAATACAATGTTTACACAAAAGTCGCAAAATAAATACCCCCTATGAATCCCTCTCCGGCTTCTCCTGATAAGAGAAAACTATGTGAAGAGAGATCAGGGGGCATAATCTAATGCCTCAAAAAACCTCCACAATTTAAAACAGTAATTGTGATGCGATATGTTCCACAAATAAAAAGCATGTTGCAGCATGGATATATGCAATCACCGACTTTTATCTGCTAAATATCTGCCCACAAATAAGGCAAAATAATTCACAAGGGATGCTAATTATGAGGGGAATTTTTCAACAACCTTTTGAACTTCTCAAGAAAGCTCATACAATAATACTTGTCATAGTAGGTAATTAGATCAGCCATGCTCGTCTTCAGATTCATCAATCCTCAGCTTCATCAAGCGGCACTTTAATTTCTACAACAGTGCCGTTAACTTTTGTGCCTTTGATCCTCCACAATCCGCCAAGAAGCATTATACGCTCTTTCATCCCAAGTATTCCAAGCGAAGTATTCTTTTCGATCTCTTCGGCAGTTATTCCCCTGCCGTTATCAGCAATCTTGAGTACTATCCTTCCATTCTCAATTTCAAGTGTGATATTTGCGCGGGATGCACCTGAGTGCCTGGCAATATTGGTCATCGCTTCCTGGAAAACTCTGAATACCGATATTGCCTTTTCGATATTAAGCGTAAAATCCTCTTCAGTTAAAGCCGTTACACATTTTATTCCTGTCCTCTTTTCAAATTCTTCGGTGTGCCATTGTATTGCATCAACCAGTCCCAGTTTATCCAGTATATCGGGGCGCAGGTCAGTGGCAATTCGTCTTACGTTATTGATTATTCCGTCAATTGAATTGCTGATCTTGCCGAGTTCATCGCTCCATTTTTTTAATTCAGACTTTTCTGCGGCATTTTTACCCGACTTTTTCTTCAGAAGCGAAAGCTCCATTTTCAGTACGGTCAGGTCCTGCCCAAGCTGGTCATGTATCTCTCTTGAAATAAGGAGTCTTTCATCTTCTCTGACTTTTTGCAGGTGATTTGAAAATGCCCGCAGCTTCTCGGTGGTTTCTTCCAGGGTCTTCTGGTAGGTTTTTCTTTCTGTAACATCTGTAACTATTGCTTCAATTGTCGCAGGTTTTCCTTCGTCATCTCTTACAACCACACTTCTTTGGTTCAGCCAGCACTCGCCGCCGTTTTTAGTAAGTATCATATATTCAAAATTCGTATGGTCATTGTTTTTCAGTATGCTGCGGTAATGCTTTCTGTAATCATCTATCCAGTCCGGATGTAACATCTTCTCCATCAGGTTTGGCGTTAAATAAAATTCTTCAGGGGTGAAGCCTGTTATTCCTGCAGACGCCTTGTTCACATAAATGTAACTCAGATCATCGGCCTGCTGGCTGAAAATAAGGTCAACTGCATTTTCGGCAAGCCGGAAATATCGCTCTTCTGCTTCTCTAAGCTTCATTTCAACATCATACCTGTATACTGCAGAGTTTATAGCTGAATTAATATCCCTGTCATCAAGTGGTTTAGTGATATATCCGTATGGATTTGTTGATTTTGACCTCTCTATAGTATCTTCATCCTGGTGCGCAGTAAGGTAAACAATGGGGATACCAAATGTATCATTAATGACTTTTGCGGCTTCAATTCCGTCAGTTTCTCCCTTAAGAGTTATATCCATAAGTATAAGGCCGGGCTTAAGTTCACCGGCCTTCTTAATAGCATCTTCGGCAGTGGAAACTATTCCCACCGGGTCATGCCCAAGCCGGGTTATAGTTGCCTCTATATCCTTAGCAATGATATATTCGTCTTCTACAATTAGAACTTTAAGCCTTCTGAAAATTAGATTCATATTGTATTCCTGTTGTTTTGTAAAACACTTCTGTTTGCAGAGTGTAACCTGAATAAAATTTCTTTGGTGCCGCGGAAATTTTTCCCGCTTTCTTTATGGAGCTCTGCGGAATCTGTGGTTTGCTCATTAACTAATATTTGCTTTGAGAGGTTTTTTTTAGGTCTTTTCATTGTTTGATTCCATCATACTACTCAAATTAGTAGTAAAGTAGTGACTGGGCGTTGATTGATTTGTTGAAATCAATAAAAGTCATTAATTTGTGGTAACAATATACTTATTAAGGTCAAAATATCAAATAAACATTTTGGCTACAAACTAACTGCTTTATTTTATTGATAGTTAGTAAAATATTGAGTAATTTAGTGATATGAAAAAGATAATTCTAGGGGCAGATCATAGAGGCTATTACCTTAAGGAAAACATCAGGAAATTGCTTTCAGTAGACTTTGAAATAGTGGATGTTGGGACAAATTCAGCGGAGCCTGTTGACTACCCTGATATTGCAAGTGCCTTATCAAAAATGGTGCTCGCAAATCCGGGTGCGCGCGGAATTCTGATCTGCGGAAGCGGTGTTGGTGCATGTGTAGCGGCAAATAAATTCAAAGGCATCCGCGCCGCAATTTGCCATGATGCATTCAGTGCACATCAGGGTGTAGAAGATGACGATATGAATGTTATCTGCCTTGGCGGCGGTATAGTTGGAGAGTCTCTTGCTATTGATATCATACGCACTTTCATTTCAGCAAATTTTAAAGAAGAAGAGCGATACATCCGCCGGCTCGATAAGATAAGGAAAATTGAAGACGGGAATTAGGTTCCGTAAGCCTATAATATAAATTCTCTTTTAACGCTCATAGCTCTATCCAGCAATGCAAGATAGGCGTTTTTGGAGATTTCCACAGCACCAAATGATGCAAAATGAGATGTCATCATTTGTATATCAAGCAGAACAAACTTGTTCTTCTTAAGGATTTCATACAGCTTAACAACACAAACCTTTGAGGCATTACTCTTCACCCGGAACATTGATTCGCCGAAAAATGCGCCTTTATATGCAACTCCATACAAACCTCCTGCAAGTTCTCCGCCCTCCCACGCTTCGATACTGTGCGCGTATCCGCGCTTGTTCAAATCACAATATGCATCAATTATAAGATCATTTATCCAGGTGCTTTCCCTCGCAGCACAGCGTTCAATAACATCCCTGAAAGCTGTATTCAGTTTCAACGTAAATTTATCTTTCTTTAAAACCTGCTTTAAGGACCTGCTGATATTGATATCACTGCCGTGCTCGCCAACAGGCATTATGGCGCGCGGAGACGCCTCGTACCACGCAACTGTGTTATCCTCATCCCCCATTGGGAAAATACCCATTGCATAACCGTTAAGCACCTGATGCCACGTTAAATGTGTATATTTATATCCGGAATTTTTCATATGAAAAGGGGTTCAAGCGCTAACTTCTATTGAAGTTCTGAGTGCAATTTCTTCCAGCACCTGCTGAGCTTTCAGACAGATAACAAGCTCGCCGGCCACAACAACTGCCCTCCCCTTGTTATGGGCTTCCAGTGTAATGGCTTCGGCTTTATCGTGCCCGTATCCTGTTGCTTTCATTACCTGTGCTATTACTTCTTCAAAATCGTGATGCGAATCGTTAAACAAAATAAGGGTAAATCCCTCGGTTGTTGTCCCGATATCAGTAACATCAGGCGCTAATATTTCATCAGTTTGCTGCATTAAATCTAGTAAGCTTTAGTCTTCAATCTTTAATCTTTAATCTAATTGCTCCATTCTTCGCTCTCATAATCATAAGACGAATGTGAGCCCTTTTGGGTTGCCTTTGAATAGAGCATTGCGCCTACCATATCTTTATAAGAAACAGAATCATCGGCCTCATCCTTTGCAATTTTGGAATTATTATGCAATCCGTCAAGCATAAATTCCATCATAGATGCAAGCTCATATTCGTTTTCGACGGTTTTCATGTACTTTCTGACGGTTTTTTCAAGCCCCTCAACGCGCTTCAAAGTCATTGAATATTCCTCAAATTTCATATCATCGTTTAACTCAATGTAATTTCCGCCCTCAAACCACTTTATTATCTCTGCATACGGATCGGACGGATCGCGGCTTTCATCAATGGGCTGCCGCTTCTGCTTCTTCTTAAGCGGGTCGGGAAAGTACTTCCTGAAAACCTCACGAACACTTTTCCCGATAAGCGCTTTGCTCACTTTTACGGGCCCTTCCTGTTCGCCTTCGAAAACAAGTTCAATTTTTCCCGTCATTCCGGGAAGCGCTGCTGTGAGGTCTGTTATTCTAGGGAATATGATCGCTTCACCGTTTATTATTGACCTGCGCTCAGCATTGCTGATAAGATTTTCCATTGCAGATATTGTCAGTCTTGCACTCACCCCGGATTTCTGCTCAACAAACTCACTTTTTCTTGCTTCGTGCGCCGCGTTTTCGATAATCTCTTTCATATAATACGGGATAACAACTTCCTTATCATGATGGCGTTTTAGCCAGCTCTGAGACTCTGTAATTTTAATTCCGTCTTCAATATTCTTTGGGTAATGAGTTAATATTTGCGAATCAATTCTGTCTTTAAGCGGAGTAATAATATTCCCGCGGTTTGTATAATCTTCGGGATTTGCTGTATACACAATGAACACGTCAAGCGGAAAGCGTATATTAAATCCCCTTATCTGTATATCGCGCTCCTGCATAATGTTCAAAAGCCCAACCTGTATTCTCGGCTGAAGATCCGGCAATTCATTGATAGCAAAAATCCCACGGTTGGTGCGCGGGACGATGCCAAAATGTATCGCACCTTCATGTGAATAATGCAATCGCTGAGTTGCAGCTTTGATTGGATCAATATCACCGATAAGGTCTGCAATGGTAACATCGGGAGTAGCAAGTTTTTCGCCGAATCTTCGGTCGCGCCCGATCCACTCAATTTCAGAATCATCGCCCTTCTCACTAACTGTATCAACTGCGAATTTTGAAATGGGCATAAAAGGGTTATCATTTATTTCCGAGCCTTTTATTATTGGTATCTTTTCATCAAGCAGATTAACGAGCATTCTGGCCATTTTAGTCTTTGCCTGTCCCCTGAGTCCGAGGAAAATAATATCGTGTTTTGCAAGTATGGCGTTTATGACCTGCGGCAGCACGGTCTTTTCATAGCCGATTATGCCGGGAAAAATCTCTTCTTTATTCCTCAGCTTCTCAACCAGGTTCGCTCTCAATTCATCTTTTACGGATAGTACTTTGTAACCGCTCTGTTTAAGTTCACCAAGTGTATTTGGCAGCATAGCTCCGTTTAACGGCATTAAATCCAGTCTTCTTTCTACTTATAATAATATATAAATGTGTTCAGGTTTGCAATTTCTTCTTTCTTCTCGTCAACATCAGCCTGCATCAAGTCGCGCATTGAAACAACTCCGATCAGCTTATCACCATCTCTAACCGGCATATGCCTTATTCCTTCCTGCTGCATGATCTTCAGGCAGTCTTCATAGGTATCATGTGCCTCCATCACAATTACTCCCCTTGTCATAACTTCATCAATTTTGATCTTTTCGGTATCCAGCCTTTTTGCAGCGCATTTTATCATAACATCACGCTCCGAAAAAATTCCCCTCAGCTTTCCTTCGGCGTCAAGTACAGGCACGGCACCTACATTGCTTTTTGCCATATGCTCAATTGCCTCATGAACGCTTATACCCATGTTCACAAATTGCATTGTTCTGTTTTCGCACAGATCGCGGAGTGATTTCATGGTTTACTCCTTTCAGATATGATTTGCGGGATGTTCTTAAAATAACAATTAATGTACGGTAAATCAACTTTATAAATTTAACAATCTGTTGATTTGAATGGTTTTGCAGACCCGGAACAGGTCGTTAAAAGGGAAACCACCGGGGCTTTTAACAGCCGGTTAAGCCTTCATTCACTGTTAAGATAAGCTCGTTTAAAGGAACCGTCGCTGAAGATCACTAAATGCTCAGCATCCGCCGCGTACTCATAGAATCTGCCTCCCGGCAGCCTTTGCTGGTAATCCATATTCAGCCAAAAAGTGCCGTCGCTATCTTTATGATAATTCAGCCTTCTAAGCCTCGATCTCGAGCCCTTTGATGAATAATATTCATTTATGCCCGCCAACAGTTTATCAAGCTCTTCTGAAGAAAGATCTTTGCCTAAAAGCACTTCGGGGTAAGCATGCCCCGAAACACAAATCACCCTGCCATCGCCTCCAAGTGATTTGAACATTGATACCATAAGTATTGCATAATCATCACAATCACCCGTCATAGTATATATTGAAACTCCGGCTTTTTCGAAGTATTCCTGCCCGAAAGGATCGCGGCTGTAATTCCACCCTCTGTAAACAAAATCAAATATCGTGCAAATTTTCGATACGCGGTCTTCCGAATCAAAATTTTCAGTCAGCTCAAGTGATTTTTGGGTTACGGCAGGATTTTCGGGCTCAAGTGCGGTGTAAATTCCATAGGCTGTCAGCTCTTCGGTCTGAATTTGAGTAAATTGCGCTCTTGAATGGCCGCTTAACAGTGTAATAACCAGCGAAAATAACAGTAATGTGTTTTTCATTCCGTTTAATTGGTAGAAGTATAACTACTGCGTATATACCAATAGTTCCTCTATCTAAAGGCTATTACAAGTTGTAACAATCTACCTGCTTCACTCAGCAAGTTTATTTGAATGCAATGGATTACCAAATGAGTATTTGACGCACCCGCAACTCCATAACTGCTTAACCAATTAACTGATCAACCAATTAACTAGTCCGGCAATTCCTCGCAATAACATCCGGCATTCTTAAGCGCTGATTCAATTGTGCGGGGTGAGAGATTTACAGACTCTACTCTGAGAATATTATCGGAATCATCAAGATCAAAATTCCACTTGATCACACCGCCGATGGAATTTAAGTGGTGCTTGACCTGCTGAATATGGCCGGGGTTTTGTACGCTTGTTTTGAAAACCAGGATATCCATATTGATTTAGCTGCTGAAGTTTATGAATTAGTGTTTTTTATTTCTACCTTTATTTCTTTTGCGGATTTGCCTTCCTCATCTTTATCAACATCAACATTTATGTCCCAATCGTAAAAACGGCTGCTGCATTTTCTGCGGAATTTCTCGCGCTCTTCAGGGCTCATGTTCTCCATTTTTTGGCGGAACTTTGCTTTCCATGCTTCATCACCATGATTGTGATGATGCCTGCCGCGGAATCCCCTGCCGAATCCTCCGAACAGGAGCTTTGACAGAATAAGGAGCCCCATGGCCTGCCAATAGGTAATTACCGGTCCGCTGAATATCTGGGGAACGAGCATGTTCCAAAGCCACATCAGCAAAAGGCTTGTGATGAACACGACAAGTATGATCTTCAATCCTATTAAAGGTCCTCTGACCCATCTTCTTTTTTTCATTTCAGTATGATTTTAGTTCTTTCAAATCAGTTTTCAAGCATATCATCGTAAAGGTCCCTCAAACCCCTTCTCAGTTCAAGCACTGCATATCGTTTCCTTGAAATCAAAGTGTTTATTCCGATTCCTGTCAATTCGGATATTTCGTTGAAACTCCTGCCCTCTATCTCATGCATAATAAATACATCGCGCTGCTCTTCGGGTAGTTCTTCCAGTATCTCTTCGAGCATTGGCCAGAACTCCTCACGTGTGAACATGATCTCGGGAGCTTCTGTATCGATAAATGCCAGGTCTTCAATTCCGGCGCCGGTATCTTCATCCCCGCTGAGAGTTGAATTCAAACTTTCAAGCGAAAGCGGTTTCTTCTTTCTGTACCAGTCAATTATCTTGTTCCCTGCGGCTTTAAAAAGCCAGGAAGCAGCCTTATCAACCGGGTTATCGCGCATTGCGGCAGTAAACTGGTAGAATACATCCTGCAGTATATCTTCGGCATCGCGCTCGCTGGCAATGCGCCGCCTTATGAATGCAAGGAGCTTCCTGCCCTCTGACTCAAATGCCTGCCTGATCGTTTCGTTCTCCTGTTTGAACGCGGCCATTGGTAAGCTAAGTACCTGCTCCGTTTCTGTTTGTGACATGCTCATTATGTAAGACGAATGAGC
>JAUQWS010000089.1 GCA_030835025.1 Ignavibacteria bacterium | reverse complement strand
GGGCTGAATACCAATTGGCGCACCACCGCCTGTTGTAGTTTTGATTATTTGACCCCAGGCACCAGATGCCCAACCGGTATTTTCATTGATGAAAAAAATCCCATATGATTCACTCGCGTTAATACATTCTGTTGGCAACCAGCTTTCTCCGCTGTTGGTTGTTTTATATATCACACTTCCTGAAGTTGATGCATACCCTACACCTGAAGTCGGGAAATGAATTGCTGTAACCCGTGCCGGAAAGAGTGTTTGTACCCATGAATTTCCTGAATCTGTACTCTTTACAATTATTCCTTTGAAAATAGATTCGTATGCCACACTTCGCTCTCCCGCAGCGAACCATGTAGTCTGATTTACTGCAAATGCATCATGGAAATACTGTACCGAATCTATGTATGAAGTACTCCAATTAGATCCGCCATTTGTAGTCTTCCTTAGAATACCTTTTCTAATTACCGGACCGGTAACAAAACTATCACCTGCAGCAAATCCTGTATTGTTGTTAACAAAATAAACATCTCCAAAGCTGTGATTCTCTATCTGCCCGAAGTTTATCCAGTTCACTCCGCCGTTTGTTGTCTTAAGATAAAAACCATATTTGGTAACAGCGTAACCTGTATCGGCACAGGGGAAAGACATTCCGTGATTGTGGTCATAGCAGCCGGTTTCATAAACAACCCAGTTTGTACCGCAATTTGTAGTCTTTGCTAATCTGCCTCCGTCTATTCCTGCATAACCTGTATTGCTATTCACAAACATAATATTTTCCAGATAGGGCGGCCAGCCCTGCAGACCGAGATAATATTCCTGCCAGTTTGAACCCCCGTTTGTTGATTTATAAATCCTGTTGTATCCAATCGTGAACCCGGTAAATTCATTAATAAAGGTCACGTCCAAAAGATCTTCATTGAATCCCTGTGTAATCTCTATCCAGTTTGCTCCTGAATTTGTTGTACGAAGAACTCGGTTTTCTTTAACTCCCATGCCATCATTCACGTTTACAAGTGTCAAACCTATTCCGGTATATAATTCCTGCCAGTTCAAACCGGAGTTCGTGGTTCTTACTATGTTTCCGGAAGTCTTCACATATCCTTCAGAACTGTTAAAGAACTTTGTAAATGATGCAGCATTGTTTCCCAGATTATAAAGTGTATCCCAGCTTAAACAACCATTAGTTGTTCGCAATATGAAGCGAATTATAGTACCTGTAGTTACATAGCCGGTATTTGAGTTCAGAAAGTAGGATGATGAAAATGAAGATCGGATATTTGAGGCAATGCTGTCCCAGGAAACTCCGCCATTAGTCGTCTTGTAACACTTTGTGCTGATTGTCGTTCCTTTTCTCCCTAACGCGTAACCGGTTAAATTATCTGCGAAATTGAATGTACTCACGTAATTTGGACCCGGATCAAGGCTAACAGTCCAGTTGAATCCGGAATCAGTGCTTCTATATATTTTGTTTTCAGTTAATGAATATAGGGTCAAAATTGGAGTCATAACTGCCTGTGAAATCCCCGTTACGGGTGCGGGAATGTACTGCCATGTATATCCACCATCGGTAGTTTTGAGCAAACCGCCATAGGCACCGGAAAAACCTGTAAGTTCATTGATGAATTTCACTGCGAGGTTATCCCTTAAGCCGGTTTGAATGACTGTAAAATTCACTCCGCCGTTTGTTGATTTCATAAGCGTTCCGCCGTAACCCGAAACATAGACAATAGAACTATTCACATATGAAATCCCGTTCAGAAAATTCCCCTGCGGCAAAGGATTCTGCCAGAACCAGCCCTGCTGTGAATATATGCTGCCGCAAAATAAAATTAGGATGAAAGTAAGAAGTTTTGATAATTTCATAGTATGATGAAATTAGTTATTTATAACATAAGGGATAAAAACTCCCGAATCAATGACAATTTAAAAAATTATTAATTCAGCTATTTGCAAGGTTTGATAGCTTTATTAAGTTGCATTTTCTGGCTATTTTTAGTGAAATGATCGGTCAAAATATTGAAAATATCTGCCAGAATTGCGGAAGGGATCTTACAGGGAACTACTGTTCAAATTGCGGGCAGAAAAGGGTCGGGCTGCACGAACGCTCCATAAGATCGCTCCTTGAGCATTTCTTCGAAGAGCTTTTTGTGTGGGATTCACGTTTCTTCCGCTCGATAAAATACCTTTTCACAAAGCCCGGATTTTTGTCACATGAATACATCTCCGGCAGATTCCAGAGTTACATATCTCCACTGAAGATGTTCCTCTTCACAAGCTTTGTGCTCTTTTTCATAATGATAAAATCCGACCCCGATCAGTACGCAGGGCTGGTATCAGATCCGCCTGATAGAGACGACTTCCTGAGCGAATTCATTTTGCAGCAGCAGGATAAAAGCACCGATTCGGCTGATCTGTTTATTGATAACTTTAACGACCAGATGAACGATAACATTACACTTTACATTTTTGTGATAATGTTCATCTTTTCGGTCCTGCTTAAGATAGTTTACTTTACAAAGAACATTTACTACGCCGAGCACATTGTTTTTACTCTGCACTTTTTCACATTTGTTCTTTGGTGCTTTCTGCTTGGAGTCCTCACTCAGGATCTGGATGAGATATTCATCTTCATATTCATGTATTTTGTACCGGGCGTTTACCTGCTGATAGCTTTGAAAAGGGTATATCATAAAACCCTTTGGAAGGCGCTAATAGTGTGTACGTTTCTCACTTTCTGCTACTGGATACTGATAACTGCATGGATGCTTGGTACAGTTGTTATCAGCGCCTTAAGGGCTTGAGCCGGTGCACAAACATGAGGGCATAAAAAAAGGCGCCCACGTAAAGCGCCTTTCGAAGCCAAAAAATCATGTAATTTATTTCAGCAGGATCAGTTTCTTTGTATCGGTAAAATCCCCTGCTTCTATCCTGTAGAAGTATATTCCGCTTGAGAAGTTAACTGCATTCCACGTTGCTTCATAATTGCCCGCTGTTTTGTTCTCATTAACAAGCACATCAACTTCTCTGCCTATTGCATCCAGAACCGTCAGCCTAACATTCACTGCTGAAGCAATTGAATAAGATATGGTAGTTGACGGGTTGAACGGATTAGGATAGTTCTGCCCTAAAGCAAATTCAGAAGGTATCTGGTTATTGTTAAGGCCGGTTAAGATCGCAAGTGTATCTGCAAGCTTTATTACATTACCGTTTGATGATACTGCATAGCCGTAAACAACATTTGCCAGGTGGTAAAAATCAAAATGTGTCAGGTTTGTAACTCCGGGCGTTGGTGTTACTACCCAGGTTAAACCATTATCTGTACTGCGTTTAATTGTGCCGTTCTGGCCCAGTATATAAACCACAGGTGTATAAGGAATCCACGTGAGGTAACATGTTCCGGTAACGTTGCTGCCAACATCAATATTAGTCCACGTAGTGCCGCCGTCAGTTGTTCTGCCGATTATCGGAAGCGATGTGGATGTTGCTGCAACTCCAAGCAGCTTGTTAGTATGAAATGCAATGGCTGAAGTATAGTTACCAGTAACATTAACATTCTTGGTTGACCACGAACCTGAATTATCAGTCGTTAATCTGATCCTGGCTGCACCATTATTCAGACCGAAACCGTAGAATTCATTATCAACTATCATTAGGGAGTTTTGTGCATTGGATACACCAACTGTGCCGGGATTCAACTCGACCCAGTTGTTACCAAAGTTTGATGAGCGGTATATTCTCTCTGCAATTGCAAGCCCGAACCTGTTTCCGATTCCTTTGGTGAATGCAAGCCCTGTAAAGTGGCCGTTGGTTGGACCCGTAGTGAGGATAACGCTCCAGTTGACTCCTGCATTGGTTGTTCTTAACAGTTTGGCACCGCCGTTAACAACTCCTTCGCCAACAAAAGCTACATCATTTGTTATGGCCCAAACACAGAATATCTCGTTTGTGATACCGGTAACAGGAACCGGAAGCCAGTTCAATCCGCCATCCGTTGTTCTGAAAATCTTGGGTGCTGTTAGTTCACCATCGGCTACCCACGCCGAGTTAGGTCCCGCAACACTAATGCTGGGCCTGATTCCCGGATTTGTAACCATACCGGCAGGCAGCCAATCTTGTGAATACAAGAGTGTTGCAAAAATCAATGAAACTGCTAAAAAAGTAAATTTTTTCATAACCGAATTCCCCTTTACTCACCAAAATAACTAACTTGGTTCACTATGCCGATACCCTATTAATGGTATTTGTTTTGATTCAGTGACATTTTGTAGATATTCGGCTTATCGGGAGTAAGTTAACTACTTAGAATTTCTGTATTTTTCGATATTTTGTAAAGATAAAGGCGCCTTTTGAGCGCCTAACGTAAAAGCGGTATTTACGAACTTCTGCTATCTAACAAGTACCATCTTCTTTGTTGAATTGTAACTTCCAACACTAATTGAATAGAAATATACTCCGCTTGGATATTCAGAAGCGTTCCAGGAAAACTCATAAACACCGGGCTTCAGTTCTTGATTGAGAAGGATCTCCAGTTCTCTTCCTGTGATATCAAAAACTGCGAGTTTCACGAAATCACTTTCCGGCAATTGAAATCTGAGCTTGGTCTCCGGATTAAACGGATTCGGATAGTTCTGCTCAAGTCCGTATTCACCGGGTACTTCTGAGCTAATCTGGTTCACAAAAGTGACTCCGCCGTTAGTTGTTTTGAGTATCTTTCCGCTCCATGTTGATATATAGCCTGTATTTGCCGAAGTAAACCAGACATCAGTATGTATTTCATTCAGTGGAGAAGTCTGTGGTGCCCAGTTATCCCCTCCGTCTGTTGTTCTGATTATCGTGCCACTATTTCCGCAGGCAAATCCGGTTAATGCATCTGTGAATCTTACACCAAACAAGGATTGCGTTGTTCCAGAGTTTACCAGCGTCCAGTTCGCACCGCTATTTGTTGTTTTGACAATTCTTCCGGCATCAGAAACATATAGGCCAAGGTTTTCATTGAAGAAATAAATCTCTCTGAAATTCTCAAAACCGCTTATGTACGGTGCATTCATGTTGATCCAGCCGCCGCCCTGATTAGTTGTTTTGAGAGCGATCGCATAACCTGAAATGAAACCTGTAGTCTCATTGATGAAATAGATCGAATTAAGAGAGGTCTGTGTTGGAGAGGTAACGTTAAACCAGTTTGCACCTGCATTAGTTGTTTTCATAATTCTTCCGGTAGAGCCTGATGTAAATCCCGTCAAAGAATTTACGAAGAACATTCCCCACAACTGCAATGTAGGTTCGGAATAAACTGTTACCCAGTTGTTTCCGCCGTTCACGGTTTTGATAATTATTCCGTCATTTCCGCTCATATAAACCGTATCCGGATGACTGATCCAAATTGCCATAAAGCGCATTGAAGTGTATCCTGAATTCTGATCGGTCCAGTTCGCGCCTGCATTGGTTGTTTTGTGTATGCAGAAATTTGAGCCGTTATATAATGGTGCTGTTGTGTAGCCCGTATTCGCGTCCCAGAAGCGAACCGCCTGCAAAGACTGAGCAGGATTGAATGTCGTCTGAATAAACCAGCCCTGAGAAGAGGCTGCAAAAGGGATAAGGAACAAAATGTAAAGTAGTTTTTTCATTGTGTAAATTATTTTATTAATAACATCTTTTTTGTTTCGGCAAAATTATCGGTTTGCAATCTGTAAAAATAAACTCCGCTGGGATAGTTCGCTGCATTCCAGTCAACATCATAATTTCCCGGCATCATTTCCTTATCTATCAATACTTCAACCGTTCTTCCCAATACATCAAACACTGTAAGTCTTACCTGTGATTCTGCAGGTATTTGGAGTTTGATATTTGTAACAGGATTGAAAGGATTGGGATAATTTTGGCTGAGCGAATAATTGTCAGGGATCTCATTGCCGTTCTGCTGCAGGCCGAACCAGGGATTAACAGTCATATAGCATGAGCTTATTAGTGTATCTGTACCAAATGAATTCGTTGAAATCAGTGTTACAGGGTAAACTCCAGCTGCCGGATATTGTATATCAACGGGATTTTGAGCAGTTGAACTGGGTGTATTTGAACCGGGGAAGAACCACTGCCATCCGGTAGGTGCGTATGACGATTGGTCAAAAAACGAAATTGTATCACCTGCCAATATCACATTTTTCCTCGCTCTGAAATCTGCAACCGGCCTAATGGTGTAATTTGTCTTATATGCTTTCATCTCAGTACCTGAACCGACTGAAATAAAGATTCCGTTACTTGAAAGAGACGGCCCGCTGTAATAATTATAGGGTGTGTTCAAAGTCCATTTGACAATTTGCAGATTTGGAGTAAACGCAACATATCTTCCGTTACCGGTTTCGGCTGTACTGATGAAAACGGTTGAATCTGCACCCACGGCAAAATATGATATAGGGGTTCTTGTTTGGGCTGAGTCCAGAAAATCTCCATTTGCCGGATTCAGCCTGTAAACGGTGCTGTTTCCGAACTGTGATGGGTCGTTAATATTAGACGCATATAAAGTACCGTCTTTGCCAACTCCTTTTACTACATAACCCGGCGTGCGGCTCCAAAGCTGCACAAATGCGCTTCCGTTATCCTGAAAAGCGTATAAGGCACCTCCGTCACGGCAAATATATATGGTACCATTTGGACCTATGCAAAGATCATTTTCCTGATCACCATCACCCGGAAGCGAAGCTGATAAGTACTTTGTTGCCCCAGTTGTCAGATCGATAGCAATTAGTGTTTTAGGAGTTACAATTGAGCCAGTCCAGTGATAATATGTATTGCCGTATATGCAGAAGCCGCCGTCGGGTCCAACCGGAATTATGTAATTGTTAGTCCAGCGTGCAAGTCCTGTATTTTTATTGATCCTTCTTCCCCTATCTATCGGGTCACCGTCGCACGCAAATAGCAGGCCTGTATTACCGGGGAACATATCAGATGCTATTTGCCACTTGACTGAACCGTCATCAATATTAAGCGCGTACAGAATTCCCGTAAAATAATCATGCGCATAAACAGCATCTTCGTTGAAACCTACTGCATACATTCTTGACTGAGCATTGATCATCTTTTCCCATATCAGCGCACCGGTATTAATATTTCGAAGCTCGATCTTACCTGTGTATGGTGAAAGCACGATCCTTGAGGTTACGAACTTATCGCCGTAAGTGTAAACTGAATTACCCCATGAAGTGGAATTTGTGCTGTTCACCGTCCAGTATGCAGATGAGACAGAATTCGGCCCGGTAATTTCACTCCACCCGTTTCGCGGATTATTACCGCCTGTAGTAACCCAATTCTGCGCGAGGACATCAATAGAAAGCACAATGCTAAGGATAAGAAGAAGTTTAGTTTTCATAGATAATACTAAAAGATAATATCAATAATAGATATGTTTTTAGATTAATTCTATTTAATATTGAATCCACATTTTGAGATATGAATTACAGGTATTTATAAAAAAGAAGCCCGCAGAGTATATCCGCGGGCATTAATCATAGTGCAGACTGAAAGATTTCAGTCTAAATAAAAGATCTATTTCACCAATATCATCTTCTTTACTGAGCTAAAGCTCCCGGATGTAATTCTGTAGAAATAAACCCCGCTTGGCATATTTGCCGCATCCCAATCAGCATTGTAACTGCCTGCTTTCATTTTCTCGTTAACCAAAACCGCAATTTCTTTTCCGGTTATATCAAATACAACCAGTCTTACATTTCCTGCCTCGGGAATTGAGAAATTGATATTGGTTTTGGGATTGAACGGATTCGGGTAATTCTGCATTAAGCTGAAATCCTTTGGAAGCTCATTGTTATTGAGCGTAATACCAACAAATCCCATGTTGATACTAACTGTTCTTTGGTGTACCGGGGTACCGTTCGGACCGTTACCCTGGACCCTGATATCATAATTACCGTTCGGAACTCCGCCCGCAGTAATGATCCTCAGCCTCAGAGAATCGGGGAAAGAAGTCAATCTATCCTGCAGTGTATTTGTTGTCTTATTATAGAGAGCCAAGGAGATTGTGCCAGTGCCGGGCGGATTTACTACATTTGCACTAAATATCGCTGTATCACTGTATAATTTTACAGCGGGAATACTTACAAATACAAATTCCGTATCACTTACTCCGTTCATGCCAAAGGCTGTTGGACGAACCCTCATTGCAAAATCAGGGAAATATGAACCCATATTCAATGCGCTAGCATTCCTGTGATCGCTCCACACGCTGAATCCGACTTTCGGATTATTTGCCATCATAGTAGTGTAATCACCCTTGTAGCAATTTGGTGAGCACGGCGGATTCGGGAATGTGAATGTCTGGTTGTTCAATCGCTGGCTGGTAACAAAGCTGGTACCGCCAGTAGTTGAATAGGTTGCATAAAGATCAGTCTGAAATGTTGAAGGATTACTCCTGTCATCATACCAGTGTATATAAAGTTTTCCGGTCGTCCCTTCACACCAAATTTCGGGGAACCACTGGTCACTAAGAGTTGGATTTGCATTATCATTCACCCTGATAGCAGAGGACCATGTTGCACCCTGGTCAGTTGAATAACGAAGCCAAATATCAGGCTTGTTGCCGTTTCCCGGTGGATCGTTAGAAGCATGAACCATATACAACCTTCCTCTGAACGGTCCGTTACTGTTATCCATTGCAATTTTCGGATGTGGAGCAGTTCTTGCATTATTGATCGTGTGTCTGCTTCCGGTATAAAATCCCACATATCCTGCCCATCCTGATTGACTTGACATAAGAGTGAAGTTAGCGCCGCCGTTGGTTGAACGGTAAAAATTATAAACTCTGTTCCCGTTATCAGAACCTGTATTTGTCACGTAAATTACGCAGCCACCGTTTGTAGTTCCGTTTGGACCAACAGCTATGTAGCAGCCGGGAAGTGAGTTGCTGGGACTGAATGTAGTTGTCCAGGTTAATCCGGCATCTGTGCTTCTTCCGAAATTGCCCGGAGTGATTCCGGCGTAAACATAATTTGCATATGGACCTGTCCCTGTATATTCTGCCGAAACATGATTTCTATCAACTCCATTTACCGAAAGTATTGGTGCACTCCATGTAAGGCCATTATTGGTTGATCGATAGACATATTGTCCGTTTACGCCTGATGCATAAATCAGAACTCCGCTTCCTGTATGAGCCGCCCAGGGGTCACAACATGTTCCACTCTGATAAGAAGGATTATTAAGATACCAATTTAAACCCCCATTTGTAGATCCTCTTGCGTTCTGCGGACTTGCATTTGCACCGAAGAATAGCCATAACGGGTTTGTCGGATTTGACGATCCGTACTGTTCATAAAAATCTACACCAATATCAAAATTATCGAAATCGTCAACGGTAATTATATCCTGCTGCGGATTCTTGTAGTTCGGGAACTCCGCAAAAGACTCACGGGTCGGACGCTCATATCGCGGATCTAGATCACTTATTCCGTCATTGGGCAACTGTGCCTGGAAAAGCACCACCCCTGCGACCGCAAGAAATAAGAACATTGCCACGTTTGCTGCCCGGTTTTGAAATTGTAAACGTTTTTTCATTTGTGATTATATTGTGATTTTAGAAATCGAATTGCAAAATATAAGAGAAAAAACTCAAAATCATAAGGATAATACAAGCGAACAAACTAACCTCTTGGGATTAATAGAAAACCGATAAAAACAGTCATTATCACAATCAAAAAGGGGCAGCTTACACTGCCCCTGAAAATTTTGAGAATTAAATTTCGATGAATTACTTTACCAGGATCATTTTCTTAACTCCGGTATAATCGCCGGAAGTTAGTCTATAGAAATATACTCCGCTTGATAATCCGGTCATATTCAAATTGTATTCATACGAGCCTGCTTCAAGGAATCCACTATACAATGTTTCAACTTCACTTCCCGATGCATCGAATACAACCAGCTTCACTTCTGATGATGATGCTATATCGAATGCAATTCTAGTTTGAGGATTGAACGGATTAGGATAGTTCTGGTTCAGCCTGAATTTCTGAGGAATAGTACTGCCAGTAACAATCAATCCGACCGGCGAACCCCAGCGCGAAATATTACTGGTTGGAGATCCGCCGGAGTGAGAAAAATGCCCGCCAAACATGATTGCTCCGCTGTAACTGTAAATGGATTTTACCCTCACGTTCGAGCCTGTTATGCCTGAGCCAAGCGCTGTCCAGTTAGTTCCGTTAAATGATGCTACCCTAGAGGCTGGGTTAAAATCTGCATAATCAAATTCACCGCCTGCATACAGAATATTGTTAAGTGAATATAATGAGTAAACACCTGCACTGAATCCCGAGCCTACATTGGCCCAGCTTGTGCCGTTCCACCTTGCAACTCTGTTGACAATTGAGCCTCCTATGTTTACGAATGTACCTCCAACGTAAGCGGAGCTTCCCATAATCCTTATCGCATAAACGTCACCATCATCAATACCAACTCCAAGCGGCAACCAGGCGAAATCATTCCACCTTGCTATTTTATTGCAAGGCAGAGAATCTGCCTGAGTGAAACTACCGCCTGCAATAACCTGAGTGCCCAGAATTCCGATCGCATTAATATTTCCGTTAAATCCCTTTCCAAATGTAGTCCAGCCGTTTAACCATTTACCTATCCTGTATGCATTAGTACCCGCAAGATTTGTGAATGAGCCCCCTGCAATAAGGCTTTGACCATAAACTGCCAGTGAAAATATATCGCCGTTAATCGTTCCGCCAAAAGCCTGCCAGGAAGAACCGTTCCAAATTGCGATCTTGCTTGCCGGAATACCTCCTGCAATGGTGAACTTACCCGCAGCAATAAGCCAATTGTTATATACTGCCAATGCATATATATCATCGTTTGTTCCAAGTCCAAGAGGCGCCCAGTTGGTTCCATTCCATCTGGCAATGTGATTTGCAATTAAGCCTCCTGCAATTGTAAAAGAACCTGCAGCAATGATATCACTTCCGAATAAAACTACTGCATTGACATCGTTATTTGTACCGTTGCCAAGTGCAGACCAGTTCTGAGAGTAAACAGGATTTAAAATGAAGACTGTAAAAAGGGTTACTATAACGGATCTTTGCAAAAATAAGATGTATTTTTTTTTCATAAAGCAATCCCCCATTTAAGTTATATTTCAAAAATATGCATTTTTTTATGTGATTAATATGATTTAAATCGTCTTTCTTAGATAAAATTTCATTCAAAAAGCCTGAAACTTTTAATGCAGGATTGTGCTTCTAAATGGTACAATTCTAATTAATGATTTTTATAACCGGAGGAATAATGCTTAAAAAAGCCACACTATTGATGTTTTTTGCCCTCTTCGCCACAATGATCTCAAACAACATTCTTGCCAAAGGACCCGGAGATAAAGCCGAAGACTTCACTTTGAGCGGAATTGACGGTTCAAGCTATAATCTTTCGGCCGGGCTTGAAAACTCGAAAAACGGAGTAGTTGTAATATTCTGGTCCACTGAATGTCCATGGGTGCAGCCGTATAATGACAGGATCAATGATTATGTAAAGGATATGAACGATAAGGGATTCACAGTATGGGCAATAA
Source organism: Ignavibacteria bacterium (assembly GCA_030835025.1). Lineage (GTDB taxonomy): Bacteria > Bacteroidota > Ignavibacteria > Tepidaquicellales > OLB5 > OLB5. Next base: position 32,667 of record JAUQWS010000089.1, on the reverse strand, counting down.
ACGCGAACAATACTGAAAGCCTTGATGATGTCAAATCACATGCAAAAAAGAATTCTTATGTTTTCCCGATGCTGAAAGATGTTGGAAACACTGTGGCCGATATGTTTGGAGCAACAAGAACTCCGGAAGCTTATATTATATCGAAAGATAAGATAATTCTTTATCACGGAAGAATATCCGATAACCGTTACAAGGCTGAAGAGAAGTCAAACGATCTCGGCAATGCTGCAGGCGAAGTATCTCAAGGCAAAGAAGTGACTGTAAAAGAGACGAAGTCATTTGGCTGCGGCATCAAAAAAGTTGGACAGGACAATTGAATCAATGAGCAATGTGCAATTAACAATGAACAATTCAGCCGGAAGTTCTAAAGTGTTTGTTATAATTATTTTTTTCTGCCTTTTAGTAGCAGTACAGAACATAACTTCACAGGAACTAAAGCCACTATCCAATATTAATGAAGTCAAATCTGTATATGAAGCAGCAAAAGATAAAGTTATGCTGGTAAATTTTTGGGCAACCTGGTGCAAGCCATGCGTTAAGGAATTCCCCGAACTGGTGAAACTTTACTCGAATTATAAAGATAAAGGATTCGATTTGGTTTTTATTTCTTTGGATGATCTCAATGATATAGATACGAAGCTCAGGCCATTTCTCACAAAAAACGGAGTTGATTTTACTACTTATTACAGCACTTTTTCGAAGCCTGAAGACCTGATGGAATTTGTAGATAAAAACTGGCAGGGTGCAATACCTTCTACATATATTTATGACAAAGAAGGTAACTTGAAGAAGAGCATTCTGGGAAACAGAACCTACGAACAGTTTGAAAAGGAAATAATTGTTTTATTGAATTAATAATCATCATCATTTTCTCCAAAAAAAGCCATTGCATTTGCAATGGCTTTTTAATTTCGGCTGATCATTACTCCTGCTATCAGGCAACTCCCGGTAATTTCACCATCTGGAACCAGAAATCCTCGATCGTTTTCACAACCTGAGTGTATTCATCAAAATCAACAGGTTTGGTCACGTAGCAATTCGCATTCAGGTCGTATGACTTGGCAATGTGATCTTCGGAGCTTGAGCTCGAAAGCATGATAACCGGAATCCTCTTCAGGTCCGGATCGTTTTTTATGCTGTTCAGTACTTCAAATCCATTCTTCTTCGGCAGATTGATATCCAGCAATATGATGTCAGGCCTTGTGCTCCCTGAGTGCTGCCCTTTTCTGTAGAGATAGTTTAAAGCCTCTTCGCCATCTTTAGCAACTGCAAATGTCTTATCTATTTTACTCTCGTTGAAAGCCTCTTTAATAAGGCGTACATCACCCTCGTTATCTTCCACAAGCAGTACTTCTAATGTTCTTGGTATATAATCCATCTAAATGAAATTTGATATACTAAATTACTTTATAATATCTCTATGTTCAATGCAATAACAGTCTTTTCTTCACTCAAAGTTCTTCTAAATAGTCATTCTGTTAACATCAGCACAAATCAGTCTCTATCCGGCACCGTAAAATTGAAGGTTGAGCCTTTTCCTTCTTCAGATTCAACCCACAGGTGGCCGCCAAGCTTCTCAATTATCCTCTTGCAGATAGCCAGTCCGATACCTGTACCTGGGTAATCAGAACTATTATGCAGACGCTGGAAAATTACAAAGATCTTATCACTGAATTCTTTATCTATACCTATTCCGTTATCGGAAACACTGAAAAGCCATTCATTACCGGCGTGCTTAGCGGATATATTGACAACAGGAGCTGTATCAGGTTTGCGGAATTTGATAGCATTGCTGATGAGATTCTGAAACAGCTGGTTCATCTGCAGCTGGTTAGCCCTCACTACAGGCAGCTCTTCAACATTTACAACAGCTTTGCTTTCATCAATGGATGTCCTGAGATTGGTTAAAGTCTGCTGGACGACCTTATTGCAGTCAACATCTTCCAGCGGCGATTCTTTGGTGTTCACTCTTGAGTATATCAACAGGTCGTTGATGAGTGTTTTCATTCTAACAACACCATCTACTGCGTAGTTTATGAACTCATCTGCCTCACCGCTTAGCTGACTCTTGTATCTTCTTTGCAGCAGCTGAATGTAGCTTGCTACCATCCTTAAAGGCTCCTGCAGGTCATGTGAAGCAACATAAGCAAACTGTTCAAGCTCTTTATTAGACTGAGAAAGTTTATCGGCTAGCTGTTTTAGTTTCTCTTCACTTGTCTTATGCTCCGTTATATTTATCAATACACCGGACATATGTGAATGTCCGTTGTTTTTCACACTTATCATGTGGTCCTCTACCCATATATATCTTCCATCAGCCCTGCGAACCCTGAACTCAAGGTTCAAGACTCCCTGCGCACCGGCGGTTTGCCATTCATTCACCTTTTCGTCCATAACTTTCCAGTCACCCGGATGAGTAATGGTTTTCATGAAATTCTTGTCCTGGAATTTATCAGCCGGGTAACCAAGCATTTCCAGTACATTTTCAGACATGAACTCCTTCCCGCCGCCTGTTTCGTATAGAACCACGTCCTGCAGGTTCCTTAGAAGTATAGCAAGTCTGAATTGTGTCAAGCTAAGTTCTTCCTGTGCCTTTTTAGCTTCGGAAATATCACGCTGCGATCCCCATATTCGGATCAACTGATCATTTTCCACAATTCCGACAAGGTTATTCATAAATACTTTTGTATTTTGTTCCTTGTCTTTTTCGAGCGACTCAACATTATCAACTTTATAGCCGTTCATTATAAAACCGCGGAGATATTCTATATTCTTTGGTTCGGATTCTATAAGAAGTTCACTAATTCTGGCGCCTACAACATCGTTGGCAGAATCATATCCGTACATTTTTGCAAATACATCGTTGCACTCCGCAAGGTAGCCATAGCGGAAAACATTCTTGATCTGGTCCTCTATCGGAAGCTTAACTGAAATCGGCTCAAGGAATTCAAAGCGCCAAATGCCTTCCGTACTTTGTTTTACAAATGCACGGTAGCGTTCTTCGCTGTTCCTCAGAGCTTTTTCGGTTTCTTTACGCTCGGTAATATCATTGTAAATTCCGTATACGCCGATCTGGTTCTCTCCGAGTACAATCGGGTATGCAAGAATAGAAACGTCAACTGTGCTTCCGTCCTTTCTTTTGCGTTCAGTTTCCCTGTGAATCACTTCTCCTCTCAGAACGAACAGAGTCATTTGTGTAGCCTGTTCAAGCAGACTTTCCGGCACTATAATGGAATTCAGATCTTTGCCTCTTATTTCATCGGCACTGAACTGGAACATTCTTTCAAATCCTTTATTAGCATCTACAATCCTGTCCTGGTTATCCAGTATTACAATACCTTCAGGTGAGTTCTCGAATAGCTGCTGGAAATACGACTTCTGGAGCCTTATCTCTTCTTCTGCTTTGCGGCGATCTGTAATATCCCTGTAATTGAATACAATACCTCCAATAGAAGGATCGTTTATCAGGTTATGCGCAGTTGCTTCGCTCCATACCCAGTCACCTTTTCTGTTCCTGAACCGGAACTGGATATTGTTGATTATATTGCCCGGCTTCTCAAGCACTTTCCTGAATGACTCTTTTGCCTCTTCAGAGTCCTCTTCATTGATAAAATCGAAAATATTCTTGCTTTCAAACTCCTCGGCGTCATATCCAAGAATGCTTGTAACAGACGGGCTTGCATAAATTATTTCTCCGCTGCTATCCACAAGCGAGATCATTTCGGTGATATTCTCTATTAATGAGCGGAATCTCCTGTCTTTTTCCCTTAGGGCGTCTTCGGTTTTCTTCTGGTCCGTTATATCAATGCAAACCTGGTTTATATAGTTCGGAGCTCCGTTTGAATCGAACTCAGCATAAAGATAAGTATCCAGCCATACCTCCTTTTTATAGCGGTTCACAATTCGGTAATCTATATGCTGGGTGCCTCTGTACTTCTGTCTTTCCCATTCAATATAAAAACTGGAGACTCTGTGCCTGTCTTCAGCGTGGATCATTTCAAACAGTTTTTGGTCCTCCAGCGCGTTGAACTCCTCCATGCTGTAGCCGGATTGCCTTACGAACTCATCGTTCACAAAATCGTAGCTCTTTGTTTTCAGATCAATCCTTGTGACTGCTACCGGTGAGTTTGCCGCGAGCTTCTTATACTTGTTCTCACTTTCAACAATTTTTTCCTGTGAGCTCTTCTGATCGGTAATATCTATACATATCTGGTTGATTGCCAGAAGCTTTCCTTCTTCACTAAAATCAGCGAAAAGGAAAGTATCAACCCAGATTACTTCACCGTTTCTGTTGTAAGTGCGGTAGTCAATGTGCTGCGTACCCTTAAATCCGTCCTGCTTCCATTTCTTAAAGAACTCTGATACACGCTTTTTATCTTCGGGATATGCCATTGCTTTGATCTCTTCTTTGGATAAAGCATTGTATTCCTCCATCGTGTACCCGGTCTGTCGTGTAAACTCTGCATTAACGTATTCGTACTTCAGTGTATCACTGGATATTTTTGTTACGGCAATTGGTGCAGTTGTAGCGAGGTTCTTGTACTTCTTTTCGCTTTCTATTATTGCAAGCTCGGCTTTTTTTCTTTCGGTAATATCTATGCATACTTCATTCATCATAACAGCTTTTCCGCTGCTGTCAAAATCCGCATAAATAAATGTATCAAGCCATATGAGCTCTTTCTTCCTGTTGATTATACGGTAATCAAAATGTAGAATGCCTTTGAATCCTTCATGCTTCCACTTGTCATAATTAGAGGCAACCTTACCGGAATCTTCCGGATGAATGATAAGCTTTTTTTCCTTCCGGGAAAGCCCGCTGTACTCTTCAACAGAGCAGCCCATCTGGCGGGCAAATTCATCGTTGGCATATTCAAAATCATTTGTGAGCATCGAGAACCTGGCAACAGATACCGGAGCATTCTGTGTAAGATTTCTGTACTTCTTTTCACTTTCCAGAAGTGCCAGCTGAAACTCTTTATTCTTTGTGATATCTCTGCAGATTATGAAAAGCTCTTTGGGAACTCCTTTGTCATCTTCAATCAGTCTGGTACTTTCGTTTACCCAGATCGATGTTCCGTCTTTCTTGACTTTCCTGAATTCCAGATTGGCATTTTCAAGCTTCTTGTTAAAGATCTCAGAGATCCTGCTTTTTACCATTCTCAGGTCATCAGGATGAACTACCTTCCAGACTTCCTGCGCTATCAACTCTTCTAGGCTGTATCCAAGATACTCTGCGCCTGATCTGTTTACTGATTTCACGAGTCCTTCCGGAGTTACAGAAAAATACATATCCGGGGCACTATCATAGAGATCCTGGTAACGCTTTTCGCTTTCTCTTATAGCCCTTTCAGAGATCTTCCTTTCGGTAATATCACTTGCGACACCAATACTTGCAATTGTTTCTCCCTTATCGTTCTTAAGCAGTGAAGTGGAAAGATATACCGGGAACTCCCTGCCCTCTTTGGTTCTGTTAAGCAATTCACCCTGCCATCCGCCTTTTTCAGTTCCTTTTATGATCGCCTCGTTGATACCGGGCGGATTATTCGGAGAGCGTATGATGTTAATTGCTTTGCCGATAATTTCTTCTTTTGAAAAACCGTACGTTCTCTCAAAAGCATCATTAATAAATATCAGCCTGTTATTCAGATCTGTAATGCTTACACATTCGCTTATACCCTTGACAGCCTGAGCAAGCATATCGATCTTTTCCTGAGACAGTTTTCTTTCGGTTATATCCCTTACAAAAAGCTGTACAACTTCATCTTCAAGCAGATTTATAAGACGCATGCTTATTTCTACGTCTACTAAAGAACCATCCCTTTTCTTGTACTGAGTTTCAAACTGGTAATTGCCCTTTTCTTTAAGCGCAGAATATATTGCAAAAGTGTTATCTATTATGTTCTCGTTGATCAGATCCGAGAACTTCAGACTATTAAGCTCTTCTTTTGAGTAACCAAGCAATTTGCAAGCCTGGTTGTTAACTGAAATTATCTTGCCGTTGAGAGACTGTACAAAAATAGCATCTGTTGCGAAATCGAAAAGGTTTCTGAATTTGTTTTCGCTTTCTTTGAGTGCATTTTCAGATATCTTGCGTTCAGTAATATCCTGAATGATCAGTACTGCACCCGTGAGTCTGCCTTTATCATCCTTAAGAGGCGATGAGCTGTGATCAATTGAGATCTCTCTTCCGTCCCGCGCTATCAGAACCGTATGGTTGCTTCTTCCGATGACTATATTATCCCGCAGTACCATATCGATGGGGTTCTCGACAGGTTCTTTTGTATCTTCATCAAGCAGCATCAGAACGTCGCCCAATTTTCTGCCGGCAATTTCATGAAGCGGCCATCCTGTCAAGGTTTCCGCTATTGGATTCATGAACTTGATTACTCCAAGCTCATCTGTAACAATAACTGCATCACCAACACTCTTCAGAATTGTTGTGAGCCATCTCTCATTCTCTTTAAGCTTGGTTTCCATCTGGTGCTTGTAAAGCGCCATTTCTATGCTGGAACGTAGATAGCGTTCTTCGAAAGGTTTCAATATGTACCCGAGAGGCTCTGTGAGCTTCGCGCGTTTTAAAGTTTTGTCATCTTCATAAGCAGTAAGGTAAACGATAGGGATGTTGTACTTTCTTCTTATTTCTGCTGCAGTTTCGATTCCGTCAATTTCGCCTTTCAATACGATATCCATAAGTACCAGATCAGGGCGTAATTCTTCAGCGCGCAAGATAGCTTCGCGCCCGGTGAAGACAACGTCGGGCACAACATATCCAAGCCCCTCCAGACAGTTCTTTATGTCCTGGGCAATTATGCCTTCATCTTCAACCACCATAATGCGCGGAGATCCGTTAAGTTCGCTCACCTAACTCCCTCATTTGCAGTATCAATTTTATCAGCATTACGTATGTTTTCGTTCCGTTTAGTCAGTATGTTTGCCGGTCCGGTAAACTTAGATCCGGAATACTCAATAACTGACAATTTTTGACGCTATATACTCACACTTCACAAGAATGAACTATCAGAATATTTCATTTTGGACATCCAAGTTAACATTTACACGGTATTACTTCAATACCGCGTTTTCGTTAGTGCTTTTGCTGTTTTATAATGGGTTTTGAGATGAGATAAAATGAAGTTAAATTTGTACATTAATGCCCAAAACTAATCAGAAATTGAATATTCTTGTATCCTGCGGGTCGTATTCGTGGGGTGGATTGGAAATGGCTGCACTCGAAAGTTCTTTGAAACTAAGCGAATCCGGCAATTCTGTCAAGTTACTGTGTTCTGAAAATTCAATCCTGCATAACAGGGCGAAAGAGTGTGGTGCGGAGACATTACCCTTTTTTTCCACCGACGGCAAGCTGCCGCTTACGATTTTGAAATTGAAGAAATTTTTTAAAAATTCAAAAACAGATGTTGTCCATACTCATCATTCACATGACCTGTGGGCCTTAGCCCCTGCTTTAAGTTCTGCGAATCCCGGAATAAAGCTATTCTTGACCAAACATGTTGCAAGCGGTGTCAAAAAAAATGATTTTTTTCATAAGAAGATTTACAAGCGAGTGAACGGGATCTTTGCAATTTCAAGCTACATAAAGGAAAGCGTATTAAATACAACTTCAATACCGAAGGAGAGAGTGTATATTCTTCCCAATGGTGTTGATATTTCCCGGTTCAATAAGAGTAGGTATGACAGGGATGAAGTATTGAACAGCCTGAATATTAAAAATGATAAGATTGTCATAGGTTTGATCGGCAGGATCACCCCTGGAAAAGGTCACATAGAACTTATCGAAGCAGCAAAGGTTCTGAATGAAAAATTTCCAGGAAAGCTGTATTTCCTGATGGTTGGCACTTCAGGCAAAGGTGAAGAGAAATACGAGCAGAAGATCAGAAATCTCGCAGCCGGAATTGAAAATCTTTTGTTTAACGGGCATACTGATGAACCGCAAAGATTTATGGCAGCATTTGACATACTTGCATTTCCTTCCCACGATGAATCTTTCGGAAGAGTCATAATTGAAGCAATGGCGATGCAGATCCCGGTTGCAGCCAGCGGCTATGCCGGCGTGCTTGATATTATTACAGATGGAGTAACAGGACTCCTGTTTGAGCCAAAGAACTACCAATCCCTCGCAGATTCACTGGAGAAACTAATTACAGATGAACCGTTGAGAATTAACTTATCGGCTGCAGGCAGAAAACTGGTAGAAGAGAAATATACAGTTGATTTCATCACAAACAAGTTGATAGAATTATACACTAAGTAATTAATATGGGTAAGAGACTAAGCGCCGGACTTTTGATGTACCGAATTAAGGACAATGTTCTTGAAGTATTCCTTGCACACCCGGGTGGTCCATACTTTGAGAAGAAAGATGACGGTAACTGGAGTATCCCCAAAGGTGAGCCGGATGACAGCGAAGAACTAATCGTTACTGCAATGCGGGAGTTCAAAGAAGAAACCGGCATTACGCCTGTTGGGGAATTAGTTCCCCTGGGAACAATTACACAAAAGGGAGGGAAATTAGTGTATTGCTGGGCTTTTGAAGGCGACATTCCAGTGAATTATGTTCATGAATGTAACTACTTTGAGGAAGAATGGCCGCCTCACTCGGGCGAGTATAAAGAGTTCCCCGAAATTGACAAAGTCTCTTTCTTTAAAACTGATGATGCAAAGATAAAGATAAAGGCCGCTCAGATACCATTCATAGATAGATTGCAGGAATTGCTGAAGTAAAAATATTTACCGGAGATATATATTGTTGCAAGGTTTATGGCGCTTTTATTTCTTTATATGATTGCTTTGCGACTCTATGGTTGATCACTTCCTTCTTGCTTCCCATTCATTTCCTAACATAGAGTACACGTAACAATCCCAATATTCGTTGTTGAACTTACACACCTTTCGCATCATTCCCTCTCTGACGAATCCCAGTTTTTCGTAGCATTTGATTGCCGTGGAGTTATATGTAAAGACCTTCAGGTCTATTCTGTTAAGTTTCAGAATATCAAATCCATAGCTTATGACCTGTTTTATGATGCTGTCAGCGAGGCCCCTGCCGCGCCTGTTCTTATCAACAAAAATACGGCAAAGCGTTGCAGTCTCATTGGTTCTATCTACAACATTCAACTCAGCCATACCAACCATAAGGTCGGCCTCATCCAGCGCTCTGAAGGCAAAACGAACGGGATCTTTGTGCCTTGTCGGTGCGAGATACTCTGCAAGCTGAGCATTAGTTAACGGGTACTTAAAGTACGGACCCGCCCACTGCAGCAGTATCTTTTCATCCTCAGCCCACTCGATCAAAGTCGGAAAATCATCTTTTGTCAAAGGAGAAATCACTATACTCATTTTAAGCCTCCCAATAAAATTCTAGCCTGAAGCGGAGCAAAGTTAAAGAAATTCTAATGTGAAGCAAATGCAATAATATGACCATCAGGGTCTGAGACATAACCGGCCTTGTCTCCCCAGCTTCTCTGCGCAACCGGGCTTACCTCTATTGCCCCGGCTTCTATTGCTCTTTTATAACATCCTTCAATATCTTCATCATACAAATACAGTTCACATCTGGGGATTCTATTGCCTGTTTCCGGTCCGGGTATATTTGAGCCGAGTATTTTCCTGATCGCTGATTCAGGCATCAAGCCAAGCTTGCAGTTATCAGAGAGCATAAATTCGGTCATTCCGCTTACATCAAGTACTGGTTCTTTATCAAGAATTCTGCGGTAAAAATCCCTGCTGACTTTTTGATCTGCAACGTATAAGATAAACTCGACCATTTTTGTGAACTGTCAATATTTTTTCAGAATTTGAAAGAACTTATTCAAAAGTGGAAATAAATTGTGATTTTTACAATTTCAGAATTTTTGCCAAAAAATGTGACTCAATTGAGTCCAAAGATGGATTTAATTAAGATTCTTCAAATTAATTAATATACTGAACGTCGACAGGCAAAACAAAAATACTCTCAGGTACATCAGTAGTATTATCGTAACTCAGTGCCTCGATAGAATTACCTCCAGCAGCGTTTCCTACCCAGCGTTTCAACATTAGATTATCCTGGAACATATAATAATCGCTAGATGCATTGTCATCCGGTATACTTTGCGAAGCTATTGTAAACTTAATACAATTCTTTCCTAACACGATTTCGGAACCGGCCCGGGAAGAGCTGTTAAATAATTTCCCGTCATGACCCAGATCCAGAATGTATACTCCGGTCTGCATACCAACGTACATCATATCAACAGCATTTTTGGTTCCGAACTTTCCCGCAGAATTTGTGACGATATTATATATCTTTGGTTCATCTTTGAATATATAAATGCTTGTAGAAGTTGAATCCGGTTTGCCGGCATTATCATATTTCTGGAATTTCAGCTTATTGCCGTTTCTGTATAACTTCATTTTGCTTTTAATATTCCCTGAGGCATCTTTTAACGCGTATTCAATCGTGTATTTTGTGTCAAACGAATCCTGAGAGTTTACACCGTAGCACATAAAGCAAATTGCTAAAAGCAAAACCAGAACAATTTTCATAATTTATTTCCTTTAATTGTTAATTTACTCCAACATACTGATTATAAATTGAATATATGGAACATAAATGTATCTTTTTTGATCTTGTCAACTCAACAAGCAGAAATTCACTATTTTGCTTAATCAAATTTAAACTTATATTGCTGTAATTTATGAGCCAAAAACCCGAAAAAGGCAAGGTTCTTATTTCAGAGCCGTTCTTAAATGACCCGAACTTCAAGCGCACTATAATTTTATTGGCAGAACACAGTGAGGAAGGCTCAGTTGGATTTGTGCTTAATAAACCCACAGAAGTTCTGATCAGCCAAATGATACCGGAATTTCCGGAATTCAATTCACGGGTGTACTACGGCGGCCCTGTACAGCTGAACACTCTGCAGTTTGTATACCGCGGAGAGAATATTATCGAAGGCTCACTTGAAATTATGCCGGGATTATACTGGGGCGGAAGTTTTGAGATATTGAAAACACTTATTGAATCCGGTTCAGCTGATGCAAGGGATTTTCGTTTCTTCCTGGGATATTCCGGCTGGGACGAAGGACAGATCAATGATGAACTTGAGCTGAACTCATGGATAGTTGCCGAAACAAAAATAGACGATATATTTTCGGAAGAGCCGGATAAGCTATGGCGTGAAGTACTGAAAAAGATGGGCAAGAAATTTGCCATACTTGCCAGCTTCCCTGAAAATCCAAGTGTGAACTGATTTACCGCCGGATTTTACTGTTGCCGCGATTGAAAGATAGAATCAGCCGCGGCATTATTATTGACCGGGTTCAAACCACAGGATGAACTCAAGAATTTCCGGCCTGTTCCCTGTCCTTACAGGCGGTCCCCACGTCCCCGCACCGCTCGATACATAAAAATGCGTATTGCCTTTTTTCAGATAACCGGTACTCAATTCATAAATCTTCTTTGTGATGAAATTGAATGGCCATAACTGACCGTGATGTGTATGTCCCGAGAGCTGGAGATCAATTCCATTATCAACTGCTTCCTGAAGCTTGACAGGCTGGTGATCCATGAGTAACAAAGGCAGGCTTTTGTCAATCCCTTCCATTATCTTACTTAACGGTTTTCGCAGAGTACCGGCGAATTGTTTACCCGCCCTGTCCTCTCTTCCGATCAAATAAAACGAATCAGCAAGCTTAATGTAATTGTCCCTTAACTCGGTGATTCCATGTTCAGAAAGATATTTTACTGCAGGCTCAACACCACCTATGTACTCATGATTTCCGGTTACGGCATAGGCTCCATACTTTGATCTGATATCTCGCAACAATTCTCCCAAATTCTGTTTTATAACGGGACCTATATCTTCATCAACTACATCACCGGGCAATAATACCACGTCAGCATTGAGAGAATTTATCTTTTCTACGATCATCTTCAATCTCTCACGGCTGATTATTGTACCAAGATGTATATCCGACGCAGCTGCGATCCTGATCTGTTTGAGTCCGTTAGCTGCTTTGGGAATATTCAGTTCTAATCTTCTTATTGCCGGATATTTTGCATTAATATACCCGGAAGCTACTAAAATAGCTACCAATACCAGAATCAGAGCAAATAAGATAAGCTTGAAATCCCCGCCGGAAGCCGATACAGGCAAAAAGCTGAAAAAGAGATTAAACAGCCGTATAATATCGATCAATGCGGCTGCAATCAGAAAATATACCATAGCTGCGAGCCAGAATGAACCTATCCATACTATGAGAGCAGAAAACCGGTTTAGAAACTTTCTTTCAAGGAATCTGCCTGCGATGTAAGAAAGCGAAAGAAACAGGAAAGCAGAAGTATAAATCAAATAGTAACCGGCAGGAACTGCAGCAAGACCGGTAACATAAATATACAGATTAACAAGTCCGTAAACTGTAAAGACAACCGAAAAGAAGATAACAAATGAAGATTTTTTCAATAGGATATATGTTTGTACTGATATAGACGTTTGAAAGGGAGAAATATTGTAAAACAGAAGTGTGATCTACTTTCTGAGTATCATGTAGTTTACCTGAGCAATTGCCACCTTTACGTTGTTTGCATCAAAGAGGTCAACAGCTACCGGTGAAAGGGTTTTACCGTATTTAATGACCTTAGCCAAAGCCCGCACATCGCTTCGGCAGGACCCAAGGAAACGGATATTCATATCTGTTGTAGTGATTGCAGCATCGGCTCCGGCTAATGTGAGAACTGCAAATGCTGAGATTGAATCTGCAACCGTCATAAGCAAACCACCGTGAAAGGATTCATAAATGCCGTCATACTTTTTATCCCGCTTAACAATAGCTTCGCAAATACCCTTATCCATTTCTATGAATTCAAACCCCAAAGTATCTACAATCGGGATATTTTTGATGCGATCCAGTACGTCCTGCCTTATTGTTTTGCTTTCCATAACATAAAAAAGGAGCGAAGTTCATTCACCCCAATAATATCTGATTTCAGACAACTTCAGAAGAAACTAAACTTTTTCAATCTCCTTCTTCCCGAGCAATCCTGTAGGCTTAAAGAGAAGTATCAAGATCAATATCCCGAATGCAATTGCATCACGGTAAGTGGGTGAAATATATCCCGTAACAAAAGTTTCCAGCAGCCCGATTATCATTCCCCCGATCGCGGCGCCGGGAATGTTGCCGATCCCGCCGAGCACAGCAGCAACAAACGCCTTTATGCCGGGTAGAATGCCCATTAAGGGGTCAATACTGGGATAGTTCAAGCCGTACAGAATGCCTGCAGCACCTGCAAGTGATGAACCGATAATAAATGTGAAGCTGATAACTGCATTTATATTAATTCCCATAAGACTTGCTGCAGTTGGGTTGTAAGAAACCGCCCTCATTGCAGTACCTATTTTAGTTTTCATGACTATCAGCCTGAGCCCGATCATAAGAAGTGCCGCGGTTACAAGTACAACAAGCGGGTTCGATCCAATTACAGCACCCGAAAGATTTATGATGGGTTTATTTTCAAGCAGGCTTGGGAAGGATTTCGGATCGGCGCCAAAAACCAATTGACCGGAATACTCCAAAAAGAGTGAAACACCAATTGCAGTTATTAGTATTGTAAGTTTCGGTGATTTCCTGAGCGGCTTATAAGCAAGCTTTTCAATGGTGAAGCCAAGCACACCTGTGATCAGCATTGCGCCGATCAGCACTAGCAAAGCGAGAGCAAGCGATGCACCGCCGCCGGCGGTAGAAAATGAAAACAGTATACCAAGGTAATACCCTGAAAAAGCTCCTATCATAAAAACATCGCCATGAGCAAAGTTTATGAAGCGGAGTATGCCGTAAATCATAGTATATCCCAAAGCAATAAGGGCGTAGATGCTGCCAAGTGATAGTCCGTTAAAAACCTGCTGTACGAATTCAGTCATTACGGTTGCACCGTTTCTTTATACTTAAAGTGTCCGCCTTTTATTTCAAGGATCACTGCAGGTTTAATAGCATTACGCTGTTCGTTAATGGATATCTTTCCGGTTACACCGTTATAATCTTTTGTCTTTGCAAGCTCATTTTTAACTTTTTCAGCATCAGTTGTGCCTGCTCTTTTCATTGCATCAAAAAGTATCATGCCTGCATCATATGCCAAAAAACTCATAGCATCAGGCATGCTGCCGTATTTTTCCTTATACTTCTTTATGAAATTCTGAATTGCCGGGTCAGGATTTTCTGTTGAAACATGTGTTGAAAAATAACATCCTTCAAGAGCATCTTTTGCTTTTCCTTCAGTTAGCTTCTCGGATTCCCAGCCATCGCTTCCTATTAATGGAACTGTAAGACCTATCTCTCTTGCCTGGATGGAAATGAGGTTTACATCTGTATAGTAAGCAGGTATGAAAATGGCCTCGGGATTCTTAGCTTTGATAGAAGTGAGCTGCGCCTTAAAATCCTTATCGCCAGCCTGGAAGGACTGCACTTCAACAATTTCCCCTCCCATGTTCCTGAATTCTTTTTCAAAGAAATCTGCTAGTCCCGTGCTGTAAGCATTTTTAACATCCTTAAGCAGTGCAACCTTTTTCAATTTCAGAGTATTAAGTATGAATTTGCTTACAACTGTAGCCTGGAAAGGATCGATGAAGCAGACGCGGAATATATAATCGCCTATTGCCGTAACTTCGGGATTTGTTGAAGCAGGTGTTATCATAGGAATTTTATTCTGCTGGCAAATGGGTGCACCGGCTTTTGAGCGCGATGATGCAACTTCGCCTATAACAGCCACAACATTATCGTTCTTGATCAGTCTTTGCACGACAGTTTGTGCTTCTGATGGCTTGCCCTGGTCATCGTAAGTAATAAGCCTGATCTTTTTCCCGAGCAGTCCGCCGGAATTATTCATTTCCTCTACTGCAAGCTTAAGTCCGTTGGTAGATGAAATTCCAAACGTTGCCTCAGAGCCCGTCAAGGAGCCAAATTCACCAATTAAAATCTCATCACCAGAGCCTTTGTTGCAGGAAAAAGCAAACACAGCAGCAATTATTATCAGTGAACTGAAAAAGAACTTTCTCATATCCGTTAATTAATTTAATTTTATTGGAATATTAGTCAATTATACCGATTTAGGGTATGAAATTCAATTAAATAAAAAAGCCGTTTATTTGATAAACGGCTTGTTGTATGCTCTTTTACCAAGCTCTACTTGACAAGTATCATTTTTCTTGTTTCTCTGAAACCATCTGAAACAAGCATATAAAAATAAACTCCGCTGGCAAGATTTGAACCGTCAAAATCAATTGTGTAATATCCTGCTTCTCTTTTCTCGTTATTTACAAGTCTTGAAACTTCTCTGCCTAATATGTCATATATCACAAGGTTCACCCTACCATCGTTTGGTATTTGAAAATCGATTTTTGACTTAGGATTAGAAGGATTCGGATAATTCTGAGAGACTTCGAAAGTCTGAGGCTTACCGATCTCTATAACTTCCGGATCAGCAAGATGATAGTATTCAGCATTACCATTCAGATCGATCTGTTTAAGTCTGTATTGATATCTTCCTGCACTCAGTTTTCTATCTTCGAATGAGTAATGCTTCATCTCATTTGTTGTGCCATAACCCTGAAGAAATCCCTCTTTTTGCCATTGGCTATACTGTTTATCCTTAGTAATCTCTGTTCTGCGTTCGATTTCAAATCCGGCGTTATTGAGTTCTCTGCAAGTACTCCAGTTAAGCTTGACATTGCGGTTCACAGAAATTCCCCCGAAGCTGCAAATATCGACGGGCAGCGGGTTTGAGAAATCAATCAGTGCAAATTGTGAAAATGTACTTAGTCCCCTGACTTTTACCCGGCGATTGCTCCAGTCAAGTTCAGACTGGAGATTACCTGTTCCAAGTGTATTGTATGCAGTCCACTCTGAATCTTTCTTAGCTAAACGTATATTTGCAGAAGGAGAAGTGATGGAATGCGTTTCATTCTCTCCGTAATTGATGGTAATATCGTAAGTGGTTCCGGCAAGTGAACCGGTTGGTACAGCCTGCCAATAGGAATAGCTGTATCCGCCTGTTATTCCAGGAGGAAGAACTCCCGAGAAATATTTAACATCCATACCGGCAGGATAAGATGTTCCACCCGCACCCCAATTTATCTGCATTATTTCCCTTCCGAAAAGAGTATATGTTGTAGTGCTGCCCGGACCGGGGGTTCCTGTTTGGACCGCTGATAGGTTATTTGGAGGAGTTTGAGTAAATTCATCAGAGCCGATATCCGTTGGCTGATTATACAATACACTTGTGGATCTTATATTGCCTTCAAGATCGGTGCTGACATAGCTCAAAGGCATACCTTTGCCAGATACTATCCACGCTTCGGGGTTGGCATAATTTATATTCAGATTCCCGTTTGCGGCATCAATAAAAAGATTCGCAGGATTAATCTCTGCACTACCGGCACACCAACTCTGATTATCACTTTCTGTACTGTCTTTCCACTCTTTAAACGAACAGAAATTGTTAATATACCATTGGCAGACTTTGTTAGTATCCGAAACTATGTAAGTATTGTAATTAAACGTTCCGGCCCCCAAACTTGAATCAGGCACTTCAACCATAATTGCAGTGTGATCCCCACTTCCTGTTCTGTTATTCACAAGAAGGTTATT
The DNA here is from genome assembly GCA_030835025.1 of Ignavibacteria bacterium. GTDB lineage: Bacteria > Bacteroidota > Ignavibacteria > Tepidaquicellales > OLB5 > OLB5. The sequence continues at coordinate 16,029 of JAUQWS010000089.1, read as the reverse complement.
CCTGATATCAGGCTTTACATTCCAGCCCGTATATAATTCTATGCTTATACACTCGGAATACCTGGTACCGCCTTCAATACCTCCTAAATATACACTGTTGTTTAAAACCCTTATTGAATCACCATGGTCTATTATTATTCCATAAATATATTGAGAGTTTGAATATGAATCCCCTTTTGAAATAGCTAACCCGTCCTGGGGTTCTCCGTTGGTAATTGAAATCTGGTTATTGTACACTAGGTTTTTTTCAAAAGGAGATCTGGGCGGGTTAGGCCACCAATAAGTGGAGCGTACTGTGAGGCCGGAAATTATACCGCCATCCTGACTGTTTGATAAATTGCTGATCTTGTTGGAAGAAACATCATTATAATCAGCTTTGGTGAAAAGATATATTCCAAATACTCCATTATTAGCCGAGCCTCCGGTTGCATATAGACCTTTTACAGTATTATTTTTTACATAGAAGTATCCTGTATTTCCGCCGGGTTGTTCCAAAGCGTCGAACATGCTAAAGGCTATGCCGTACAGAGTTGGGGATGATAAATTATACACTGAATTATTATTCAGGTTGCACACTGAGTTATTATTGTATGAAAGCAAACCTTGAATACCTTCAATTCTGTCATATTGATTATTAGGAAGTGTATTGGTAAGGTTAACAACTGCATTACCCGTTATATTTGCCAGGGAGGTTCCATAGAAGACTCCAAAGCTCAGATATAGACCAACTATGGCTGAATTCGACAATGAGTTTGATTTGACGGAGTTCTGTACCGTATGGCTTCCGATTTTGTTACCGGTTACCTGCTTCGTAGTATTAAATGAAGGTCCATCGCTGCAAGAAATAGCTGTGAATTGATTTGAGCCTCCGATGTTTATTGTTACAGAGCCGGCAATGTTAGCGCTGAGATTTATCGTACCCACGCTATCCGCTTTGATGAAATGGCCATACAGGCTAATACCTGTTGACCCTGTTATTGTAACGTTATCGTTTGATATTGTATCCCCTAAGACATTATTGGTTATTGTATAATTTGACCGTGCTGTATAAATCCCCAGAATCCCGTCTTCGAGTGTCGCGTTAGATGTTTTAGTTAGATTAATGTTTCTTATTATATTTCCGCTGATAGTGTTGCTTGATGTATTTAAGGCCCTCAGGTATATTCCGTGCAGAGTTCTGAGTGTCCCAGTTAAAGCAGTACCCCCGCAGTTAGCAGCAGTCCCTCCAATGTAATTATTCAATATCTGTTGGTTTCCCGTTACTGTGCTGTTAATTGATACTGCATACCAAAAAGTAGAAGCAATGGGTGAAGTATTGTAAAAGCTATTATTTTCAATCAGCCAGTTTGATCCTGTTCCGGTGAACAAATAGATACCGTATGTACTTGATGAGGCATTAAAGTTATAGATATTACAACCTGAAATTGAATTGTTATCATTGGTTATTCCTGTTGTATTTCCTGAACATACAATTCCATACACAGGATTTCCGGCCACATCGCTTCTGTTCCTGATATCACAGTTCAATATGGAATTGCTGTCATTGCCTTCTGTTCCCTGGGTTGTGCCGAATAGAATTGTACCCAACCCAGCTGAGGTTTGTGTATTATTGCTTTCAACGTAACAATCTCTTATTGTATTTTTTTTTGAATCATTCATAAATTGTATGGCCGGCTTTGTTCCGCTCGTATTCCTGAAGCGGAGGTATTTGCCGTTTCCTCCAAATCTGCCGTCTATGTTCACCTTATCTGCGCCGCTTAGCGTAATCAAAGCAGTTGACGAATTACTTCCTGATATCAGTCTTTCAACTGCGGCAGATGATACGATATTAATTGTGTATGAATTCTGCCAGTCGTTCAGCGATACTGTACCGGTTTCTGTAAGATTTGAAGTGATATAAACAGTGGTGTTTCCGGCTATTGGAAATGTTCCCGTATTTATTGCCTCAAAAAGTCCCCCTGGATTTGTGAGTGATGTATATGCTTCACCAGTTCCAACATTTACCGTTGTAATAGCAGGTATGATCTGTCTGTTACCGGCAGGAGCCTGCACTGCAGGTATGTGTGTTCCGCCGGTACCGCTCAATACTAATTGATTGCATTCAGCGTCAACTACATTCCCCGTTGTACCGGTTGGTGAAATATCATATGCCAGCCAAAAGTAGTTTGTGCCGTTCAGAAGAGCCTGGCTTCCATTTATTGTGTATGATCCGTTAGGTGAATTGAATGCAGAACCGAAAAGCGAAGTTGAGCTGAAAACGGGTGTTGCACCTGTATAGAATATTTTTGCATTCGAAATATCGCTTAATGCATTTGTTGAGCCATTCGTATTTAATGTAAAACCGGTCAGGTTCAGAATGTTTGTATATCCGCCTGTAGTAACTTCTATTCCAATTAACTGTTGGTTTGTTGCTCCGCTGTATATACTTGTTGTTAAGGATTGAGTAGTAGTAGATGATATGTAGAACATTGGTGTTGGGTCGAAGTAAAAAGTATACATTCTGCCTTCATCCGCATTTACTCCCTGCTGACTGATTCCGACATTGTTTAAGTTCCCTGCAACCGGATCCGTCCAGGCGGCAGAACCTGTACCTCCTGAAAGTGTCCTAAGATGCGCAGACCCGGTAGAACCTCCTCTCAAGCCTACAAGACAACCTCCTGTCCATGTCAATGGAAACGCGCTGTATATTATCTCAATTCTGTTAGTACCTTCATATAAATAGATCTGGCAGTTGCCACGCTGCAATATTCCCGGAGGTCTCAATCCAAGACAAATAATTTTATGTACACGGTTTGGTGCAGTGCCTTCTGTTGAATACCCAAAAAAGGTGCTCGCATCAGGAAACAAATCTCGCGCCATATAACAAATAACATTATTCCTTGTTCCTGTCCAGGGATTATAGAACGCAGCATACTCAGCTGAAGTCAGCGAATTCCCAAATGCCAAAAAACCGTTTGAACACATTACGTACTGTGTAAAATCAGTCCCGCCATAATTAAATGCAAATGGAATGGTAATCGGCAATGAGTATCCGTTATCCATCGAACCGCCGCCCCCGTTAATTGAATAGTATGTTATACCGGATGGAAATGCGACTGTTGTAACACTATTTGTAAAAACATATGTTCCAACATTCTGGGAATAGGCAATCCCCGCTAATAAACTAAAAAACAGCAGCAGTGCTTTTTTCATAAAAAAAATTTTTGCAAGATAATCTATTGATACAGGTTCAGACAAAGAATCTTTTTGTCAATTGCGACCTACAAATTCACATAAAAACTGATTTTGAATAATTTTTTAGCTATTTTTGAGGCAATTTGTGACCAATATCATGGATAATTCAAAAGTAATTGTACTTCTCAAAACATTCTCGAAAAAGGAAATCAAGATGTTTGAGAGATTTCTGATTTCACCATATTTCGGTTGTAAGCAATTTACTGTTAATCTTTTTTCGGAACTGAAGAAACACTATCCCGATTTCAGAGAACTGGACAAAAAAGAGATATTCAAACAATCTTTTCCCGGGAAGGTTTACAATGATTCACTCATGAGAAAATCCCTTTCACTGCTTTATCAGTACGCAATCAAGTTTATCAGTCTTAAGCTTCTGGAGTCAGAACCTGAACTCGAAGACTTCATGTACATTAACTATGCAAGAACTCACTCCCTCTTCAAGTTATGCGGCAAGCACCTTGAAGAATTCAACAAGCAAATGCAGAATGAAGAGATACATATGGACTATTTCTACTATTTGTACATAATTGAAAGGGAGAAGGTATTTTACAAACTCGCTGCTTTTTCTCAAAAAGATGCCTGTAAAGATGTGGTTTCTAGAAATGAAATTTTGTTATTGGATTTTATAATTAAATTTTCGCTTGGTTTGTATGAAATGAACGCAAACAAGTCCTCGTTTAATTATGATTACGAACAATCTCCGGCCTACATATTCTTCAAGAACTTTGCTCCGGAGAAATTTCTTTCAGAGATCAGCCTGAATGAGAAATACAGCTTCATATATGAGATCTCATCACATTTACTGAAGTTAACCTTCGGTAACAGAACGGATGATTACTATGAACTGAAACAAGCTGTTATGAAACATTACCAGAAACTTCATTTATCTCTTACATTCGGACTGTTTACAATTCTTTCCAGTTATTCAGCTCACAGATTTCCAAAAGAGCACTTCGAAATAAACAGATTCTTAGTGGAAAAGGGATTCTACCTCAAGATAGGGGCTTATTTTCAGCTTAAGGATTTTATCAGGACGTTTAAAGCTGCAATTTCAGCCGATGAACCTGAATGGGCGGAGAAATTTCTCAGCGAGTACAAAAAATATCTTAACCCCATGCACAATGAAAATACTGAAATTTACTGTCGAGCCCTGACAGATTATTACAAGAAGGATTATGAAAGCGCCCTGAGATCACTTTCAAAAGTTAAATACCAGTTATTCTCATTCAAACAGGATGTTTATGTAATGAGTCTGCAGATACATTACGAGCTTGGAAACCATGAGACAGCTTTTTCACTCACAGATTCCTACAGGCACTTCCTGAGAGAAAACAAATTGGTAGATGAAAACTCAAGGGATAGGTATAATTTCTTTATGAAATATTATGCAAAATTATTCAAAGCAAAGCTGAGTGATGACAGAATTTCAGCGGGTCTGCTAAAGGCAGAACTTCAAAAGGAATCAAACGCAGCCGGTAAGGAATGGCTGAGCGAAAAGATTGACGAGCTGATCTGAAGGCAGGGTGTTACTTAAGCAAGAGTATATCCATTGAGAACTTTGTGTCGCCGCCTTTCAGCAAGCAGAAATATTCCAAATTCTTTCAGAATACAATCAATGATTAATGATACAAATATTTGGATCGAGATCTGTTAATTACCAAAGGGTCAGGATGCAACTGCAACAAAAAAAGCCGTTCATAAATTTATGAACGGCTTCTTAAATACTCTGAACTATTTTCCTTATTACTTCTTCACTATCAGTTTCTGCCCGATTTCAATTGTATCGCCCTTTAGTTTATTCCATTTCTTTATATCGCTTATTGTCACATCGTATTTCTCTGCAAGTTTGGCAATGGTCTCACCCTTCTTTACCGTATGGTAAGTCATCTTGGATTTTGTATCCTTTTTCTTTTCTTCTTTCTTAGTGGTCTCTTTTACCGGATAGAGCTTCAATACCTGGCCTTCCTGTATAACATCGCTTTCCAGATCGTTCCAGTCCTTAATATCTGCAACAGTTACACCGTTATCCTCTGCAATTTTTGTGAGATTATCGCCTGACTTAACGGTATAAGTTTTAGCTTTTTTGCTTGAAGAAGTCACTTTTTTATCGGAATATACTTTCAGTTTCTGTCCGACTATGATCTTGTCTGTTTCAAGTTCATTCCAGTCCTTTATATCAGAAACATCAACATCATAGGCATCTGCTATGCCGGTCAGGTTATCGCCTTCTTTTACGGTATATGTCTGGTAATTCTGCTTTTTTTTGGTGACGGTCTTCTTTTCTTCTTTTTTGACTTCGGGCTGTTTCTTTACCTCTGGTTCTTTTTTTATCTCTGTATCCATCTTTATCTCAGGGTCATTATCACGGTTATCTTTATTTACCAGTATGTTCTCGTTATCTTCTTTTGTCGTTGTGGTTTCCTTAGTGGTTACCTGTTCATCTTCTTTATATTCTTCCACAACATCGGACACATTTTTAGTTTGTGTTTCTTCAACCGAGCCGTACATTTCTTTGTATTTCTGCTTCGTAAGCCAGACTGAAAGCTTATCTCCCTGTTTTGGATAAACGCCGTATGACAGGTTATTCCACAGCCTGATATCTGAGGGTCTAACTGAGTACTTAAGTGATAAATTGAACAGGTCTTCTTTTTCTGCAACGTCGTGGAAAACAAGTTCACGGTTTGCAGTGCTAACTATCAAATGACGGTCTTCAACATGGTAATCAGCAACTTTGAAATACGAGTATGACTCTTCATGGTTAACCGATGCAGTCCCTTCATCACCCTCGTATGAAGGCTTCATTCCGTTCTTTTCGATATCTCCTGCTGATTCATAATTGGCAGCAAACTCTTTGAAAGTACCTTTTGGAATCTTTATCATATACCCGCCGTCATACACGGGGGTAACATCATTCAGCATTTGTGTGTTAAGATCTCTTATGGTTTCCACGTCTGTTCCGCAAAGCTCTGCAATCCTATCCATAGTAATTGCGGATTTTATCACAACCCTGTCATATTCAATCGGCTTGCCCCACTCAACGTCATTGAACCCGTACTTTTCGGGGCTCAGACTGATAAGAGCAACTGCAATATACTGAGGAACGTAATTCCTTGTTTCCTTCGGAAGGTATTCTCTGATTGTCCAGAAATCATTTGAACCGGATTTTCTTACAGCACTTGTGATCCTGCCCGGGCCTGCATTGTAAGATGCCATAGCAAGATACCAATCACCAAAAGAGGCATAAAGATCTTTAAGATGTTTCGCAGCAGCATCAGTTGATTTTTCCGGGTCGCGCTTATCATCAGTGTTTCCGTCATAATACAGACCATATGCTGTACCTGTCGTTGGCATAAACTGCCACAGTCCAATTGCTCCCGCCCATGATGAAATTTTCGGATCAAGCCCCGATTCAATCATGGATAGATATATCAATTCTTCGGGAGCGTTATTATCTCTCAGGATTGTTCTCATCAAGTTTGAGTACTTGCCAAGCCTGAACAGCCACTTATCCATATACTTTCTGCCGGTACCTGTAAAGTAGTTGATATAATCCTGTACAGGACCGTTTTCCACAAGCGGGATCTCATCACACTCCGGAAGATCATCGGGATTGAAGGAGTTGGTAAAGGACTTCTTTTCTATTTTTTCATATTTAATACCAAGTTTTGAAGCAAGCTTGAAAACTTTGTGATTATCACCCAGATCACGGTGTGCCGTTATGAAATCCTGGGTTACACTGGTAGCAAGTTCCTTATAATCCTTCTCCCACAAATAATGCTTCTCCAGATTCTTTGTATCTATCTTGTTGAGGTCTTTTAAAGCCGCTTCAAACTCCCCCTTGGAAGATTTTGAATCAGCCTGTTCGTTGAATTGAAGAGCCTTTGCGTAATGGATTCTTGCGGTTTCAAGCGCTGTATAAACACTTACGGAGTCCTTCTTTAATCTCTTTTCCGCGCTTTCTTCTTCATCAATTTCAGACCCGCCGCAGCCTGCCAGATATTGAAGAGCAACAAAGCCGAAAAGAACATAGAGAAGTATGGATAGTCTTTTCATATTTTGCTTTCTCCTTAGAAAAATTGTACAATACACCAAGTTCAGTATTCAATATATGACTTCCAAAAAATAAAATCAAGTTACTTATTAAATGAATACTGCAATTGATATATAAATATAACAGATACCTCTAATCTAACTCAGGGGTTTGAATTTTGTTCCCTGGTAGATTTCAGCCAATATAAATCAATAAAAAACAACTGCAGCGTGAAAGATAATTGAATATTACTTAAAACCATTTTAAGCTAAACTTGTTCTTCATTAATTCAATACAGTTGAACGCAATAGTCTTAGATCTCGGAAAAGCAGATTATAAGGAAGTATGGGACCTTCAGAAGAAGGTCCATCTTTATAAACAAAAAAAGAAATTCGAAGATGTTATCATCACTGTTGAGCATGAACCGGTTTATACTCTCGGCAAAACAGGCAACAGGAACCATATACTCATCAGTGATGGAGAAATGAAGCAGCGCGGCATTTCGTACTATGAGATTGACCGGGGAGGAGATATCACTTACCACGGACCAGGGCAGCTGGTTGTATATCCTGTATTCGATCTGAATAATCACTACAAAGATACACACCGCTTTTTGCGCGATCTTGAAGAAGTGGTAATAAAAACATTGAAAGAATACAATATTAACTCTCACAGGATTGAAGAATACACAGGCGTTTGGGTGGGTGAAGAAAAAATCTGTGCGATCGGGATAAAGGCCTCCAGGTGGATAACAATGCACGGGTTAGCACTTAATGTTAACAATGACCTTTCCTATTTTAATAAGATAATCCCCTGCGGCATTTTTGAAAAAGGTGTGACAAGCATAAAAAAGACATTGGGTAAAGAAATAGATATAGTTAATCTTAGTCTTAATATAGTGAATAAATTTGCTGATGTTTTTAAATTTGATAATATCAACAGGATGTTACCTAATGATATTTCTTCTTATATAAATAAACTGAGCAACCATAAAACCAATTGATGGTTAAACAGCAAAAAAAACAAGACAGGCAAAAACTGCAAGCAGACGCTGCACCCCGGAAAGAAAACAAATATCTACTCTGGGGTATGTTTATTGTTTTTTTGTTTTTGGTTTTTTCGGTTACAACACATAAAATAGAAGATGACGATTTCTTCTGGCACCTTTCAACGGGAAAATACATTATTGAAAACGGCTCAATACCTGATAAGGATGTTTTCGGATATGCCACTCAAAACGCTGAATGGATCCCTTTTGAATGGGGTTCAGATGTTATTTTATACAATGTTTACAAGCTTGCGGGGTATAATGGAGTATTCATATTTCGCTCTCTGATTTTTTGTCTTATGTTCCTTATTCTCTTCAGGCTGCTTGGAAGATTCCAAGTAAGCCCGGTGTTGAGCATTATCATGCTTTTTCTTCTGCTTATCGGGATGTTCAACCGGTTTTCTCCACGACCTCATATATTCACCTACCTATTTTTATCTGTTTTGCTTTACATTCTGTTAAGTGTAAAGTATTTCAACAGAGATAAATATATGAAAGTGATTATATACCTCCCTGTTCTTTTCCTGCTGTGGGGAAATCTTCATCTCGGTGTTCTAACGGGAATCTTTCTCTTTTTTATATTTGTTTTGGCCGAAGCTATAAACTTCTATAGATCTTCAAAATTTTCAGGAGGGGAAGCAAAGCCCTTAACTGCCTCTCAACTTAAAAAGACCCTGATAATATTTGCCGCCTGTATTGCAGTACTATTGATAAATCCTCACGGCTGGGCAACGTATGTTTACGCATATGAGCATACCAACATGAAAATGCTGGAATCAATTGCCGAATGGCTGAGCCCGTTCAGTGGTAAGATAGAACCTACCTTTGTGATAACATTATACAAGATACTTCTTGCAGCAGGATTAGTTGTGCTGTTCTATGCTTACAGGAAAAAAGATCTTACATTTGCACTTATGTATCTGACTTTTGGTGCATATTCATTAAGGGCAATTCGATTTACAGTTGATTACGAAATTATTATCATCCCTTTGATTGCCGTAAGCATAAATTACTTCTCAGCAAAATGGCGATTAAATTCACTTACTGAAAAATTACTTTACGGCAACATTCCCAAGACATTTCTAATTATTGTTTTTGCTGTACTTACATTACAATTTCAGTCGGATAATTTTTATATAACACTCAAGTATAATCGCGAAGCAGGCTTTGGGATAAGTGAAAGATACTTCCCGGTTCAGGTGATGAGATTCCTGAAGGATAATAATATTAAGGGTACACCGTTCAATAATTTTGATACAGGTGGATATCTGCTTTGGGAAATCCCAGATCAGAAAATACTCATCGACAGCAGAAATATAAATGATGAGATTTTCAATGAATACATATCCATCCTAAAAATGCAGCAGGGTTTTGATAAAAAACTGGAAAAGTACGGTGTGGATTACGCGATTTTTTTTGATCCGTTACTCATAAGAAATCCGAATATACTAAGACAAAGCATTACCGAGTACCTGATAAAAAATAAGGACTGGCATCTGGTTTATTGGGATGACATGTCAATGCTTTTTCTTAAGAATGTTCCCAAGAATTCTGAGGTGATCTCAAAATATGAATACAGGGTATTCAATCCCTACACAGCAGTTTTCAACCAAAAGGAATTTGAAGCAGGATTGAGAAATTTCCAATCTACGGCGGAGAAGGAGATCAAACGAAAGGCAGAAACTGAACCTGGAGGATATTTTTACCTGGGAATGAATGATATTGTTAATAAGGTTTTACGCAGCAAACAAAATCCGTAAGCGGGAAGATTACCTGCCCTATTTAAGCAGAACCATTTTTTTGGTGATCGTAACACCAGAAGTTGTGAGCTGATAATAATAAACAGATGAAGCAAAGTCTGATGAATTAAGCGTAACGGAATATTTGCCCGGTTGTTTTTCTCCTTCGTTAAACGTATACACCTCTTTGCCCGTTAAATCATAAACAACTATTTTCACTTCACTGCTGCTGCGTAACTCATACCTTATAATTGTTTGCGGATTAAACGGATTTGGGTAATTCTGGTGCAGTATTGCTCTAATAGGAAGATTATTATGTTCTCCTCCAACGCTTATCATAGCTTCGTTATATTTCAATATAGCACCGCCGGAACCGAAAGCCCAGCCCTTTGTTGAATTAATGAAATGCACGTCATTAACGGCAATATTATTTGGATCCGGTATGCATTGCCATAATGAGCCGGGCACCATTGCATTCAGGTTTACCGCCATTGATCTGTTGAAGTTTAAAGCAGCCCAGACCTCTGAAGAAGTTCTGAATGAAAACCCGGTTGCATTGCCGAAACAGCCGGTAGTATCGTATACCCAATTACTTCCCAGATTCGTGGTCACAGCAAGTATGCTTCCAAGATCATAATCACCGCCCATAAGGTAAACGTTATTCCCTCCCCGATATATAACTTGATTGAGCGGTTCTGCAGCAATACACTGAGCAAACCAGTTTGCCCCGGCCGTAGTTGTTTTCATTGCCACTCCCTGGAAATCTAGTACTCCCCCAACAGTATAACCGGTTTGGTCATTAATAAAAAAAATATCATTCTTAGGAATAAAATAGAAGCAGCCTGTTGTATCGTAACCGCATTCACTCCAGTGGCTGCCCCCATCCGTAGTTTTATAGACTCTTCCGCTGTAACCGGTAATATAACCGGTTAAATTATTCCTGAAATATATAGCATTAAAGATCATAGAAGTTTCCGGGAAATAGCTGCCTGCCCAGCTTGTTCCTGAGTTTGTGGTTCTTAATACCAATGTCTTCTGCATTGAATCAACACACACGATCCATCCGTTATTTCTGTCAGGGAAACTGAGGTCTCTAAGCTCAAAGCTGAATACACCTGAATTCTGCACTGTCCAATTATTTCCGCCGTTAGTTGTTCTTATCACAGTGCCGGAATCACCAATAGCCCAACCGTAAAGTGAATCAACAAATAAGCATTTCCTAAGCTCCTTATTTACGGGCGAAGGCTGCGGTAGCCAGTAGTTTTGTGAATATGCAACACTGGACAAACTCAGCATTATCAGCAATGATTTAAGGATTTTCATGGCATTAAGTTAACAACTTTTTTCATTTTTTTTAATGCAATTCAGCCTAAAGCAGAGTAATTACAGCAATTCAACTTGTTTTTTTGGTTTTATAATCTTAAAATGCAAAATCATAAACTCGCTTTAAATCACTAACAAAACTCTGATTGCATATATTTTATTTCCAGGAGGAAATTATGAAACTAAAACTCACTCTTTTTTTCTTGTTTACTGTTATTCTTTCGGGCATTATATACGCTCAGGATATTCCTGAACACGTTTGGAAATCACCTATGACAAAAGTATTTCCTTTAGGTGAAGCATACAATCTCCCTTTTGCGGAGGACCAGGTTAATTTTCAGAATCCAAACACAACCACCAGGGTCATAAATACGGGGCAGGAAATTTATGTTCTTCCGCCAAATGTAAGACCATTTCCTCACACAGCAACGCAAAGCGAAGTTGACGCTGCAAATATGAAAGGCAATGTTAATGTGATGTATGCGTCATGGAATTCATTCGGACCTTCATTCTTCGGGTGCGGATTTGCATTCACAAGCAACGGCGGAACATCGTGGAGCGGAAGCCATACTACTACCTCACCCAACAGCGGCGATCCCGGTCCGTGGATTTGGCCAACAGGTTCAACATGGGCAGGAAGATTGGGACTTTCTTATATTTCGGGAGCAGGTTATTCAACGAATAACGGCTCAACCTGGGTTCATGCACAGAATTTTTCAGGGGGTTCAAGCTTCGATAAGAACCTCTCTGCAATTGATGACGTAACAGGCAGTCCGTTTTTCGGAAGGGCTTATACGGTTTGGACATATTTCAGCACAAACAGAATTTACATTTCGTTTTCAACAGACGGAGGAGTAACGTGGTCTGTTGGTTCACTTGTTAGTCCGCCGCCAAGCTCGGGGCATCACCACCAGGGATGCGATGTTGAAGTCGGTCCCGGAGGTTCGGTACACGTTATTTGGGCAAACTGTACAACAAACGGGCAGAATTCAACAGAAGACTCTTTGGGATATGCAAGATCTACCAATGGCGGAGTAAGCTGGGTAACATCAGTAAATAATGCAGTAAATCTTAACGGTATCAGGGCATCAAATTTATTCAACGGTATCAGGGCAAACGGCTTCCCCAGAATTGCAATTGATAACACGGGAGGCTCCAGAAACGGCTGGATATATGTTACGCTTGCCGAAAAAACAGTGGCACCTGCAACAGACGTTGCGGATGTAACACTGTGCCGCTCTACTAACAACGGGGCATCCTGGACACATACAAGAGTAAACCAGGATACACCCGGCAATGGCAGGTATCAGTATTTCCCTGATGCAGATGTTGCACCGGACGGAAGTGTTGTTATCTCGTACTACGATCAGAGGAACACAACGGGATTCTTGACAGAATACTGGCTCTCCCGTTCAACAGATGGCGGCAATGCATGGACAGATATTGCTGTAAGCGACCACACTTTCACGCCTGTTCCGATTTCAGGGCTTGCAACCGGATACCAGGGTGATTATACAGGTATTACAACAGCCGCAGGAAAAATATGGCCTTTCTGGGCTGACAATTCTTCCGGTATATACCAGGTATGGACAGAAGGCATCACAGTTGGTCCGCCGGCCCCCACAATTGTTAACAGGGCATTAAGATTTCCTTCGCCCGGAGTAAATACTAATTATGTTTCCGTACCGCACAATGCAGGTATGGTTGGGTTCCAGAATATCACCATAGAGGCTTGGGTAAAAACTGGAAGCAATACCGCGCAAAATATTATCCTGAACAAAGGCATATCTTCATTTGATTACCAGTTTGGAATTGTTCCTTTTACAAACAATCCGTATTTCAGGGCTCAGGGGATTATCATTCAGGCAACAACAATGAATGTTATACCTAATGTTTGGACGCATCTTGCTGTTACATATGACGGTTCCACAGTGAAATTTTACAAAGACGGATTAATGGGTTTCAGCCAGGCATCAGTCAGTCCGCTTGGAAGCTCCACAAATGAAATGACCATAGGCAGGGGTGTTAATGATCCTTTTGCAGGCAATATCGAAGAACTCAGGTTATGGACAGTTGCAAGGACACAGGGAGCTATAGATTCTAACAAATGCCGCAAATATCCTTCCAGCTTCTCCAGTACTGCAGGTTTAAGGGCATTATGGCACTTTGACAGCACTGCTGTTGATTCGATAAGTTCATTTAACGGAACGCTGCAGGGCTTGACAGGTTATGATACAGTTTCATTCCCGATCCCGGGCGCAAACTGCAATCTTGTAGGTATACAAATGGTAAACAGCGAAGTCCCAGTTCAGTATTTGCTGGAACAGAACTATCCAAATCCTTTCAACCCGGTTACAAATATACGATTCGCAATTCCGAAAGATGAATTTGTTGAAGTAACTGTATTTGATATTACCGGAAAAATGATCGCAAGCCTACTTAGCGAGCCGCTTCAGGCAGGATATTATGATCTTGACTTCAATGCTTCGGGAATTGCCAGTGGTGTTTACTTCTACAAGGTCACAGCAGGCAAATATTCTGAAGTTAAGAAAATGGTGCTAATAAAATAAGCTGAACAATTCTGAAGTTCACTTTTTTTCAGTTACATGGCTTATTAACAATATGTTTTTTACAGATAAAGCCCGGATGTTTTCATATCCGGGCTTTTGTCATCTGAAAAACACGGAAAGAAAATTGAGTGTTTTGAAAGGAAGTTGTAGCTTAAGGAAACTACTACTTAAAAAACCTAATATCCCTTAAATCGTTACTTTTATATAAATATTAAGCTTGTTTTTTTGGAATTATTAACTTAAAATGCACGATTATAAATTCACTTAAATTCAATAAACAATCATTATTGGGCATATTGCATATGCCCAGGAGGAAATGATGAAACTAAAAGTCACACTTTTCATGTGCGCTCTGTTGCTTGTTGGCAATATTTGGGCACAAGACGTGCCTGATCACGTATGGAAAACCCCGATGATGCGGGTTGTTCCTACCGGCGAATATGAAAATCTTCCGGTAAACCAGGACCAGATCAACTACCAGAATCCTAATACAACTACCCGTGTTGTAAATACAGGACAGGAATTGCTAGTGCTTCCACCGAACATAAGGCCTTTTCCTGACGCAGCAACACAGTCAGAAGTCGATGCAGCAAACATGACCGGTAACGGCTCAAATATGTTCATTGCATGGAACTCATGGCAGAGCCCGACATTCTTCGGATGCGGATGGGCGTTCAGCGGCAATGGCGGAACATCCTGGTCAGGCTTCAGACAGACCTATACACCAAACAGCGGTGACCCCGGTGCAATTATCTGGCCGGCTACCAGCACATGGGCAGGAAGGCTTGGCCTTTCATGTATCCAGGGATTTGGACACTCAACAAACAACGGAACAACATGGGTATTTGACATGAATTTCCCAGGTGCATCAAGTTTCGATAAGAACTTTTCTGCAGTTGACGACAGAACAGGAAGCCCGTTCTTCGGAAGAGCTTATACTGTTTGGACAAACTTCGGCGGAACATTTGTAAACAGGATCGTCGGATCATTTTCATCTGATGGCGGTGTTACATGGTCATCAGCTCAGCCTGTCAGCCCGGTACCTGCATCAGGACATCACCAGCAGGGCTGCGATGTTAAAGTCGGGCCGGGCGGTGTTGTATATGTTGTTTGGGCGCATTGCACAACCAACGGTCAGAACTCAACAGAAGATCATCTTGGTTTTGCAAGATCAACTGACGGTGGTGTAACCTGGATTGACCAGACTAACACAGCAGTTGATGTTAACGGTATCCGTGCAGCAAATCTTTTCAACGGAATCCGCGCAGCAGGCTTCCCGCGCCTTGCAGTTGATAACACAGGAGGTTCAAGGAACGGCTGGATCTATGCAACACTTGCCGAAAAGAACATTGCTCCTGCAACAGACGTTGCAGATGTTACTATCTGTATTTCTTCCAACGGCGGAACAACCTGGTCACACTCAAAAGTTAACCAGGATAATGCGACAGGCAGATATCAGTATATGTCAGCAGTTTGTGTTACCCCTGATGGCGGAGTTAACGTATCATATTATGACCAGAGAAATACAACCGGTTTTGTAACACAATACTGGATGTCACGCTCATTAAACGGCGGTGCTTCATGGTCAGATGTTGCAGTAAGTGATCACAGCTTCACGCCTTCTCCAATCCCCGGACTTGCCGGAGGTTACCAGGGCGATTATACAAGTATCACATATTCATCCAGTTCAGGAAAGATATTTCCGTTCTGGGCTGACAATTCATCGGGAATATACCAGGTTTGGACTGAAGGCATAACATACGGTCCTCCCCCGGCAAATGATGTTGTAATGGGTCCGTTCTTAAGTTTCCCGGGTTCATTCACAGTAAACCAGCTTCGTGTTATAAGAGGAAAGGTTACAAACGGCGGAACGAACGCACAGACCAGTTTACCTATAAGATTCTCTGTAAACGGTACTATTCAGACAACAAATACAATTCCAAGTTTACCCGCAGGTGCTGTTGATTCTTCATCATTCAACTGGACACCAACTGCAACAGGAACATATACACTTAAATTATTCAGCGGTGCAGCAGTAGATGAGAACAGAAATAACGATACAATTACTGCAGTCGTGACTGTTCA
>JAUQWS010000088.1 GCA_030835025.1 Ignavibacteria bacterium | reverse complement strand
ACTGAAGGGCTTGAAGTATTTGAAAATGAGTTGAGAGGCTCCCCGAACAAATTTGAACCTGATGAAAGTGTTAACAGGGAAGCTGAAGCGCTTATTGTCTATACATCAGGCACAACAGGATTACCAAAAGGCGTTGTATTGACCCAATATAACCTGATGGCTGATGCTGACGGAATTGCCAAGTGGCATGGGATTGAAAAAGGAGAGACAATGATGTGTGTACTTCCAATTCACCATGTAAATGGTACAATAGTTACAATTATGACACCAATGTATGCCGGGGGGAGACTTGTACTTAATCAGAAATTCCATACTCATACTTTTTTTGAAAGACTTCAGGAAGAGAATGTCCGGATTGTCAGCGTTGTCCCCACGCTTCTTCAGTTTCTTTGTCATGATTTTGAATTACAGCAGCCTTCGTTTAACCTGAAGAGTTTTCGTCACATCATATGCGGAGCGGGACCCCTTACCTGCGAGCTTGTTCAGAAATTCGAAAAACAATTCGGGCTTAAGATAGTTCACGGGTACGGCCTTTCGGAGACGACATGTTATTCATGTTTTATTCCAACCGATCTGGCTGAAGAAGAACACAATAAATGGCTTCTGGATTATGGTTTCCCCTCTATCGGAATAGCAATTGAACCCAATGAAATGGATATTCAAAGTGAAACGGGGGTATCACTTCCCGAAAATACGAGAGGAGAGATTGTTATCAGGGGGCATAATGTGATGAAGTATTACGATGAGAATCCCGAAGCTAATGACAAGACATTTGAATTCGGCTGGTTCCGCAGCGGCGATGAAGGGTTTTACATAAATGATAAAGGTGGCAGAAGGTATTTCTTCATTACCGGACGCATTAAGGAGCTTATTATTCGGGGCGGAGTGAACATTGCGCCGCTTGAAATAGATGAGGTAATTATGTCCTGCCCCGGCATTAAGGCTGCCATAGCAGTTGGGTTTGATAATGACTGGTACGGCGAAGAAGTCGGAGCGCTTGTGCATTTAAAAGACGGAGTCGAAGCATCGGGTGAAACGGAAAAGGAAATAATTGAGCACTGCAGAGCCAGACTGCCTTATTTTAAGACCCCGAAAACTGTCATCTTTTCGGATTCGATCCCGGTAACCTCAACTGGCAAATACCAGAGGAACAAAGTCAAACATCTGTTTGAAGCACACAAAACTACCCAGTTTAAAGAAAAGTAAATGAAGCTCTTATCATCAACAGGCAGGGAAGACCTTTCGATCGTTCATATTGCTGAAACAGCGGGCGGAAATCTAATCGAATTTGTGGAATCGCTCCACCCCCCAAAATCGCGCGAAGAGAAGTGGATACTTGTCGTATCGACACTTTACGGCTGTCCGGTTAATTGTACGATTTGCGATGCGGGTCCCTATTACCTCGGCAGGATCAGCAAAGAGGGTATATTTTGGCAAATTGATACAATGATTTCGAAATATTATCCCGAAGGAAAGATCCCGGTTAAGCAGCTAAAGATACAGTTTGCAAGAATGGGAGAGCCTGCATTTAACAG
>JAUQWS010000087.1 GCA_030835025.1 Ignavibacteria bacterium | reverse complement strand
GAAACCGAAAGAAGCACTCCGAACATCAGTGTCAGCTGGGCTGTCATTGCATCAAGCATTGCTATCTTGCCCGTATCTTCTATCTTAACGCCCTTGATCATGTTCATGTTCTTAAGTGCAACAGGCAGACTTAGAAACACAAGCAGCGACCAAACCGAAAGTATATTGAAAACCACGAGAAGTATTACCGTCAGGTAAGCACCAGCGATAAGGAATATATACTCCCCTTTTGCAAACCCTTCGCCGAAGACAGTTGCAAGAGTCTTTATGTTTGCCTTACGGTCGTTTATGATATCACGCAGATTGTTTGCCTGCAGTATTCCCGTAACAAGAAGCCCAAGCGGAATTGATATCAGGAGAACTTCTGTGAAGAACATTCCGGTCAGTGCATAAAACGTACCTGTAACTATTGCAGGACCGTAGAGCAGGAAAATGAATATATCGCCAAGAGCAACATATTTGTAACCAATAGGCCTGCCTGTGTAAAAAAATCCGCCTATGATACCAATAATACCAAGCCAGAGAACGAGCATTCCCCTTTCAAAAATTATCGGCAGTCCGAAAAGAACTGCAAAAGCAAATAATATCAACCCAAAGCGGAACATCTCTTTTGAGCTCAGCAGGTTATCCGGCAAAACGCGGGAGCCGCCAAGCGTACCCTTGGCATCAACACCTTTTTTATAATCATCAACATCACTTATCACGTTTGAGCCGGCGTGGAGAAAAAGCAGAGAAATGGCAATGAACGGTATAAGCCACCATATTACGGTTGAGCCGTATAGAAGCGCAAGCATACAGCCAAGTAAGCAGGGTATCAATGAAGCAGGGAACGAAAACGCCCTTACTGCCTGAAAATAAATTGCACCTTTTGAAGGTTTTGTTTCGGATGGAGTATTTGCAGCATTTTGAGCCTCACCCATACTATGTTTTGAATCCTTTCTATGATTTATATGCGGAGTTAAATATCAACAAAAATAATGATATTTTTCGTAAGGTTAAATTCCTTAAGAAATCATTGATAAATTCCGATTATTTAAAGACTTAATTTTGCTGATGTTTAACCCTCACCTGGTCAGTGCGCTCAAGGAATTCCCTCACTTTCGGGTCGCTGGTTGCGCGGAGTTCATCCGGAGTACCGTCAAAATGAACCAGCCCTTCGTACATCATTGCGACCTTATCACCTATTTCATACACGGTGAAAATATCGTGTGTTACAATAATTGAAGTGACCTTAAGCTCTTTGTTCTTTGCTACGGAATCCATCAGCTCATCAATTGTTTCGCTTGTTATCGGGTCAAGGCCTGTTGTCGGCTCATCGTATAATATATACTGCGGATTGGTAGCGAGGGCACGCGCAAGCCCGACTCTTTTTTTCATTCCCCCCGATAGCTCAGCCGGCATAAGGTTCTCTGTTCCCGGAAGGTTAACAAGCCCGAGCTTTTCCTTTACAGTGCGCTCAATTTCTGTTTTTGTTGCAAAAGTGTTTTCCCTGAGCGCAACTCCAACGTTTTCGCCGACAGTCATTGAATCAAACAATGCAGCGCTTTGGAACAAAAAACCGAATTTCTTCCGTATTGCATAGACCTCTTTTTCGGTCATCTTTGTAATGTCTTCACCGTCAATCAGTATACTTCCCTCATCGGGTTTCAGCAAGCCAACGATGTGTTTCAGTAGTACCGATTTTCCGCAGCCGCTCGCACCGATAATAACGGTAGTCTTGCCTTCTTCTATGGAAAGGTTGACACCCTTCAAGACTTCATTGCTGCCAAAACTCTTTTTTAAATTCTTAATTTCTATCATTTTCAATAACCAATATTACAATTAACAATAACCAATAGCAAAACAATAAACAATTATGTAATTATCAATAATCAATACTGCAATTCTTTATAATCAGTTTGACAATTGCAGCAATCAACAAAAAAGGATATTTTGCAGATTACTATTGTTTTGAAGATTTTATGATCGAATATATTATTTTACACAGTTCATCGCAATCATTGTATAATCTGTTAAAAAGATCTTCATCAGATTTACCTTTCAGCTGGGAATCAGTAATGAGCTTTATCCAGTATTTTGATTCTTTTGCTTCTCTGTAAGATATATTCAATTTATGAATGAATTCCTTTTTGGTTAATCCTCCCTGCGACTCCTGCAGGTTTGCTCCGACTGACGTTGAAGAGCGGATTAGTTGTTTAACTAAAACGTAATTTTCGATAGACCGGTCCAATATTTTGACAGATTTCAAAACATTTACTGCAAACGCATAAGATTTCTCCAGTACAATATTTTCTTTCATTACCAGATACTTATTACTTTTGTATTGTCTATTGCTAATTGTTCTATTGCTCTATTGATAGCAATTGTCTTCTTACGACTTCCAGCGCCATTTTAGCCATTGCGTCTTTGTTCCTTAAACGGTCTTTGGTGAATATAAAATCCTTTGCGAATGTGACTTTCTTGTCTGAATACCCGATCCAAACCAATCCCACGGGCTTGTTTTTCCTTGCGCCCCCGGGACCTGCAATTCCCGTTGCAGATATTCCGATATTTGTCCCTGAGCGTTTACGGATGCCTTTTGCCATCTGGATTGCAACAGTCTTGCTTACGGCGCCGTACTTCTTTATGTCACGCGGATTCACGCCGAGCAGCCTCACCTTTGCCTTATCTGCATAGGAAACAATTCCGTCCATAAGGTAATCGCTGCTTCCGGGAATATCCGTTAGTTTTGAGAGGATGAGTCCGCCGGTGCAGGATTCAGCCGCAGAAATAGTCAGTCTTCTTTTTTTCAGCATGGTTCCAAGCGTTGCCTCGATGGATCTTTCATCATCACCGTAGATGTATTTGCCTGCACTCTTGCGGATTATCTTTTCTGCTCCGTTTATAAGCGCAGCGGCCTTTGCAGGAGATTTTGCAATTGCTGTTATCCGCAGCCGTACTTCATAATTACTTGGAAGGAAGGCAAGTTTCAGTTCATAGTCTTTGCCTTTATTTACCAATTTGCTTATATCACCTATCCTTGATGCAAGCAGGGATTCACCTATACCGATTGTATGAAGCGTCTTCTGCCGGATAACATTCTTTAATTTGCCTGCATATTTTTTTTTCAGGTAAGGAAATAATCCGTTTTTTGAAATGTATTTCATTTCACCGGGAACCCCGGGCATTACACAGAAGATCTTTCCGCCCTTATCTATCAATATTCCCGGAGCGGTACCGGCTATATTTTCAAGAACAATAGAGTTATCAGGAACCAATGCCTGTGAGATATTAATAAGCGGCATAGGGACTCTTCTTCGGGCAAAAATGCTTTTTACATGTTTCAGCACTTTGTCATCAAGCCTGTACTCTGTTTTAAAAAATTTTACAACACATTTCTTTGTGATGTCATCGTGAGTGGGACCCAATCCGCCGGTTACCAGTATGACCTCAAAATCCCTGTAAGCATTGCGGAATTCCTTTAGAATATCTTTCTCATTATCAGCAACTGTAACGGTTCTTGCTGCGGGAATGCCCAGTGAAAAAAGTTCTCTTCCAAGAAAAGCAGCATTGGTATTGGTTACCTGTCCAATTAAGACTTCATCACCTATTGAAATTATTACTGCCTTCATTTTATACGGGTGCGCTTAACCCAGGTAATTGCGGAGGAATTGATACCACACGAAATGTGTTAAAACGGAAGTAAAAATACCGGCATAAACAGCAGCCGCAATATCATCAAGCATTATTCCATAGCCGGAGTTCTTATTATCAAAATATTTGGAAGGCTCAAGCTTTACAATATCAAAAAAGCGGAAAACAAAGAATCCGATAATTGCAAATGAAAGCTTGGCATACGGATCAAATGCAGGATCAAATGACTTAAACGGAAAGAACAGTTCAAACATTATAGAGCCCATTAAATATGTTGAAAGTTGTCCGGTTATTTCATCAATCACAACCTCGGGCGGGTCTTCACCGTAACGGTGGCGCATTTTTTCGGAGCAGTAAACCCCGGGAAGAAATAAAAGAAGTGTTATAATTGCCAGGTAATAAAACTCTGATACATGCGGAAGCATGTAAATGCCAAGGCCAAGCAATGAACCAAACGTTCCCGAAGCGATGGGAATGTACCCCGTGAACAATCCGCTTCCGATAAGCTTTACCGGAAAGGAAACCTTTACATCTTCGTTAATCTCGTTTTTTTCTTTTATCAGCCTGAATGCCATTAATGTATCTGCTTTTAGTTTGCCTGTTTTTCGCGGGGGCTTACCGTGCTTGATTCAAAAATGTAGGCGAAACCGCTTCCAGCCGTGAGCAAAGTGATAAGAAGTAATATATAGTAATTAATATCTGAATGCAAATAGGAAATTATGCTTTCGGCAAAAGCAGTGCCATCTGCAAGCGCCGCCAGTGAAACAAGTCCTATGATCAGAAAAATAAAAGTCATTTGCACAAATGTTTTGGTCTTTGATATCATAGATGTCGTGAATTCCCTGCCCCTCAGCTCCTGTACAGAGCGCGCTATAGTGAGAACTATATCACGGAATATTATGATGCCTATCAGAATGACAATTGGAATGAACTCTGTCTTTCCAAATAACAGTGGATCCTTTTGCTTAAGCAGGTAGAAGCCTATAAAAGCAGAAGTAGTCAGGATCTTATCAGCCAGCGGGTCAATAAATTGCCCCCATCTTGTCTTGAAACCGTATTTGCGGGCATACCATCCATCGTACCAGTCAGTAAGCGCCGCAACAGTGTAAACAATGAACGATAGAAAAACCTGTACCGGACTATCCGAAAGGAAAAGGTACAAAAATACCGGCGCCAGCAGTATTCTGATCAGGCTTAATGTATTCGGAAAGTTCATTTTTATTATCGCGGAATACGAATCGTTGATATTGGATCACCAGCCTGCAGCATAACCGCAAAAGCCGCTGATGAGTGATATGAAATCTGATTTCCGCGATCTGAATTCTCAATCACTGAATTTCGATCAATAAATCCTAGGTTCTTTCAATTACAACGGCAATACCCTGTCCAACTCCGATACACATTGTTGCTAGCCCATAGCGCAGTTTCTTTTTTTCCATTTCATAAAGAAGTGTTGTTATTATCCTTGCTCCGCTCATTCCAAGCGGGTGGCCAAGTGCAATTGCCCCGCCGTTCACATTTACTTTCTCTATATCAAGCCCAAGCTCATCTATGCATGCAATGGATTGTGCGGCAAAGGCCTCGTTCAGTTCTATCAGGTCAATATCTTCAAGCTTCAAGCCTGCCCTTTCAATAGCTTTGCGCGCTGCGGGTATGGGTCCGAGACCCATACAATCCGGCTCAACTCCCGCAACTGCCGATGAAACTACCCGTGCCCGCTTTTTGAACATAAGTTCATCAGCTTTTTCGCCGGAGGCAAGAAGAATTGCACACGCTCCATCGTTAACGCCGCTGGAATTCCCTGCCGTTACAGTGCCGCCTTCTTTTGCAAATGCAGGTTTTAACTTTGCAAGTTTTTCCAAAGTCGTATCAAGCCTTGGAAATTCGTCCGTATCAAATATCGCCGTCTCTTTTTTGTTTATAATTTCAACCGGAGTAATTTCGCTTTTGAATTTTCCTGCCAGTATTGCATCCTTTGCCTTCATCTGCGAAGCAAGGGCAAATTCATCCTGACGCTCTCTGGAAATATTATAGCGCTTGGCGACGTTCTCTGCAGTTTCTCCCATTGAATAGGGATAGTACAATTTAGCAAGCCTTGGATTGGTGAACCGCCACCCGATAGTTGTATCGTAAACCGCATTCTGCCTTGAAAACGCCTCCTGTGATTTAGGCATTACAAACGGTGCACGTGTCATTGATTCCGTTCCGCCCGCTATAATAATATCACCATCGCCTAATGAAATAGCGCGTGATGCATCAATTACAGCCTGCATACCTGAACCACAAAGCCTGTTCACTGTAACACCGCCAACACTGACCGGCAGCCCAGCAAGCAGTACACTCATCCTTGCAACATTACGGTTATCTTCTCCTGCCTGGTTTGCACAGCCTATAACAACATCTTCAATAAATTCCTTTGAAATTCCGTTCACATCAAAATTTCTTCGGACAATTTCCTTAACAACTCCTGCTGCCATGTCATCGGGTCTGACATCCTTAAGCGCTCCCCCGTATTTGCCAATTGGTGTTCTGGTCGCGTCTACTATATATACGTCTTTTTTTTGGGTCAAGTCTTGACTAAATTGCTATTATTGCTGTATTTCGAAGAATTTCCTGCAAAATACCTAATAAAGTAGTGTTTTACAAGGTAAGTTGATTTGCTGCAGTACTATACGAAATAAAGAGGCTGTTTGGCTCGATTTCACGTTCAAACGTGATTTTATGGGGCGTTTCTCACGAAAATGTGAATATGTATACCGCCGCTTTCTTCAGGGAATTCCCCTTTCACCGGCAATATAACCTTAAGCAGAAATTAGGAAATGAAACAATCGGGAATATTTTTCCGTCGTTTTTTGCCCGGCTTTGATTCAATATCACCATAATATTTTGTAATTTTGCATTAATAATTAAGTTACAGATCTAAAGGAGAAATTATGCAGTACATGCGTTTTATTGCATCATTGTTCATTGCAGTTTTGATAGTCACAAGCTGTTCGCTTACAGATAAGCTGAAGGAAAAACTCAGCTCTGATAAAGATAAAGGCGATACTAAAGAGGAAACGAAAACCGAAGAAACAAAAGAAGTCACCTCGGCAAGCGATCTTGAATTCTATAACAAATATATTGATGTATCAAACAAAATTCAGGAAGCAGGAGATAAGGTTTACAAAGATTATATTTCCGATATTCCCGAGCCCGGGTCTATCTCAAAAAGCAGCTTTATACTTGCAGTAAGTTTGGGAATTTCTGTGGATAACCTTGAGCGGACAATGAAAGAATACAACCGCTCTTTCTTTGACGGCGGCGAACTTTCAAAGCTGAATGCATCCGAAGATATGAAATCAGAGATAGAAGGCAATTTAAAAGAGCTTCTGAAGGTGCTTGAAAGTTATCACAGAACAGCCTCGAAGGTTGCAGATTATTACAAAAAGAGTGATTACAAAAAAGACCTTAGCAACGCTGTTCCGTATGACGGGGAACTGAAGGCTGAATATGAGAAGTATAAATCAGCTTTTGACAAATTCTCCGGTTCGATAAAGAAATACAAACCAAAGCGCGAGATCAGAGACCCGAACTCTATCTCAAATCCTGACGAACGCTCTGTTGCAGTGCTTATGAATTCGTATGAGAGCACCCTGGATGCTGCAGAAGAATTTTACGGCGCATTCAACGGTCTTGAATACAAAGGAGACCTTTCCAAAGCAAAAGAGAAATTCAATTCTTTTGAAACAACTTTCAAGAATGATAAGAATACGGTTCTCAGCGCGGAGTTTTCGGATAAAACAAAGTATATGAAATACAGTTACGAGGATTATTTTGTAAAGATGTCAAATATGTTCCTTGATGCCGGGAACAAGTTCTTTAATACCGCTCCCGATGCAAAGAACATTAATGACTTCAACCGTGAATACGATAACGTTGTGAACAATTACAACTATATGATAACGGCGTATAACACCAATATCAATATTGTGAATTCGTTCAGAGTGTATTAAGACAGTTGGTAAGTTGGTAGTTTAAAAAAGAGGAATAATGACTATTCCTCTTTTCTTTTTAAGGATATGCTATACTATAAAGCCATTACCCGGGGAACGGTATCGTCACAAGCCGGATTACAGAAAGCAGAAAGATCACGCATGCAAGTATTACATATGTGTATTGAATGACAGGCTTTGTCTTCAGCGAAGCAAGCCCCAGGAAGAACAGTACAACCGTAAATAAAACTGTGCATAAGGTAAAATCATCACCGTGTTTATTGGCAGTATTGCCCCTTGCCATAAGTGAATCTGCTGTATCGTGCTGCCGATTGGCAAGCAAAAACTGTGCGTTGATGCTATCCAGCTGTTCCTGCTGTTCTTTTTCGTAAGCGCTCACGTCCTGCGGATCATCAAGAAGGTCCTTCTGGAATCCCGGGCTGAGCTTTGAAAAGAAATAATTGGCATCCTCAACATCACCCTTTGCATTGTTGTCTTTCCACTGAGTGTACATAATATCATCTCTCAGGTCATTCATTTCAAATGCCGAAAGGTCATTCAGAGCTTCCAGGTAAACGGTGTTCGCTTCGTTGGTGCCGGCTATGGATTTTGCGTAACTTGATTGAAGTTCGCCTCCCCAAAGAGCTGCATTGTAAGCTGCAAGCGCGCCAAGTACGGTAGCCGCACCCAGTAAAACCGTGATAATTATTTCAAGTCTGGATGTTTTTTCAGGCGATGTTGTAACCTGAGCGGTAGGATCTTGATCTGCCAATTGATTGCCTCCTGTTTTTTAATAGTTTAGCGCGAATAATAACTATAAATGTAATTATAAGCTAAACCATTTAATAAGGGGTAATTGTGCTGTTTTTGGACCACCAGAACCTTAATTAATTGCCTAAACAACTAGCCAATTGACTATCCTCTATCAAATATCAACTGACAACTGTCAAGGCAGCATGAGTGATACACCCGCGCCGAGGGAATAATCACTGGCCCTATCCGAAAGACCCAGGCCGCCCGAGAGATCGACCTTCACATTCCTTGCGATAAGATAGCTGAATCCCGCACCGCTTTTAAGGCTGGGAGCTCTTCCATCTTCAACGAATCCGTAAGTTTCAGTGTATGCAATTATTCTTATTGAGAGATCATAAGAAATCGATACTGCATAAGTTCCATATGATTCAGTGAAACCCTCATATAAATTCCAGCCATAACCAAGGTTGTAACTCAGGTTGAATTTTTCCGAGAGCCTGTTTCGGAATGCAAACTTCACTTCGGGGGAAACGTAATCAGTATGAAGGTAAAAGTTTCCTGTTGGAATTGATAGATTAACAAGTAAAGCCGATGCAGGCACCAATCCGCCGCCCTTCAGGAACCTCAATTTTAATCCGGCCAAAACCGGACCCCATGCGTACCTAACGGAAGTGTTGGGAAAAAGTAATATTGGCCTATCATAACTGTATTTATGTGACTCCAGGTTGAACGATCCTCCAAGCCTAAGCTCTAAATTACTCAATACACCATATCTGAACGTGTATGCCGGGTTATTCATAAGCAGCATGCAATCGGTTTGAGTAATGGTTTCACCGTATAAATATATATTGTAATTTCGTTCTTTTATCCAGAACCCGCTGCCCAGCTCAGCCTGCAAAGAGCCCTGCTTCATTGTAAAAGGAGAAACGGTATTTCCAAGACGGTCAATTTCAATATTATCCTGATCCTGTGAATAAATGATTGTGGTTATAAAAAGGAATAAGATTACATGTAAAAGGCTTTTCCGTGTCATGGTATTAAGTACTTAAGATAAATTTACAGGGTAAAAACTTAAAGTGCACAATAAGCGCTCTGCTAAAATGCAGATATCACGAAACTAAACAATAACCTGCAGCATCATTAAATATGATTTTTATCTGTAAGGGATTCTATTGATGTTTTCGCAACAGTGCACCATTTCACTATTTCGCTATACTTACCAATCAACCGTTTAACTATCCACTATCCTCTATCAACTATCCTCTATCAATTATCCTCTGCATTACCTATTTCCTGGGAATCTCGCTTCCGTGGGGATCCTTTTCGGGGAATCCAAGCTCTTCATCAATTTCATCAACAAGCTCTTCGGGCAGTACATGCTCAAGCTTTTCGGCTTCGGGATGAATGTGCTCCATCCCGGTGACCTTTTCTTTGGTGATGTATGTTTCCCACAATCGGTGAGTCCGAATAAGCCGCAAAGCATATTTCTTTCCTTCTTCGGTCAGCCTGTATTTGCCGTTTGTTCCTTCGATCAGCTGCTTTTCAATTAACTTACGTATTGCAGATTCAACCTTTCCGTTACTTACGCCAAGCTCGTTTGCTATTTTATCAACAAGCTGTGTTTTATCACCTTCATTCTCAAATCTGTACGAAAGCTTGATTACATCTTCTATCAGTACCAGGCGGGTAGATTCGCGCCTTCTGAATAGCCTTGTTACTACCCCATCTTTTGGTGAGAACAAGAATGCGATCATGAACAGGGCAACTGCTACCAAAACTATTGATGCACCCGAAGCAAAATTGAAATGATAGGAGAGGTACAATCCAATTACCGATGAAAGCACTCCGAATAATGCCGATAGTATCAGTATTTTTTTCAGGCTGTCCGAAAGCAAATAAGCAGTGGCAGGGGGAGTAATAAGCATGGCTATGATAAGTATCACACCTACGGATTGAAGTCCCGCAACTATTGACATCGAAAGAAGCGTCATCAGCATGTAATGAATGAACGTTGTTGATATACCAATTGTCATAGCCATAGTGGGATCAAACGAGCTGAGCAGAAGCTGCTTATAGAAGAGCACAATGCAGATAACGATGACAGCCATTATGATAAGCGAGAGTGTTATATCACCGGACGAAACTCCCAGTACATCCCCAAAAAGGTATGATGAAAGATCTATATGTACCTGCTTCAATTGCGATACAAGCAGAATACCAAGCGCAAAAGCGCCGGTAAAAATTATTCCAATGGAAGTATCTTCCTTGATCTTGGAATTTCGGTTCACAAATCCGATGAGAAGCACTGTGAGTATTCCCGAAATTACCGCTCCGAGGAATAAACCTATCTCGCTTTTGCCGGCTACCATAAAACTTACAACAACTCCGGGCAGCACTGCATGCGCGAGCGCATCGCCAATCAGTGACATCCTGCGAAGCATGATGTAAGTGCCGATGAGTCCGCAGCTTATACCTATTGTAATTGAAGCCACAAGCGCCCGCTGTATGAATTCATACTGCACAGGCTCTAAAATATATTGATCTATGAAGTTCATAATTGATAATTGATAGAGGATAGTGTTATCCTGTTCATTTTTTATTTCTCTTACTTGTTTTTGTTATTGCCGTTGTTAGTTTTATGAGTTCAACGCAATCATTTTCATATGATTCGAAAGTTGCCATATCAATTAGTTCTGAGTCTTTCATAAGGTTCAGCCAG
>JAUQWS010000086.1 GCA_030835025.1 Ignavibacteria bacterium | reverse complement strand
TTTGCTTAAATTATTCAGCAATTTTATAAGGATATTTATGCAAAATCAACGTATTTATTATAATTAACGTGTTTGAGCCAATTTACTGTGAATCTATGCTCTTGAAATAAATTAATAGTATGTTTATTTTAAGCTAATACTATACCAATTAGCGTCAACAAAATAATAACAAAAATGAAAAAATTTCTTACAGCTTTTGCATTATTTTTAATGCTTGCCAATATTGGATTTGCAGGCGACAGGCTGGTGCTTGTAGAAAGGTTCACAAGCTCTACATGTCCGCCCTGTGCATCAAACAATCCGATCATGGATGCATTTCTTACTTCACAGGATCCCGAGAGGATAATCGGACTTTCATATCACATGGATTGGCCTGCTCCGGGTAATGATCCTATGCATCATCACAATGTTGTGGATAATACTGCAAGGAGAAATTTTTATGCGGTAAACTCCATACCCCAGGCAAGAATGGACGGGATTATTAATTTGCAGCCCGCCTATAACCAGGGCACTTTGCTGAGTCAGTTCCAGACAAGGACCGGAATATTAAGCCCTATCACAATTGTTGTTACAGAAAGCACCGTAGGTGACTCAATACTTGTGAGGGCAAGAATATACTGTGAGATAATGCTTGCAAACCCGAATGTTACAGTTCAGTTTGTAATAATGGAAAAACATATCACCAACATCTCTCCGCCCGCAACCAACGGCGAAACAGATTTTTATGACGTGATGAGGAAGATGCCAATAACCGCAGCCGGAGAGCTTGTTGCTCTGTATCCGGGACAGACTTATATTATAGAAAGAAAATATAAGATGCATCCTGCGTGGAATCCTGCAGAAATAAGGCACTTTGTATTCCTTCAGCAGGGACAGGAATTGATGAATGTTGGACAGCTGACAAAGAATTTTACGCTGATACCTAACAGTTCATACAAATCAGTTCAGCAGGGACAAAGCCAAAGCGCAACATATCAGATGCAGATTCCTGTAACTACTGCCGGCTATAATTCGGCAGTAACTCTCAGTGCGGTTGTTGATCCGCCGACAGCAGGTGTTACAGTTTCATTCCCCGGCGGTACTACCGTAAACACATTTCCGGCGAATTTTGATGTAACTGTAAGCTCAACTGCTTCGGTACCCGCAGGTGCCTACAGGATAATTGTAACGGGCACAAATACTAGCAGCAAATTTCACAAGACCTCGGTGAGCTATCTTGTTGGGCAGAATTTCATAAGCGTAAATACAAACAGGACCAGTCCTAACCTGCAGTTCGTTGTTGATAATACGACCTATAATTCTGCAAAGATATTTACATGGAACCTTAACACTCAGCACACACTTGCAGCAGTATCACCGCAGACGTTTGCTTCAACAAGGTATGTTTTTAATAACTGGAGCAATGGAGGCGATTCAAGCCAGACGATAAATATTGGGACTACAACTTCAAATTACACGGTTAACTATAAAACCCAGTACAAGCTTTTGACAAACTTTACGCCGTCTAATCTACCTGTTTCAATTACATCAGGCAACATTTTCCATGATTCCGGCACAACGGTCACTATGTCTCCAAACCCGTTCCAGCTTACATTCAACGGTGTTGAGTACTATTTCCAGAGATGGAACGGCTCAGGTAACGGCTCATACTCAGGCACGAACCCTACAGTGAACCTTGTGATGAATAATGTAATTCTTGAAACGGCTGTTTATGATACTATTCCGCCTATCGGCATACAAAACCTTAATAGCGGAGTGCCTAAATCTTTCGGGCTGCATCAAAATTACCCGAACCCGTTTAACCCGGTAACAAAAATAAAGTTTGATATTCCGAAGATATCACAAGTCAGCATAAAGATGTATGACGTTATCGGAAATGAAGTTGCTGTGATTTACGGCGGCGAGCTTGCACCGGGATATTATGAAGCAGAGTTCAATGCTTCTAATTATGCATCCGGAGTTTACTTCTACAAAATAGAAGCGGGTGAATTTACAAGCGTGAAAAGAATGGTTCTGGTTAAATAGAGCAGCGATATTAACCCGAAACAAAAAGGGGGCATTTGCCCCCTTTTTTATTATTTTAGGAATGAATTTCCGTTTACTTCACAAGCACCATTTTCTTTGATTCCCTGAAAACACCTGAACCGTCAATTGATCTGGCATCGATAACATAAAAGTAAACTCCCGATGCTAGGTTCGTTCCGTCAAAAGGTGCATTAAACCTGCCGGCTGTTCTCAGTTCATTATTCAGCAGGTTTGCCACCACTTCTCCAAGTAAGTTATACACCTTTAAAGTGACCATTGAACTTTTTGGAAGGGAGTATTTTATCTGTGTAAATGGATTAAACGGATTAGGGTAATTGAATATGCTGAAAACAAGCGGAACCTCGTTGCTGTTCACTATTACAAGCACCGAATCATCGCAATGCTCTGTATAACCGTTTATCATTGAGCGGGCTGAGCGAACTGAAACTTTATTAGAATTATCAACCGCTTCTATTCTGTATGAAATGCTTCTGAAAAGACCTTTGCAAATCACCTGGCCGCCGCCGTAAGGAAACAGCGTAACCGAATCATCAACATACTCGTTTGTCACTCCGCTTACTGTTGAAATAAGATGGTATTCAGGTTCTATATCGGCATTGCATTCCATATCGATTCCCCTGTATATGTTATAGCTGCCAATACCTATTGTGCCCGTCATATCCGGTTCAGAGTTAAGGTCCCATCTTAAGCGGGGATGGAATTTTCCGGTTGAACTGTCAAGCACCACCTTGCCTGCTTTCAGATTCATGGGCTTGGAAGGAGGCAGTTCATCAAGCGCAAGTGCTGCATCATAGTATACTTTAAGCGTAATTGCTCCTGTTACGGAATCCCTGTTCATAACGTGAATTGTAAGCCCTGTTTGAGAACTATCGCACATTATTGTTGCAGGGTTACTGTACGGACTGAAAATTTCATTGTAACCCGGATTGTATGCGTCCAAACCATCGCCCAGCCAATCCATAGTCACGAAGTAATCTTCACGTTTATCCGAACAAGGGTCATCGGTTACTTCCTGCTGAGAGAACAACACCGTATCAATTCTTTGGTGATATTCGCTTTTGCCCGTGATGCTTCCTGTTGAGGTTTCAAAAAGCGGGATCTCGAAAGTGAAGCCCGGTATAAAGTAAGGTACCCATCTATCAACATACCAGTTGTGCCTGCCATCTGCCTGCACCAACACAGCTTCCAGGAAACCATTGCAGATATCAGGCTGCATTTCGTGGTAAATGTATAGTCCTTTCCCTGTGCCGCAGTAAGGATCGCCCTGAGCCCGGTTAATATCCCAGCATTCTTTGCCGCCGCGCGATAGCCCGTCATAAACAGATTTCTTCTGGTGATTCACAAAGGTGAATTTGTCACGGTGCGTCTGGAAATGAACCACAAGCGCATCTCCGGTAGATACATAATCTCCCAGCGTAAAAATATCAAAGCTGTTCGGGCCGGGGAAATTAATGTCAGTGGTAGTAATATATTCCATAGCATTTCTTTCAATCGGGCTCATTGCAAAGGAACAGTGTTCAGCACCGGTCATTAATCCAATATTGAAATGATTGAAGAAAAACCTGTGGCACATTTCGTGCTGAATGATCTGCGTCATTTTCGAGTAATTCTGCATCAGGCTAAGACATGTTACTCCGCTTCCTGCAACAATTCTGGTACTATCCAAAGTAAATGCCCCTATCAGCGCAAGGTCAGAAAGTCCCGAAGCAGGGATGCTTGCGCGGATAAACCAAAGCTCCTCATCGGGGTAACCGGGAGCTCTTCGGTAATCCATCACTATCATATCGGCAGTCTTGTCACCCCCACCTGGCGTCCATATCCACTGGAATGCTTCCTGTGTCCAGTTATTATACAATGAAAAATCAATATTGTAAACAGAGTCTGCAATTCGCAAAGCTTCGGCGTTCAGTTCCGCACAGCTGTAACCAAGCTCTCTGTACAAGTCAGAGCTTAAAGGCAATGTGACCGAGTATTCATCTCCAATTACATCAAACTCACCGCGCGACATCTCACAGAAGTAATCTGAAATTGTGTACTCCCTGTATCTATCCATAAACGGAATTGCACTGCTTTGTTCGGCTGAATCAATAAATTTGTTATCAGAAGTATACGGATTCCGCGGTTTATCCCATGTATTGTTCCACCATACTGCAGCGCCGTTCATCATATCTCCGGTTAAGTCATCGTCGGGGAATTTGACATAAATTATCAGGATCCTTAGATATTGACCCGTAAGCGGAGTTTTAGAGGGCAAATAGCCCGCGATATTATCGCCGGTTATGTTAGATGCACAACGGTCATTTACAAAATTATTATTGAATTTTGGGTTAGATTGCTTAATGAACTGGGAATTAAGTAACGGAGATAAAAACAGCAAGAAAATGAGAGTCTTAACAGTATTTGACATTTCGGGCATTCTCCTTTTGGTTCTCTTCGCCTGGGCTGCTCGATGAACAATTCATAAAATACGAAGAGGAAACTTAAAATAACATAGTAAAATCTGAAATTATTATTTGGTTAACAGCTATGACGAATAACTGTTTTAGTTAGAAGAACACACGATGAGAAATCCTCAAAGTGCTTAAACCGCTGGTTTTAACCTGCTTAGATTTGCGGCGGACAATTATGGAATGCCATTTTAAAATAGAATAACAATATTTAATTTGCGTGAACTTTTTTTAAAGTATTTGAAATCATTTTTGTTTCTATCGGTTTTTGTTCCGGTGTTTGTTTACTCTCAGGTAACTACGGAATGGGTTCGGAGATATAATGGCTCCGATAACAGGTATGATATTGCCAATTCACTCAGGCTTGATAACTCCTCAAATGTTTACGTTTATGGTTCAACGGCATCCACCGGTTCAAGTACAGATATTGTTGCGATAAAGTATAACCCCCAGGGCAGTGTTTTGTGGACTGCTTTATATAACGGCTTCGGCAATTCTGTTGACCAGGTTCGCAGTACTTTTTTGGATAATGCCGGAA
>JAUQWS010000085.1 GCA_030835025.1 Ignavibacteria bacterium | reverse complement strand
TCCACAAGGATAAGATTCTCGCTACCCGAGAGCGGCTTTACCAAACTGACAGTTTACGATATTACGGGCCGAGAAGTTGCTGTCCCGGTGAAGGATGATTTGAACGCTGGGGATTATGAAATTTCATTTGTTGCTTCCTCTCTTCCAAGCGGAGTTTATTACTACCGGCTTAGCTCGATTAATTTTACAGATACAAAGAAAATGATCTTATTAAGATGATCGGCTCATTTCAAATTCACCAATTTTATTAAGAAGCCATTTTTTTGAGGGGACATAATCATCCTGCAACAGTTTTTGTTTAAGAATTTGTAACCCGGTATTATCTCTGTTCTCTATTATCTGTACAAGGTGATGCAGGGTATTAAAGAAATTACTGTAATAAAATTTCCTCTCTGCATTAACGGATTCATTATTGTTTAAGAAATGCTTTGAAGAATCGATATGGTGTAAAAGTGCCTCAATATCCTTCAATTCGTAATACGTTTTGGCGATATTTATTTTTGCAAGTGTTTTATCCCTTATATCCAGATTATCTATCTTGCTAAGGCATTTTAGAACAAGCTCGTAATTATTGAGTTCAAAGTGCAAAAATGATGAACATAAATTGTACATTGATTTTTGGAATTCCGGCTTTAATTTTTTTGTATAAATCTCCATGAAATTCTCAACCCATTTGTACTCTTTTAGCATTACGCCATTAATTACTATCTGTTTGTAAATGTTTTTGGGTATTTGTTCCTCATGATAAAATATAACTCCTTCTTTAAGCCTGTAATTATCAATATCAAATATTGTCCTCCTGTAATTCTTGACCCCCTTCCGGTTCATTCTGGTGCAATATCCTATCATTGCAGTATTTAAGTAATATTTTTCAAATCTGCTCAATTTCTCTTCATTCGCGTCATAAACTTTTCTGAAATTATCAAAGTGAATCTCGTTCTCCGGTTCCAAAATCATCATGAGCCAATTATAACAGATCTCCAATACAAAAGAATATTCTAGATTATTTTGCACTGCTTTTTGTACAATTTCCTTTAATCTCAATTCGCTGATAAAAATAAACGGCAAGCTTGTCCTGTATTCAGAATTATACATGTCATAATTTACTTCGAGGTCATTTACAACATCGCAAATATCCAGAATGAACTTAAGAACCAGGTACTCTCCTTTAAGCTTGATGTTCTCGGTTAGGAGATGCTGTTTATCTTCCATAAAACTGTAATCCAGCAGGATATTTTCAGAGACTGCTTTGTAATTAAAAAAATCCCTTCCGATCTTATGTTTCTCGAAAAATGAATTCATTCTCTCTGATTGCCTGGAATAAGACCTGCTTAGTTTTCTCTTTAGAAATTGACTTGTCAGGAATATTTCTCTTTCAATTGAGTCCTTTAACTGGATCTGGATAAAGTATTCTTCAATGAGCTTTTCAAACCCTGACATCAGGTTCCACAATGTCTGTTGTCTAAACGGCTTTTCACCATACAGCCCTTTGTATATATACTCTTTTGTCATAACCTTACTATCATATTCAGGATGGAACTTCTTAAGAATATCAAACAAGTCAGCATACTTTTTAACAGAATTGTGAAATGGTGAAGAAATGAATTTTTCAAACAGTTTCATTTCTTCCGGTGAGAAAGTCTTCAGCAATTCTATAGATTTTGATGCTTTCATTTTTCAGTAGTAATTTTGAACAAAATCATAAAAAATTTAACAAAAATCAACATTCTTGCGAATTTTACCTTAATATTTTCGGTAGAATTGAGGAAAAATTTCTTTGACCTCAGGGGTATTGATGACTTATGTTTGTATCACTTTTTTGAGAATGTGCACAACAAGTGCACGCATTAAAAGGAGACCAAATGAGTTTGATAAATGTAAACGGTGCAGGCAAAAGCAAAATATCTAAAGGCTACAGGCTAAGGTTATCTACGCACAGAAAGATCAAAGCGCTTCAGGAGTCATTGAATTGCAGCCAGGATGCCGTTATCAGCCGGGCGCTGAGATATTACACAAGAAAACTTAACGGCAAATAGCCCCAAAAGGAGTAACATAATATGAAAACATTAAAATGCTTCATCTTAATCAACCTGATCACACTAACCGCTTTATCGCAAGTGTTGGAACAATGGGCAGCAAGGTTCAACGGCCCGGCAAATGCACAGGACTTTGCAAGAAAAGTCTGTGTTGATAACTCCGGTAACATAATCGTGACTGGGAATACTGCAGTTTCAACGAATGACTACCAATACGCAACTGTTAAATATAATTCCTCGGGGTCTGTCCAGTGGATTGCTTATTATAACGGGCCTCTTGGGTTTTCAAATGACTACGCAACCGGACTTGCAACTGATGCATCGGGCAACATATATGTTACAGGTATCAGTCCTTCGGCTTCAGGGAGTCCCGACTTCTACACTATCAAATACAATTCAATTGGTGTGCAGCAGTGGTTTGCGAGATTTGGTGACGTTTATGGCGGCTCCTCTCAGCCTGAAGTTGCGGTGGATGCTTCCGGAAACGTTTATGTTACAGGAGGAGCCAGAAACGGCGGGACTGACCTTGATTATGTCACCATTAAATACAACAATTCAGGAATTCAGCAATGGGCTTTGCGCTACGGTAACACAAGTGTACCTGATGCAGCAGCTATGATCAAACTGGACCAGCAGGGAAATATACTAATAACCGGCTCAAGCCATAACGGAAACAATAACGATTACGCAACTATAAAATACACCCCACTAGGACTTGTTGACTGGGTACAGCGCTATAATGCACCTGGTAACGGAGATGATTACTCCAGCTCGCTGGCAGTGGATAATTCAGGAAATGTTTATGTAGCGGGATACAGCACCGGAAGCGGAACAGGAATCGACTATGCTGCATTGAAATACGCATCCAACGGCGCACAGCAATGGGTATCAAGGTATTCTTCACCCGGTGTATTCAATGAATATGCAAACTCACTTGCTCTTGATAATTCCGGAAACATTTACATTACTGGTTCCGGCAGCACGAGCACAAATTCCGGTGATTACCTTACTGTGAAACTGAACAACTCAGGGACATATCAGTGGGCAGTAAGATATAATAATGGTATGCCTTCGGGATATCATTCGGCTTATCATATCATTTGTGATCCTTACGGCTATCTTTATGTTACCGGTGCAAGTTCCGGTGGTTCCACTGATTATGCAACAGTAAAATATGACCCTGTAAATGGTGATACTGTATGGACAAAAAGGTATGACGGACCGGCAGCGGGATATGATCAGACTTTCTTCATGTCGATTGATAACTCCGGAAATGTATATGTGACCGGTTACAGCGCAGGATTCGGGACAATGACTGATTACGCAACTGTAAAGTATGTTCAGGCTCCAAATGCACCCTCGGGTTTAACAGCAATTGGTGTTACTAATAATCAGATTAACCTCAACTGGAGCGATAACTCAAATAATGAAGTGCGTTATTTGATTGAAAGAAGTACCAATGCCGGGGGAAACTGGCTTCTGCGGGATTCAGTAAACGCAAACATTACAGCTTATTCTGATATGGGGCTGTTGCAGAATACAGTATATCATTACAGGGTGAGAACATACAATTCAGTCGGATACACTGCTTATTCAAATACATCATTTGATACAACCCATAATGTTACAGGTATTACTTCAAATGGTGAAATCCCAATTGAATTCAGACTCGAACAGAATTACCCCAATCCGTTCAACCCCGTAACGAAGATCAAGTTTGATATTCCACAATCATTACAGAATGTTAAACTTGCCGTTTACGATTTACTCGGCAGGCAGGTCGCAATGCTTGTTGACCAGCAATTGCAGGCGGGGAAATACGAGGTTGAACTCGACGGAAACAGGCTTTCAAGTGGTACATATTTTTACAGACTTAAAGCAGGTTCTTTCACCGAAATCAAAAAAATGATATTAATAAAATAGTAAACGGAGCTTGGAATGAGAAAATGTACATTCATCTTGATTTTCACCATGTTTTTATTCGGTGGAGTAAGAGCCCAAAACATCACCAACACTCTTGGCGTAAGCGGGCAGTTCAGTATTAAAGATGGTTCAACAACGTATTTATCCTTAAACCAGTCCACAGGGTATTTATCATTGAATACCAGCATGACACTTGCCAACACAACCGGTTCTAATGTTGGTGTTATTTACAAAGGCACCGATAGGTTCATACACAATTATGGAAGCTACAATACATTCTTAGGAATTGGAACAGGTAATTTTACATTACTCGGGACTGAGAACACTGCTGTTGGCAGCTCAGCTTTAACAAATTTGACTACCGGAAATTACAACAGTGCTATTGGCAATGCATCAATGGTGCTGAATACTTCAGGGTATCGGAACACAGCTTTGGGCAGTGGTTCGTTCCTCTCTAACAAGACCGGCCACGATAATACAGCAATAGGCACAGAATCAATGTTTGGGAATATATTTATTACGGAAAATATTAATTTTAACACAGCAGTAGGTTCCCGATCTCTGTATTCAATCACGGCAGGAAATGATAATACCGCAATTGGTTTTCAGTCATTATTTTCCAGCACTTCTGGTTTTAGAAATATAGCTGTTGGTTCTCAAACATTAGTTTTCAATACCACAGGGAGTGAAAATTCAGCCCTAGGTTTTAATTCACTCTCCTCCAACACGACTGGTTCATATAATTCGTCATTCGGAAATATTGCTCTTTCCTATAATACAACAGGTAATCTTAATTCGGCATTCGGGTATCAGACACTTAACTCTAACACCACCGGTAACCTTAATTCGGCCTTTGGCTCACAATCACTATCTTCCAACACAACCGGTACATACAATTCATCATACGGTTCTCAGTCACTCTCTTCCAACACTACCGGTTCATCAAATTCAGCATTCGGGATTCAGTCACTTTACTCCAACTCCACTGGTAATTTTAATTCGGCATTAGGTTTGAATTCAGGCTATTTTATAATTTCCGGAAGTAATAATACCTGTATTGGTTTTAATGCCCAGGTGCCAAGCGGTACATCAAGCAACCAGATCAGGATCGGGAATGAACAAATAACCTATGCCGGTCTCCAGGTGGCATGGACAATCACGAGTGATAGGAGATTGAAAGAAAATATAATGACTTCAAATCTCGGTCTGGGATTCATTTCAAAGCTTAATCCTGTATCATATACAAGAATTAATGATGAAAAGAAAAAAACAGAATACGGTTTAATAGCGCAGGAAGTTGAAGAAGTACTAAAAGAAGAAAATGCAACCTATTCCGCAATGATTACTGTGACAGATGAGGGAAATTACGAGCTGCGCTACAATGACCTGTTTGCTCCGATGATAAAAGCAATACAGGAACTAAGCAATGAAAACGAATTATTGAAGGAAAGAATAACCCAACTGGAAAAGGCGCTTAACAATCAATCAGTCAAAAACTCAGGCAATTCTGCAAATTTTACGGAGGCAAAATGAATAAAATGTTCATTATTCTGACACTCAGCGTATTGCTGCTTAGCAAAGTTTCAGCTCAAAATATTACAAATACACTTGGTACGAACGGCACTTTCTCAATCAAGGATCAGTCAACGACATATTTAAGCCTTAATCAAACAGATGGCTCGTTGTCAATAAACCGGAATCTAATGCTATCAAATACTGGTGCTCAGATGACCGGATTCATCTTTAAAGGGGGTCAAAGATTCATACATAATTTTCAGGGTCCCGGAGGAGACAAGGGGAATTTGTTCATAGGGATTAACTCCGGAAACTTTGCGCTGAATAATGCTGCTCGTAATACAAGTATCGGCAGCGGAACGATGGGTGCAATATTTGACGGTGTCAATAACTCAGCATTTGGTTACTTTTCACTTACTTCAAATTTTCAAGGCTCCAATAATTCTTCATTTGGTTCTTACTCAATGTATTCAAACAATTTTGGAAATAATAACTCTGCATACGGAAGTAATTCGCTTTATAATAACGGTTCCGGATCTAATAATTCTGCTTTTGGATATAATTCACTCTATTCGAACTCAATAGGACTTGAGAACTCGGCATTTGGGTTTGAATCTCTTAAGAACAACGCCATAGGAGACGGGAATTCAGCTTTTGGCTCATATTCGTTGTGGGAGAACACTAGCGGGGAATCAAATTCAGCTTTCGGTGTAAACTCCCTCGTCAAAAATACAATTGGAAACAATAACTCAGCGTTCGGTTTGAATTCACTTAGCTGGAATACATCGGGCACTGAAAATTCTTCTTTTGGAATGTATTCGCTGTATAATAACTCGACGGGCTGGCACAACTCTGCCTTTGGGTTTGATGCTTTAAGGAACAATACATCAGGCTGGCAGAATACCGCTGTTGGCCACCATTCATTGCTAAATAGCATTGGTAATTACAACACTGCTTTGGGTTACAATGCCGGTTCTACCGTGACGTCAGGCTGGAATCTAACATTAATAGGAATTGACGCAAATCCGTCCAGTCCAACTGCAGGAGACCAAATAACCTTAGGCAATGGATTTGTCACGTCTCTGCGCTGCAACGTAACCACAATTACCAGTCTCTCTGATGCAAGGGATAAGAAGAATATCAAAGATCTTTCTCTCGGACTTGACTTCATATCTAAGCTCAAACCGCGGCAGTTTAACTGGGATAAACGGGAATGGTATGATAAAAATATTTCAAACGGAAGCAGAATGCAGGAAACACCCACTGCAGGATTCGTTGCTCAAGAGCTTGATGAAGCACAATCAGAAGCAGGGGGTGAGTGGCTTAACCTGGTTCTAAAAGATAACCCTGAAAAATGGGAAGCAACCCCGGGAAATCTGCTGCCTATAATGGTAAAAGCTATACAGGAACTGAAAGCTGAAAATGATGAACTCAGAGCTCAGGTCGAAATACTAATGAGAGTTGAAGAGCGTTTGACAAAGCTGGAAGAAACGCTAATACAAAAGGACAATTCTGCTAATATAAAACTGGCAGGTGAGAAATGAGAACATACATTTTGATAATCATACTTTGGGTACTGATACATAGACCAGCAAATGGGCAGCCTATCTACAGCACATTAACATATGATGCAGGGACTTCCATTGAAATTCAGACAGGTGCTGACGTTTGTGCAACAACCATTAACATTAATGGCTCATTCTCAGGAGGCGGGACCATCTGCACGGGTCCATTGCCTGTTACGCTTTCATCTTTTAATGCATCAGTTAATAGAAACAATGTTCTGGTTTCGTGGCGAACAGAGGCAGAACTTAATAATTCAGGCTTCGGGATCGAAAGAATGAATATAAAGGATAACCATTGGAAAGAAGCCGGTTTTGTGAGCGGGCATGGGACTACATCGGAACCCAAAGACTATTACTTTGAAGATAAAAAGCTGCAAACAGGCACTTATAAATACAGGTTAAAACAGGTTGATTTCAACGGCGGGTTTGAATACTTCCAACTCGAAAGTGATGTTAGTGTTGCAAGGCCTGCAATATTCAGCTTAAGCCAGAACTATCCGAATCCTTCTAATCCGAATAGTAAGATAGATTTTGAAATACCTTTTGACGGCAGAGTTGCAATAAGAATCTATGATATACTTGGCAGGGAAGTCCTTAAAATTATTGATGAAACAAAGGAAGCAGGGTATTATACCGCTTCGTTCGATGGTTCAAACCTGGCATCCGGAATATATTTCTACCGCATAATGTTTGAAGGATCTCAGAGGTTTTCAAAGACTTTGAAAATGGTTCTGGTAAAATAAACAACAAATAAATATATATTCATAAAACTTCAAATTGAAATGAAAACAAAATTTTTTTTATCTTTTGTGATCAGCTGCATAACCATGATTTGTATTTTCCAATCGTGCGGCGAGGATGCACCCGTAACAAATAACAATCAGAACACAGGGGGATCAAACGCTACTCAGATCGGCACGCCAAATGGTCCGCCAGTTACCTTGACCATCGGTGCTTCCGGAGGAAGTATTACTTCTGCTGACAGTTCTTTTGAGCTGATCGTCCCTCCGGGTGCGTTAAGCTCAAGTACCGAAATTACTGTACAATCAATTGAGAATTTCTGTTTTAACAGTTATGGTGATGCTTTCAAACTTTCTCCCGAAGGTCAGCAGTTCGGCCAGCCGGTAACTGTTAAATTTCATTATAGCGAAGAAGTTCTTGCTTCAACACATGAAATCTTAATGGGAATAGCGCAGCAGGACGCAGCAGGACGCTGGCATTACTTTAATAGCATCAGTAATGATACAGTAAACATGGTAATATCGGTTGAATTAACTCAGTTCGGATACCCGGGCGATAATTTAACCGGTGGCGGAGATATATCCTTTTTTGATATAGCACACCTCGAGCCGCGTTCTTCATCTGTAGCCGTAAATAACACCGTCGGACTGTTTGTATCTTATGAGGCTTTGCCGGATTCCGACGGAGAATTACGTCACCTGCCAAGACCCATTGGCTCATGGTGGGTTAATGGAGTCCAAAACGGTGACCCCACAATTGGAACGATTATTAACAGACAGGGACAGTCTGCGACTTTTAAGGCTCCTGCCCAGGTTCCCTCTCCTGATATTGTGCTGGCGGGCGCGCTTGTCAACACGGGTTTCAATTACCGCGGCAGGGTAATAGAAACATATTTGCTGCAATCACCCGTGAAGATCTTACCGGCAATTGTCCAGTATGATCTGAAAGTTGATATGAATTGGCCGGATTTCTGGTGGGGAATAATCGAGTATCATTGCACTTATTACGATGGAGCAGATATGGTTCTAACGGTTAATCAAAGCACTTTCCCGCCATCGCTCAGTATATCTGATACCGTAAACAGGGAAGCCAATGTGGTACCTTCAAGCGGAACCTATCCGAATGGACAGGGTTCCATAACTTGGGTCCCTGATGGAAAAGGTATCATTAATATCAGGGGTTTGGAAATTTTCAGCTCGTCAGTCCATGGTGATACGATCCAAATTGCCTTTTCTCATTTGCCTGTACTTACACCTAAATTTCATTGCGTGCCTCCGATTGGTGAACCATATGATGTTGGCGGTACACAGGGTATTGGTTTCCCGACGACAGGACTACAGTTCCGGATCAGAAACCATGTGCAGTATTATACAATTGAAAATGAACATATTACGGGAAGATTAACACCAAGAAATTAGCCATATTCAGTGCTGCAAAAGAATTTTATTAATCAAATGATCAATGCAATGAAATCAATAATTATGACGCTCGTATTATTATTTGCTTCCTGCATTCTGAACGCTCAGGCTGGCAGTTTCAGCAGATTTCATGATTCGCTTTTATTTGACGGGGCAGATGATGTTTTCGATACAGCCCCGGAAAAGAGCTGCTGGAAAGTTAAACATATATGGGGAACGGTCAAGGGAACCAAGGACACGCTGGTAAAATATGAATATGCATGCGGATTTAAAAAGAAAGAGGGGGCTGAATTTGTGACAAGACAAATTCGCGGCAGCTTAAAGGAGGAAATGGTGCTGTATGAAGATGACCTTATTGAATTGGAAGAAGGTGCAATAATTCAGATGGAGCTTACAGATGTCAGGCATCATTTGATATTAACAGCTACCGGGATTGATAACTTAAAAGTCCCCTCGTGTGATAAAAACAATTTTAAGTGGGAAATTAAAAAAGGAAAATATTTTTGGGAAAGCACCGATTGGAATTTACAGTATATCGAAACGCCAAGCGCCAAATACATAAACCTGGGAACGCAATACAGCCTTGAAACCGGTGACAAAGAAGATATCCTCAAAGTCTATGAAGGGTCCGTTGAGATCATCCCTAAGAAATATGATACAGATATAGCACAAGAGATTACAAAGCTTCAGCTTGAGTATCAGAACGGGAAAATAACCATGGAAGAGCTGACTGCCAGAGTGAAAGAATTAACGCCGCAGGTAAAAAAAGAGTCTGAATATGTTAGCAAAAAACATATTGTTGAAGCAGGTTTTCAGGTTACTGTTACGGATGGCAGAATCGGTGAAGTTCTTCCAATTCCGCCCGATGACGAGAAGTGGTGGGAAAAGTAACTGATCTTCCGGTAATCAAAAAGGCAGCTTCCGGCTGCCTTCTTGGGGGGAGAAAAAACGAAAACAAAACATATTTAAAACAAACTTATTTCTTTTTATAACTTATTGGTCCTATTTTACCAGCGTCATCTTTTTTACATCACGGAAATTACCTGCTTTCAACTCATAGAAATATATGCCTGATGACAGATTTGAGTTTGTGAAACTTACATTATAGCTGCCTGCTTCCATCTCTTTGTTCACCAGTATATCAACAACTTTGCCAAGCATGTCGTATACAATCAGTTCTACATTAGATGCTTCAGGAACTACAAACCTTATCGCAGTTGACGGGTTAAAAGGATTGGGGTAATTCTGGCTCAATTCAAATTTCAGCGCGGTCTCGTTTCTTGTGATCTCGTCTTTTCCTTCTCCTGAAATGGAAACTGTGTAGAGCACACATGAGCCCATCTCTGTTTCTTCGCTGAAGCCTGTAACGTAGATCTTATTGTTCTTCGCAGCTGCAACATCCATAGCATAATCATCATAAACGTTGGGTGTCCTGTAACTTCTGGTAGAGCCGGGACTTGAACCGTTATTGCTGTTATAGGTAACTGTCGCAAAATCGAAAGTATTGCTTGTACCAAAGCTTGAACCAGCTACAACAATTTTGTTGTTTGTCATAGTTGCTATGGATACTGCAAAGTCGTCACCATGTACCGGACCGTCAGCAGTTTTCGCCCAGAATCTTGCTCCGGTAGAACCGTATTTTATCGTCAAAAAGTCGAGTTTTCTCCCGATGTACTCAGTCTGGCCCGTCACGAAGATCATATCTTCATCATCAACAACTATTCCCCATGCTTTATCAGTCGAATTGACCTCGTTGCCATTATATTTATCTGTCCAGTCAAGCCTTCCACCACTGTAGTACTTTATGGTTATTGCGTCTGTGCTGCTTGTATCACCCGGATTGGTTACAAAGCCAGCGACATATACATTCCCTTCTCCATCAACTGCCACGCCATTACCCTGGTCATTTCCGCTGCCGGGGCCATTCATTGTCTTTCCCCACAATTGTGTTCCGCTGGATTTGTATTTCAAGGTGATAATATCACGGAGTCCGCTTAGAGTTGTTGTGTAACCGGTTACATACACATTATCCATCGCGTCAACTGCAATCCCGAAACCCTCGCTGTCAAGGTCCTCTTCACCATCTTCAGTACGGCTGTAGTTCAGCTG
The DNA here is from genome assembly GCA_030835025.1 of Ignavibacteria bacterium. GTDB lineage: Bacteria > Bacteroidota > Ignavibacteria > Tepidaquicellales > OLB5 > OLB5. Next base: position 13,894 of record JAUQWS010000085.1, on the reverse strand, counting down.
GCCGGCGGGAGTGAACGAGAGCAGGAGGATGTTGCGTTTTTCGTCTTTGCCTGTGCTGAAGCCAGTTACGCAAATGTTCCCCGATTTATCTATAAGCAGCACTTTCCCCATATCATCAAGTTCAGCCTTTGTTTCGCCGAAACTCCGCATCCACAGTAACGTTCCGCTTTTGCTGTATTTAAGCAGGATCAGCTCAGATGCCCTTCCTTCCATTGTTGCCATACCGGTAATATAGATCGAGCCGTCAGTATCCACAACAATCCCGAATGCCTTATCTTCAGAATTTCCTGTTCCGTTATAAGTCCTGGTCCAAAGAGTATCACCATTGGATTTGTAATAGATAAGCACTATATCATTCCCAAATCCCGGATTTTCTACAAAACCCGTGACAATGGCATTATCAGATTTATCTACTGCATTTGCCAGACCACAAGCATTGGAAATGTCAAGATCTCCAATGCTGTGACCGCTATATGTTGACTGCCATTGCGAATATAAGCCATTTGAGAAGCAGAGCAGTATGATCAGTATTAGTTTTTTCATTTCTGGTTCAGTTTTATGAACTTCTCGGATAACCTCTACTTGGAGAATTAATGCACATTTGAACCGGTCAATTCAAACTTCTTCTCGTTAAGATAGTTTGTCATAAGATCCTTCGTGTTATCATTTATCGAAAGATGCCCAAGCATGATCGCGTTAATTTTGTTCTCTTCTTCAAGATTGATTATCTTCTTGAGATATTCATAATGCTTCTCCAGTGATTCCCTGGCTTCGTTTCTCTTTCCTGAGCTGCTGTAATAATCGCTGTAGATCTTTGAGATCTTGCTCAATTCCTTGTATGCATTCCTTGATTTGGCAAGTTCTTCGGCCTTCACAAGATAGCCTGATGCTTTTTCTCCATCCTGGAACTTGACATAGAGTTTTGCCAAACCGGTGTTTGTCCTTACTTCATTAACAATATCATCAATCTGTCTGGATAGCCCTAAACCATCTATGAAATATTCTTTGCTGGTCTTGAAGTCGTTGATCTCGAAATACAGTTCACCCAATTCGCATAATGTGTGCGAAACTGAACTGGTATCGCTGATCTCTTTGTAATACTTCAAAGCCCTGTTGAAATATTTAACAGCCTCGGGGTAGCATCTCATTTTCATGTAAGCTTTGCCAAGATTGCTGAATACCTGTGTTTCAGCCTGTTTATCACCGAACTTCTTCATTATTATCAATGCTTCGGTTAGATAAGTAATCGCATTGGCATAGTCTTCCATGTATATGTATGTTCTGCCCAGGTTAGCAAGCGTGTAGCTTTCATCAATGATGTTCTTTTCGGCATGAGTCTTCTTAAGTGCCTCAACAAAATACTTCAGTGATTCGTTGTAACTACCTGTTTCAAGATAAACAATGCCCAGGTTATTATAGAGGGCATAATGAACCGGAAGGCTTAAGCTTCTGTAGATGCTCAGGCTTTCCAGATAATTGTTCAGTGCTGCCCTTAGATCGCCGAACTGCTGATATGAAAGCCCTCTGTTCGTCAGAACAGCAGCTTCAAATTTCAGATCACCAATTATCTGCAAAACGAATATACTTTCATCATAGAACTCTATTGCCTTTTTGTAATTACTCAGGTTGTAATATACGTTTGCTATGGCATTCAGTGTTCTTGATTCGTTTTGCTTATCTTCAATACTGCGGTTCAGCTTCAGAGCTTCTTCGTAGTATTCAATTGCGGCTTCAAAGTTCGAGGATAATCTGCAGGATATACCGGCATTCAAATAAGCCTTTGCTAAACCCTTAGTATAACCCAATAACTGTGCAGCACTTATGGCCTCTTTGCTCAGAGCCAGAGAAAGGCTGTTATCGCTCTTCCTCGCATCATCTGCCTGTTTGTTAAGCAGGTCAACCTCTTCGAGGCTGATTCGGTTGTTGGTTAGTTTATTTATGATTTCCATTTTCTTAGAGTTATCTAAATTTACCGTTCCAGTTAATTAGGTTACTTTATCAAAGACATTTTCTTTACGTCCCGGAAGTTACCTGCCCTAAGCTCGTAAAAATAAACGCCTGAGGATAAATTTAGATTTGTAAACGTTATACTGTGTACACCTGCTTCCAGATGCTGATTGACAAGAACCGCTGCAACTTTGCCAACCATATCATAAATAACCAGCTTCACATCCGATGGAGCCGAGATCTCGAATTTAATATTTGTCGAAGGATTGAAAGGATTAGGGTAATTCTGGTGAAGAATAAATTTATTGGGATTGCTGTTTTGCGTTGATGCAAGCTCGCTTGACTCTCCCCAGCCCATTGCCATAGTAGAGATATAAGACTCTTCGTTCATTGCCTCCATTATCAGCTGGCTGTAGCCGGTTATCAGGACAACATTCTCAACAGTTACTGCGATATCCTTTGCAACATCATTGCTGATGCCGTTCATACTGTACCTGTTAACTAGCAACTGGTAGCCTGTGCTTTCAAGGTACCTTACTGTTGCATAATCATAGTTGTAATTTGTGCCCCAGCTTTTTCCGGTTACTACTACGCACTTTTCATTGTTTGGTGATATTACAATTCCGATAGCAGTGGCCATGTCATTGTAGTCACCTGTTCCGTTATATGTTCTTACCCAAACTTCATTACCGTTTGGATCGTACTTGATTGTTACATAATTAAGATTCCAGTATTCATCTCTGGCTTCGCCTGCAATAAATACAGAACCGTCTGTATCTACTACTATTCCCCATGCTTTATCAGAGGAATTGCCGCCGCCATTGTACGTCTTTGACCAAATTGTGGCCCCGTCTTGAGAAGAAAGTTTTGCAGTATAGCAATCTCTGTTTCCAACTGCTTCATAAACAAATCCGGTAATGTAAGCATCGCCTTCATCATCTACTACAATACCCCATGCCTTATCTTCGTAATTGCCTCCTCCGTTAATATCCCTTGTCCAAAGCAAGTTGCCTTCTGAATCATATTTCTGTGCGATTATGTTTGTATTCTGTCCCTGGACATACAAAAATCCTGCTATATAAATCTCTCCATTAGAGTTAACTGCGATTGCTTGTCCGCTGCTTGAAAGGCTCGAAGTCCCGTCAGCTATTCTGCTCCAAACAAGAACGCCGGCTTCATCATATTTCAGTAACAGCACGTCCTGTGTGCCGTCACTTGCTGTTGAGAAACCTGTGACGTATATGAACTGCGCAGCGTCAATTGTTATTGCTAGACCTTTGTCCGTTTTATCTAGCTCACTGCTGTAATATGGTTTGCTCCACAGAAGTGTACCTGATGCATCATACTTAAGTATGCAAACATCATTACCTCTTCCCAGGTTCACCGATGTACCAACTACAAAAACGTTGCCGTCGGCATCAACACATACTCCCAAGCCTTCGTCGTTTCCGCTGGCATCACCGTTAAAGGTCCTTGCCCACGCAGTATCTCCGCCCGGATTGTATTTGATTGTGATAATATCGTCGAAATTAGAACCCTCGTATGATTTTCCGGTAACATAACTGTTACCATAAGAATCACTTGTGACAGCATTACCTTTCGCATTCGTGAAATTCACATCACCCTGGGTTAACCCCCCGAAGTTGCTGACCCATTGTGACTGGATGCTGAAAACAAGGATTAATAGCAGAAATGGTAGCAATAATTTTTTCATTTTTGTAGGAAATAGATTATTAATGAATTTTATAGTTTTTTCTCTTAACTCTTAATTTTTTGGTATGTACAAACTTAAGTGATGGGAACTTAAATATAGGTGACGTGGTTAGTTATGCACCATTTTTTACCCTATTTACGGTAGGTTTCAAGACTTTTTTTGCTGTTTCAGTGACAAATTTGAGATAAGTTCCCTAAATATTTCAGTTCAATAATCCAAATGTCAGGGATTCCAATGGTAACAGATTCCCCTAGTAGCTACTACATTTACGGTAGAAATTTTGCAAGTCATTTAGAAATATGATTGTTATGAAACAGAATTTGCTCCTGATTGCAGCCGGGTTTGTGTGTTTTCGAATGAACGACTTTGTTAAATAATTAAAATGCTGTTATTTTAGTATTATATAACTTCAGCGCTGCAACTGAGAAATAGATGTTATGGTGGACTCTAATTCGATGGTTGGATACAATTCTGAAACAGACTCAATTCTAAAAAAGGTTTTAATAGAGAGCAGTTGTTCATTTGGAAAGTACTTGTCAAAGGTCGATTATCTCAACATTAATAGCGGAAAGAGAACAGAGTTCTTTATTTCACCCTCACCAATAAGGTCACTCTAGAAAGTACTTGTCATAACGAAATTTATAGATGAAACATGCAATGATTCTGTAAAAGATATGAAAGAACTGATAATATACCTGACAAAGCAACACAACCTTGAGCCAAGGGTATATGAAATGATTCTTCATCTATATCACAAAGCGATAGACTATGAACAACTCTTTATAGTCCGGTTTGATTCTGAAAAGTTTATGTCCAGAATTACCTAAAGTGAATTCGAGAGAATCTTGAAATAATGTTTCGTAACATTTGACATTTATTCTGCGGTTAACTATCTTTGCATCAGTTCTTTTAATTCACAAATCCCCGTTTTGGGGAGTTTATCAAGAAAGACTTAGGGATCAGGCCCAATGATAGTCTTAGCAACCCGCGTTGACCGAACAAAAACCCGGAAAAAACGCGAAGGTGCTAAATCCTTCTCTGAAAGATCAGAGACAGATAAACAGGTATAAAAGGTTTTTCACATCGCCTCTTTAACTTCCTGTTGAGAGGTTTTTTATTTTGTACCGGTCACAATCTATTCATTACTGCCTGTCTGTAAGCTTCTCCTAGATAAACAATAAATAAAAACCGGCAGATATATTTTGCCAAAAGGAGAAACTAATCATGCATTTCGAAACACAATCAATACACTCAGTACCTTCCGATCCGCTGACAGGTGCAATTTCAACACCAATCTATCAGACCTCAACGTTTGAACAGGAATCCCACGGAAACCATAAAGGATTCGACTACTCAAGAACGAATAACCCTACCCGCAAAGTCCTTGAAGACCTGATCGCAAAGCTGGAAGGAGGTACTAACGGATTTGCATTTGCATCCGGTCTTGCTGCAATTGATGCTGTGATAAAACTGCTCTCTTCCGGAGATGAAGTCCTTGCAGTTGATGATATTTATGGCGGAACTTTCCGCATCTTTACTCAGATCTATAGCCGTTTTGGCATCAAAATAAAATTTACCGATACAACCGATGTTGTGAATGTAGTTGATGATATCTCACCAAAAACAAAATTTGTCTGGGTCGAATCTCCCACCAATCCCACTCTGAAAATTTCTGATATCAGGAAAATAGCTGAAATTGCCCATGCAAACGGTTCACTGCTTATTGTGGATAATACTTTCGCATCACCTGCATTGCAAAGACCCATTGAGCTTGGGGCAGATATAGTTATTCACAGTGCGACTAAATACCTGGCAGGACACTCCGATGTCATTGCAGGGCTCGTTGTTGTAAATTCTAATGAGCTTGCTGAGAAAGTCAAGTTCATACAGAATTCCTCTGGTGCAATACTTGCACCATTTGATTCATGGCTCACCATCAGGGGCATTGAAACATTGTCGCTTCGTGTCAATAAGCATTCTGAAAATGCGTTGAAGGTTGCAAAATATTTACAATCGGTTGATGAAATTGCTGAAGTACATTACCCGGGTTTGGTATCGCACAAAAACCATGATATTGCGCGAAATCAGCAAAATGGCGGATTTGGGGGGGTAGTTTCATTCTCACTCAAAAATGATTCGCTTGAAACTGCAGAGAAGCTCACTTCTTTAACCAGGCTGTTCAAACTGGCCGAAAGCCTTGGCGGAGTAAAAAGCCTGATATGTCAGCCTGCGCAAATGACACATAAGTCCATTCCCGCAGAGATCAGAAAGGCTTCAGGAATAAGTGATTCATTAATTCGCTTATCATGCGGAATTGAAAATGCTGAAGACCTCATTAACGACCTGAAACAGGCATTTGAAAAACTGGAAAAGACTGCAGCAGCAGAATTGAAAGAGGTGATTGCTTAAATGGGCAGATCAACTCAAAAACTCAGTCAAGAGCAGAAAAATTCTGCACAGGAAGGCCTCTCTGCCGGAACCACAGCGAAGGCAGGGGAGTGTAACAACCGCAAGCTCAACATCGGTCTGTTCGGTTTCGGATGCGTAGGGCAGGGACTATATGATGTGTTGAACCATTCTCAGAGCCTTAAAGCAGAAATCGGGAAGATATGTGTGAAAGACAGGAATAAAACACGGAGTATTCATCAAAGCAATTTCACTTTTGAACAAGATGATATACTCAGTGAAAAAAAGCATGACCTCATTGTTGAGCTGATCGATGATGCAGATGCCGCACAAGCGCTGGTAACGGGTTCATTGAGAAAAGGTAGGAGTGTTGTATCAGCCAATAAGAAAATGATAGCTGAGAACTTCGAGCATTTTTTCAGGCTGTTATTGGAAAAACGCACCTCTTTCCTTTACGAAGCTGCCTGCGGCGGAAGCATACCGATCATCAGAACACTTGAAGAGTATTATGATAATGAATTGTTGAGAAGTATCAGGGGGATTCTGAACGGTTCGAGTAATTATGTATTAACAAAAATGGAGCTCGATAATCTGAGCTATGCAGATGCATTGAAGCAGGCACAATTGAGCGGCTTTGCAGAAAGTGACCCTTATCTTGATGTCAGCGGAACAGATTCAAAATACAAGCTTTGTATACTCACTGCGCACGCCTTCGGACTGATACTTAGACCTTCGGATATCCTGAATCTTGGAATTCAGAATATTTCAGAATTTGATATTGAATACGCAAGGCAGCGGAATAAGAGGATAAGACTCATAGCAGGCATTGAAAGAAGCGGAGAAGAATATATTGTCAAAGTACTCCCCAAATTTGTAAGCAGAACTGAATCGCTCGGGACCACTGACTATGAATTCAACTGCATTGAAGTTGAAGGAGTATATTCCGACAGGCAGTTCTTTTCCGGAAAAGGCGCAGGTTCACATCCCACCGGCAGTGCAGTTCTTTCGGATATTTCTGCAATTACCTATGATTATAAGTACGGATACAGGAAGCTTAAGAAAAGAATTAACGGGCACTTTCCTGATTTTTCAAAAGATGCTGATTTTATTGATAAGGAATTCAACTTAAGGCTTTACATAAGGTATCAAAACAAGAGTGAACTTGAAAAACTTGATATCAATAAGGTCGTAGAAGAATATTCTTCTCAGAGCGAGGAGTACATAATTGCAGATGTAGGATTTACCTCATTGTTCAAACTTTTGGGTGAGCCTAATGCGCTGTTTATTTGCGAAGATGAGTAAAATAAAAAATCCCCCATTTTTAGGCGGGGATTAATTAAGCTCGAAACTATTGATCACTATTTAATTAAGATCATTTTCTTAATATCCGAATATTTGCCGCTTACAAGTCTGTAAAAATAGATCCCTGAGGAGAGGTCTTCAGCGTTCACTTTGTACTCAAATGTACCAGCTTCAAGTTTTCCGCCGTAAAGATCTTTAACCAATTCGCCGAGTGAATTATACAACAGCAGGTTCACTTCAGATGCTTCTGTAATATCAAGTCTTATAGTTGTCTGCGGATTGAACGGATTAGGATAGTTTTGATATAATTCAAATCTCTGAGGAATAGAGCTGCTTAGTTGGTTTAAGCTTAATACTGAGCGTGGAATTCTCCACACTCTGAATTCTGCGCCCACAAATATGTAATCCTGGTTATAAGTCAAGGCATGAATCGGCTCTCCGGGTACACGGAAACCTGCTGGAATAGTCCACGTAGTTCCGTCATTTGTGGAAAATAGAATGCCCCCTAAAGAGTGCCCGGCAAATAAATATTGGTTAATGTGCGTGAACGAAAGAAAATCATTTATATAAATTGTTGAGCGCAGCCATGAGTTGGCTGGGTCTGTGCTTCTGAAAAGACCCATATCAGCACAAGCGATAACCGAATTCGGAAGCTGATAAATAAAATTAAAATGAGTTCCGTATCCCGCAATTGGAGCCCAGTTCCAGACATTTCCTCCGTCAGTTGTAAAATGCACCTCATTGTGTCCTGCGAAAAGTGTGTTGCCCAAAAAGCCTATCGTTTTTATATCTCCTGTATTCAGTGCAATCGAATCTTCATACAAAACCCAGGTCAAACCCAGATTTTTGCTGGCGAATATATCATTGCCAGAAGCTGCATAGAGGTAATTTCCGTTGCTAACTACGCATTTTGGGGCAGCCGCCAGGTTGTTAAGGCTCTCCCATGAACTGCCGCTGTTTGAACTCCTGTAAACCTTCAGCGGTGTATTCACAAATATGAAATTCTCAATCGCAGTTATGGAATTGATCTCCTGTTCCTGGATTCCGCCAGAAACACTTACCCAGCTATCTCCGCTGTTGGTAGTGAGAAAAAGACCCCCTGCCTGCGTTCCCGCAAACAGATTATTCCCTGAGTTCAACAAACACAATACGTCTCCGCCAATCGGGCCGCTTGTCTGCTGTATCTGAGAATTCAGCGGATCAGTGCTCACCAGGAAAATGATTATGATGAGACTTATTATTATTTTCATGATAGTATGATTTTTGATTGATGAAATCATGATTAACGAGATGATGGACTGAAGGATATACTAAAAATAATACAAATAGTAAGTCTATACAAGCGCTTTTTCAACTATCAGCTTATTTTAAGCTTAAAATCAGAGAAATAATAGAAATCAATGGTCCGAGTAGATAGAAAAGTCGGGTTTTAAACAGGTAATGTACAACTACTTGCCTTATATATTCGGATTTGTATAGATTATATTTGTACATGTCCGAATACAAAATTCTTGTTATAGATGATGAACCGCAGATAAGAGCACTGCTTGAGAGGATACTGACCCTTGAGGGATTTTGTGTAATTACTGCGGTTGATGCAGAAGAAGGAATGGAAATGCTTTCGACAGGGAGTATAGTGCTTGTTTTGACAGATATGAAACTTCCTGGAATGAGTGGCCTTGAGTTCACAAAAAAAGTACGTTCACTGTATCCTAACATCGAAATTATACTATTGACAGCTTTCGGGCAGATCAAGGACGGTGTTGAATCAATGAAGCTTGGAGCGTTTGATTATCTTGTTAAAGGTGATGATGATGAAAAAGTCCCGCTGACAGTGCGCCGGGCTTATGACAAGGCTGTTCTCAACACAGAGCTTATCAACCTGCGGAACAGGGTTGAGAATAAATATGCGTTCAGCAGAATAATTGGTAAATCAAAAAAGATATCCGAAGCAATAGAATTTGCAAAGAAGGTCGCGCCGACCAATACTACGGTTTTACTGCTGGGGGAGACCGGTACTGGCAAAGAACTGTTTGCACAGGCAATTCATAATTCAAGTGCAAGGAAGAACAGGAAATTTGTTGCAGTTAACTGCAGCGCCATACCGAAAGATCTCCAGGAATCAGAATTCTTCGGCTATAAGAAAGGAGCATTCACCGGAGCAATCGGAGATAAGTCCGGGCTGTTTGGGGAAGCAAACGGCGGCACAATATTTCTGGATGAGGTTGGGGATATGTCTCTGCAGACACAGGTAAAGCTTCTCAGGACAATTGAAGAAAAAACATTTTTCAGGCTGGGTGATCCCAGGGAACATGAGCTTGATATTCGCATTATTGCCGCCACGAATATGGATCTCAAAGAGGCTATAAATGAAGGAAATTTCAGGGAAGATCTCTTCTACAGGCTTAATACATTCACTATTTATTTGCCATCGCTCAAAGAGAGAATAGACGATCTTGAACTTCTTATAAGATACTTCGTTGAGGAATACACCAAAAAGCTTTCCAGAAAAATTGATGTAATAACAGAAGAATATATGGATAAGCTCAAAACCCTCAGCTTCCCCGGAAACATCAGGGAATTGAAGAATATTATTGAACGCTCTGTAATCCTTGCGTCCTCAGCTCAGTTAACAGTTGACCTCCTTTCAGAAGAGTATCAGAACCAAATGCCTGCAGATCCGGAATCGTCACTGGAAAGCGTTGAAAAGAAACATATACTTAAAGTACTTGCAGAGCATAACGGCAACAAAACGCGGACTGCTAAATCTCTCGGTATCGGAACCGTTACTCTTTATAGAAAACTTAAAGAATACGGTGTAGAATAACCGCTTCATTTTGAAATAACCCTTTCATTTTGAAATACCCCCAAAATAAATCTTAGTAAAAAACAGCATAATTTGCCATTATTTTGGCATACTCTTTGTACATCCTTTTGTTGAACTAATCAGGGAAAGACCAAAATGGAATTTATATTAATTGTGTTAATGTTCTTATCCGGATTTCTGATCTTCTGGATTCTTTTCATTCTAACAGAAAGAGGGGATAAGGTATTATGACTGTGCTTTTTATAATCAGTCTGTTGTTGTTTGTCTATCTGATTTACTCACTTATAAAGGCGGAGAAATTCTGACATGCCAAACGGAATATTAACGTCTGCACTGATTTTTGCTGTTACTGTTGTCACTGCAATTCCGCTCGGGAATTATGCGGTTAAGGTGTTCAAAAGCGAAAAGACCTTTCTCGATTTCCTGAAAACTTTAGAAAACTTTGTTTTCAAATTAAGCGGAATCAATCCCAATGCCGAAATGGACTGGAAACAGAATATGAAGGCACTCCTTACAATAAACCTTGTATGGTTTGTGTGGATAATGATAGTTCTGCTTACACAATCGTCACATCCGTTCTGGAACCCTGACAGCATCCTTTCTATGGAGCCCACTCAGGCATTCAATACTGCTGTAAGCTTTATTACAAATACTAATCTTCAGCACTATTCGGGTGAGTCCGGTGCTTCATACTTCACCCAGCTTTTGGCACTGGTGTTTTTGCAGTTCGTTTCTGCGGGAACAGGTATTGCCGCCCTTGCCCTGCTGTTTAAGGGACTTGCAAATAAGTCTGCCAGGAATCTCGGCAACTTCTATTACCTGCTTGTAAGATCATGCACAAGAATACTTCTTCCGCTTTCAATTGTTCTTGCAGTTGTACTGCTTCTTAACGGTACTCCAATGACGTTTAAGGGTGCAGAAACAATTGTTACACTGCAGGGTGATACTGTTAATGTGGCAAGGGGACCCGTTGCAGCAATGTTAGCAATAAAACAGCTTGGTACAAACGGCGGAGGATTCTTCGGACCTAACTCAACTCATCCGTTTGAAAACCCGAATGGTATAACCAACGCAGCAGAAAATATTGCTATTTTCCTTATCCCGATAGCAATGGTGTTCGCGCTTGGTTTCTATCTCAACAGAAAAAAGCTTGCTTGGATGATAATGGGTGTTATGACAGCCGGATATCTTGCCCTGGTCATCCCAACAATGGTTATGGAGCAAAACGGAAATCCGCTCATAACACAAATGGGTGTAACCCAGCCGCAAGGGAGTATGGAAGGAAAAGAGGTCAGGTTTGGTTCAATACTCTCTGCAATGTGGTGCATCACAACAACTGCAACATCAAACGGTTCTGTTAATTCGATGCACGATAGCTTTACCGCTCTTTCGGGTATGATGCCTATGGTTGCAATGCAGGTTAATGCATTCTACGGGGGAGTTGGGGTCGGTTTTCTGAATATGTTCATTTACATGATAATCGCAGTATTTATTTCGGGATTAATGGTCGGCAGAACACCCGAAATGTTCGGAAAGAAAATCGAGGCGCATGAGATAAAAATAGCAATACTTGTATCACTTCTTCATCCGCTTTTGATACTTGCAGGTACAGCACTTTCTTCGCATGTATGGGCAATTACACCGGATCCGGAAGAAACGCTGAAATGGCTGAACAATCCCGGTTACCACGGATTTTCGGAGATGCTGTATGAATTTACATCGGCATCCGCCAATAACGGCTCAGGGTTTGAGGGTTTGGGAGATAATACCCCTTTTTGGAATATCGCTGCCGGAGTTGTAATGCTGCTTGCAAGGTATTTACCTATAATCGGTCCCGTAATGATCGCGGGGTTTATGTCACAAAAGAAATTCATCCCGGAATCTTCAGGAACGCTAAAGATAGATTCAGGCATGTTTGGAGTTATGCTGCTTTCGGTAATAGTGATAATGACTGCGCTTTTATTTCTTCCTGCGCTTGTTATCGGTCCCATTGCTGAATATTTGACAATTGTTATTAAATAGGAACCTAAAATGACGAAGCATCCAAGAATTTCTAAGTTATTTCAAAAGGAACTGGTAACAGATGCTCTGAAGCATTCATTTGTAAAGCTTGATCCAAGGGTACTCATAAAGAACCCGGTGATGTTTGCTGTTGAGATCGGCACAGTAATAATGTTTGCAGTAAGCATCATGCTTTTGGTTGATCCCGATGCACTTCAGGGCAGCTTTGCATACAATTTTTCTATTGCCGTAATACTGCTGCTTACTGTGCTTTTTGCAAACTTCGCAGAAGCACTTGCAGAAGCAAGGGGAAAGGCACAGGCTGAAACTCTGAGGAAAACCAGGCATGAAACACCGGCAAATCTGCTGCTGACAAACGGTGAAATCAAGAAAGTTATGTCTTCTGAGCTCAAGAAAGGCGATGTCTTCTTAGTTACCGAAGGCGAGATAATTGCAACAGACGGCGAAATAATAGAAGGAATTGCAACTATTGATGAATCAGCAATTACGGGTGAATCCGCACCTGTTATCAGAGAAGCCGGAGGAGACCGTTCAGGAGTAACGGGCGGTACAAAAGTGCTTACCGATAAGATCAAGATCAAGGTAACTACAGAAAAGGGTGAGTCATTCCTTGATAAAATGATAGCTCTTGTTGAAGGTGCTAAAAGGCAAAAAACACCGAATGAAATCGCGCTGTCAATTCTTCTTGCGGGATTTACGCTGATGTTCTTAATAGTTACCGTAGCTCTTGAACCTTTCGGCAGGTACTCCAATACCCCGATTGCCATCGCTTCGCTTGTCTCACTATTTGTCTGCCTGATACCTACTACAATCGGCGGCCTGCTTTCTGCCATAGGTATTGCCGGAATGGACAGAGCTCTTAGAGCTAATATCATTGCAAAATCAGGCAAAGCGGTTGAAACGGCCGGTGATATCGATACATTGCTTCTTGATAAAACTGGCACTATTACGATCGGGAACAGGAAAGCAACAAATTTTTTCAATGTCTACGGAATGCCTGACAGTGAGTTTATCAAATACTGTGTGCTAAGCTCTGCAGCAGATGAAACCCCGGAAGGCAAATCGATAATTGAGCTTGCAAAGAATAACGGAGTTGATGTTGATCTATCCGGATATAGGAATGAGAATTTCATTAAGTTCACTGCGCAAACAAGAATGAGCGGTATTGATACAAAAAGCGGGTTATCTGTGCGCAAAGGTTCAATAGACACTATTCGCACTCTTGTACAATCAAACGGGAACTCAATGCCTGTAAAAATGCAGGAAATTGTAACCGAAATTGCCTCCAATGGCGGCACCCCGCTTGCAGTAGCAGTAAACGGCAAGGCTGCAGGAGTTATACAGCTTGAAGATATTATCAAAACCGGTATAAGCGATAGGTTCGAGAGGCTGCGCAAAATGGGTGTTAAAACTGTAATGGTGACAGGTGATAATCCTCTCACGGCAAAGTTCATTGCTGGCAAAGCGGGAGTTGATGACTTTATAGCCGAAGCAAAACCCGAAGATAAGATGCAGTATATCAGGCATGAACAGAACGAAGGCAAGCTTGTTGCAATGATGGGCGATGGTACTAACGATGCCCCCGCGCTTGCACAGGCCGATGTTGGCGTTGCAATGAACTCCGGCACCCAGGCAGCCAGGGAAGCAGGAAATATGGTTGATCTTGATAACGATCC
>JAUQWS010000011.1 GCA_030835025.1 Ignavibacteria bacterium | reverse complement strand
CAAAAGAATTGCTGCACTGAACGAAATGAATTTTCATCATGTCATACCTGTCCCGCTTCACAAAGCAAAATTCCGCGACCGCACTTACAACCAAAGTGAATATATTGCGCGCGGCGTTTCCGGCATAACCGGCTCTGAAGTATTAAACGATGCCGTCATCCGTACAAGGTTTACTCCAACTCAAACAAAGCTTAACAAACAGGAACGCAGAGAGAATGTTATGGACGCGTTCACTGTTGATCAGAAACGCGCTGCAGCACTTGCAGGAAAGAATATCATCATAGTTGATGATGTTATCACAACCGGCGCTACTATTCTGGAGTGTGCTAAGGTCCTGCGTAATGCAGGTGCTCGGTCCCTCTGGGTTTGTTCTGCGGCATACGCGGAACTAAAATCTGACGGCAAATATCCGGTTTGACCTCTGCATATCTTTGTAATAGATCCAAAAAGATTAACCGCTGTATTGAAGATTTATCACTGTGCATTTGGATTACTGTTGCTATATTTGCATTAATATCTGATACCAAAAAATGAAAACTACATTAATAATATTATTGATTTCTGCTTTCTTGTTTTCCTGCGGTAAAAAGCAGGGTTCAACGTCGGACTCGAAACAAGTTATGTCTGATACCAAATCCGTCACAACGGGTGATGGGCCTGTGAAATTTACCGGGAAGAAATTCTTCAAAGGGTACAATAATTGCAGTCCCTCGGATACCTGTACATACTTTGAAGTAAATTATATAGAGGCGGTTGAGGGAAGATTAAAGGATAAGCTGAATTCCTTCTTGATGAAGCAAATACTTAGCGGTATTTCCTTTGGCGATACTACGTACAGCAGCATACAGGCAGCGGCGGATTCATTCATTGTGTCATATTCGGATTTCAGGAAGCAGGAGCCCGGCTACAATCAGTACTGGTATTTTGAATACTTCATAAGAGCCGCAAATGAAACTCCGTCACTGATCTGCATCGAAGCTTCCAACAATTCATACATGGGCGGTGCGCATCCGAACAGTTATGCAGAGTTTTTTAATATAAGCAAAGAATCAGGTGATACCGTTTCGCTTAAAGATGTTTTTGTTAAAGGTTTTGAAGCACCGTTGAATAAGATGATCGATGCAAAGTACCGGGAACTAAGGGGGCTTAAGCCGGGCGATAACCTGCAGGAAAAAGGCGACTTGTTCGAGAACAAAATAGAATTCAACTACAACTTTA
This sequence comes from Ignavibacteria bacterium, assembly GCA_030835025.1. Lineage (GTDB taxonomy): Bacteria > Bacteroidota > Ignavibacteria > Tepidaquicellales > OLB5 > OLB5. The sequence continues at coordinate 2,617 of JAUQWS010000011.1, read as the reverse complement.
CGGTTGAAAAAGACGGAGGGGTGACTTTCTTTTATAATACATATGAAATTGCGCCGTATGTTGCCGGACCTATAGATATTACGCTTACCAAACAGGAACTTGCGCCAATAATCGATCCCAATGGTCCGCTGAAGTAAGGATTCACTTGCCGGTTTTTCGGCGCGTAGGGGGTGCAGTTTAATTAAGATTCCGGAAGTTAATTTTCCTTACTCAAACTTTTTTTCATACCCGCTTTTTTGAAGGAAATCATCGAAATCTCTCACTTCAATTATATCTTTAATAGCCTGTTTTTTATCGGCAGAGTTATTGTAGTATGCCTCGCATATCCTGTAACCCATGAAGTAACCCAGATCGGCTGGTCTTTCTTTGGACTTATCTCCCTGGTACAGCCAGTTGGTATAGCTTAGTTCATCTTTCTCTTTTTTCAGCTCCTGCCAAAGTATCTCTTCGTTCTCTTCGCCATAAACATAATGGGGATTGCTAAGCTTCTTTCCCGTAACAAGCGAAGCTATAAAATCACATGAACCTTCAATAATTACTGCATCCAGCAGCTTTACCGCGCGTGCAGACTGCAGTGTGTGTATCGATTCATGCATAACAATGAACTCAATATTCTTAAAGTCACCTATGTTGCCTTTAAGCCAGGTAGTAAGCTCGGTTTTATTGGTTTTCTTATCTGCGCACTGCATTTCCGAGCCGATCAAAAGCATTCTGTCCAGAACCGTTCCGCCTGTATTAAAGCAGCCCATTACAAAATATATATCAGGGAAAATTACCTCCGGATATATTTCTTTCAGCTTCAGGAAATATTTCTTCAGCTTTTCCTGCACGCTGCTCACTTTAAGCGTGTTTGCTCTAATCGAGTTCAGGTACCGGGGAAAATAGCTCAATACTTTCTCCATCACCGCGGGATTCACATTCCGTATTTGCGTCAATGCTTTTAATCCTGGACTCTGCTTGCCAAAATAATACTTCTGGATATCATCAATGCTGCCTGATACTTTGTACTTATCGTACATATCCCAGAAATTATCAATATCGGAAGTGACAATTTTCATATTTGATATATCTTTGCGCCTGTTGAGATTATTCCCCACCTTTTCCAGCACTGCCGCCCAGCGTTTATCGCTTTTGAGTGAGTCCAGGTCTGTATCTGAGGTCATCCACTTCAGATTGTCATATCCAAGCGATGCAACAGCTTCAAGTTTCGCAAATGCACTGTCCGGATTGTTCAAAAGAGAATAAACGCATGCAGCATTATACAATGTAGTGGTGTTCATTGCATCAAGCTTCAGGGCTTCTTCATATTGGACTATTGACTTATCATATTCTTTCAAGTAATAAAGCGAGTCGCCTGCTTTCATATACTTCAATGCATCCTGTGATATTAACTGATCACCTGCAGCAAAGAAGAACAATATTAAAATAAGTAGATTCCGCATATTGAAATTGAAATTGAAATAATTTATTTTTCTTATATATTAAACTCTGAACTCTGCAGGTTGAAAAATGAAGATCACTTGCTGTAAGAAGCAAGCTCGATCAGGTTTCCATCGGGGTCACGAATGTAGACAGAATTGACCTTTCCTTCGGCACCTGTTCTTTCTATAGGGCCGAGCTCGATTGCCACGTTTTTTGACTTTAATTCCCTGATAACATCATCTGCTTTTAAGTGTGTGATAAAACAGATGTCTGCGCTCCCCTCAGTCGGATTTTTGGCTATGGGATCATACTCTCTGCCGGCCTGGTGCAGGTTTATTTTTCGTCCGCCGAACTTAAGGGCTTTTCTTCCTTCGTCAAATGTTATCACTTCCATTCCAAGTACGCTTCGGTAAAAATCACATGTCTTTTCAATATCATTAACCGTCAGCACCAGATGATCCAGTTCTGCAATCCTGATACCCTTCAAATAAGTGTTTTCGTTTTCGGCGAGGTATTTTTCAAGATTTGCAAAAACTCTCTTTATCTGTTTGGAATGAAACTTTGAGAAATTGAAAAAAGCGGATATGATCTTTAGCCATGAGCGGTTAATATCAAGATCTATTTCAAGCGAAAGCTTTGTAATCCCGGCGCTGTCTTCAAACCTCCAGTATGTATTTCCTATCCAGTCACCCTCAATATAATCTATTGCAAGCAGCCTATTGGTCCTGAAGGCACTGACCTTTGCTTTCCACCGGACGAACATTCCGTTATGAACATCAATCACTGTTCCGATTATTCCGGGGTCAAGGTATTGCAGTTCAAAGCTGATCTCACGCGGCCACCATTTATGATAAGCGGCAATATCTGCCAATACGCGGTAAACGTAATCCACGGGGAATTTCAGCTCACAAGAATCATTTGCTTTTAATTCACCCATTTTTATACCGGCACATTAACTTCTTCGTAATAGCATACGGCTCCGTACCCCTTAACATAATGCTCTTTCACGTAGCTTATTATATCAGAAAGTATCCCGCGAGAGCAGAGTAATTGCACTTTCACAATATCTTTTTCATCTGCATCCTGCGGCCTCCCGCCTTTGAACTCTTCTTTCAAATAGTATGCAATCTGAAAACCTTTGAGATTCTTTGCAAGATGCTCTGCTACTTCGGGTTTTGTAACGATGTTGACAAGA
>JAUQWS010000084.1 GCA_030835025.1 Ignavibacteria bacterium | reverse complement strand
AACAGTCTCACAAGCCCGCTTACAATTGTACCCGTTCCGCCCATGGCATAATGTATACCCCACTCGCGCTCAAGATAATGTATCAGCGCGTAGATAGATGTTGTATCAAAGGGATTGCCTCCAACAAGCAGGGGATGAAATGAAAAACATTCACGGAGGAATTCATTCTTTATGAAACCCGAGACATAGCTGTAAACCGTTTTGTGTGATTTCAGCTTTATCATGTCGGGAACTATCTTCACCATATCCGAAAAATTTGTGAATGGCTTATCACCAAGCTCAACAAAGCCTTTTTGGAATATTGCCCTGGTTGTCTTGATGAAATCAAGGTAACCTTTTTTATCCGCAGGGCTGAACTTTTCAATCTGGCTGAGCGTAAAATCCGTGTCTGAATTGTAATCGAAATATTCACCTTTATGGTTGAATATACGGTAGAAAGGATCCAGCGCTTTCAGTGTGAAATAATCTTCCTTCTTTTTGCCTGCCAGCTCAAAAAGCTCATCGAACAGAAATGGTGCTGTGATAACGGTGGGACCGCCATCGAACTTAAAGCCATTCATTTCATAGACATAAGCTCTTCCGCCAGGCTTATCGCGTCTTTCAAAGATCTCGACTTTATGTCCACGGGCCGCAAGCCTTATAGCCGCCCCCAGTCCGCCGAATCCGCTTCCTATTATTATGATGTTCTGTTTCATAATCCTCACCCCCCTGCCCCTCTCCCAAAGGGAGAGGGGAGAGCTGGGTCTTTTCCTTTATCTATTACCAAGAACTACTCTGCATTACGTTTGAACTTCTTTGTGAAATATTCCCAAATTAAAATATTCATTGTTATCAGGCTGAATCCATAGATGAAGTCCTCGACCGGTATTGTAAATATCCGTATCCCCAAATAGTATTTTTCACCGTATGTTACGATCGGTCGCCATGTGAGGTACCCGTTCACAATAAAAATCAATACGAACATCACGACCCAGAAAACCCAGAATTTTTTGCTGCGAAACAGTTTAGTACCAAGAAAAAGGTCCGCTCCCGCCGCTATTATAACTGAAGCTGCAGCTAATATTGTATATTCGTAACTCAATTTTTATCTCTCATGAAATACTTGACTGATTCCCAGGTGAAAATGCCGCAGAATGGAATGACAATAAAGAAAAAGATCTCCTCTATGGGCAGGTTCATAATCCTGAAACCGATTGTGTATTCCGTACTGAATGCCCAGTGACCCCGTGCAGTAACTATGATATCCCAGAACACAAACAAAACAAAAGGGAGCCCGATGGATAGTATAAGCCTTGCAGGGTATTTGTAAAAATCCATTTTTTTGCTGAAGCTGAGTATAAGCGGTGCAGCAACGCTTAAGGCAAGTACTATCAGGTATTCGTATTTCAAGATGCCTTCAATTTGGGTTTTATGGAAACAGCAAAAACAATAACAAACATCAACAACCCTATAATGGTCAGTACATAATAACCACCTGCTATATTAATTACCGAGAAGTTTATCAGGTTTACTGCAATTATGATAAACGGGTATCTGTTAATACCCTTTGGAATTGCGGATTCTTCTTTCCATTTCAAAAGTCCGTTTAGTGCAATTGAAAATACAGCACCAAGCACCAGCCAGCTTAGGAAATTCTGCATCGGTATTGCCGCAGAATCCCAGACCCAGTAGGCGTTCATAAATGAAGCAAAAGGCTCAAGCAGTATATCACTAGCGAGAATAAAAGCCGAGGATATAGTTATCACAGCTGCCATGCCGGAATCCTTAAGCAGAAATCTTGAAGCCAAAAATGAGCTTCCTGCAACGACGTACCACGCAAATGTAATTGCCAGGGGCACTCCGTTAATAAGTGGCAGCAGTACGTCCGTATATGCATAAGTTCCGAACGGGAAGCCTGAATTAACCCCCCACCACTCAATGCAATAAGATCCAAGGAAAATCACTGCCGTTGTAATTATAACCGAAATTCTATCTGCGGTAAATAAGAGGATAATGAAGATGATCAGCGCCTGAAGTCCGAGAAAAACAGTAGTTGTCCACAAGTATTCTCTGCCTGCTTCGGTGAACATAATATAAAATCCGACCGGGAACATAACAAGCATTAATCCTGTAAGTATTTTGAGAATTAAAGGTGAAGAAGTTATTGCAGGCTTAATTGCCTGAGGTTCTGTTTGCAATGTACATATCTTTTGTTGCCTTTGATATAAAAGTTTCAAGGTCACCTTCAAGCTTTTCTTTCATCTGTTCGCTCAGGAATTTTTCGCCCAGTATCCCCGCAAGAAAATGTATATCACTGGCTTTTTCGCGAGTCATGCTGATCTTGAAGACAAATGAGATTTTTGTTTTCTTTTCGCTTACCTGTGTTAATATTCCGCGGCAGTAAAGGTAATCCCAGGTCTTGTCCTTTGATTCGAAGAGCAATGTATCGTTTTGCGTGCTTTTATCTTCCAGAACAAAGGTAAGGTTATAGGGAGATGCAAGCGGCGCCTCAACTCTGTAAAGCCATTCGCTGTCTTTTTCATTTAGTTTCGAAACACTAACTATATTTGGAAAAAACTTCGGATAAATATCGAGATTCTTTATATATGCGGCAATAAAACCCTTATCAAGATTGACCGAAGCAGTGCGTTCGACTTCGGCTGACATTGTGAAGTTAACCGTTTCAGAAAGAAGGGGATTGAAGCTGATCAGGAAAGTTAAAAAAAGTATTGTAAATATTCTCATTTATTTTTATTTGGATTATAAGTTCTGCCCTTCCACTTTGCACCCTTGCCAAATGCGATCCATCGCCAGGAGTTGAGTGCAATTACCGGAACAGATAAAGCGCCGAGCGGATGCAGAACTGTTGAAACAAGACCGAGTTTCCATTTTATCGATACTAACACTCGGCAAATATATAAGATTAACACCTGTAAACCCGTCAATATCAATAAGTAACAAGAGCAGAATGGCAAAGATAACTCTTTAAAAAATAACAAAAAAGGCAGGAAAAACAGCAATAAGTAGAGGAAATTTATAGCAAATAGCGCGGGAGTTGAGAACTCAAATCCTGCGAAGATATTCTTCGAAAAGCCGTTCCATATTTCTTTAAAACTTCGGTACATCCTTACAGAAAGCATATTGCTGCCATCTGCCGCAACTAGATTCATGCCGTGCTCTTTGGTCAGCCTGGCAAGCCAAACATCTTCTACAATTGCATTTTTAACAGAATTATGTCCGCCTATTGCCTCATAAGAAGCTCTTTTGAACATCATAAAAGGACCTATTCCTATTGAGAACTTTACAAATCCTTTCTTATCCACAAAATAGAACGGTAAAAGAAGCATAACAGTGAACCACAGCATCGGCATTATTA
>JAUQWS010000083.1 GCA_030835025.1 Ignavibacteria bacterium | reverse complement strand
TTAGCCTTGATCTGTGAATACTGGCGCATTAAAGGAGTCTGGGTTTCAGCCACTTCAGAGTTAAAAATTATGGGAATTTACAAAAATACCTTAAAATTGGTGGAGTTTCAATTGAGAAAGCGAAAACAGGAGTCCTGAATTGATTTAAGAGATTTTGCAGGTTATATTTAAGAATGCTTTTTATCAATAGCACAATTGAGCTGATACATCGTATTGCTACCGGGGCCGTGTTGAAAAGAAGAGTTCTTGCATTCTTTGTTGGAAGTTCATTTGCGGTTATTACATATCTGTTTGCAGCTGTGCCTTTGTATCTTGATGAAATATTGGGAAACACGCCTTTTATTACTTCTCCTCTGAATCTCATAATTTCAGTTCCGCTTTTTTACCTGGGAGTCTTGTTGATGTTATGGACAAGCCTGATCTTTTTTCTTTCAAAAGGAACACCTGTTCCCGTTGATCCCCCGCAAAAGTTAATTACACGCGGACCATACAGATACACACGCAATCCCATGCATACGGGGCTTTTCTTTGTAATGATAGCATCAGGGTTTTATTACGGTTCGCTGCTTTCTTTGTTAGTATTTATTCCGGTTTATATTATTCTGGATACACTTATGATAAAGTATATTGAAGAGCCGGGACTTGTTAAAAGGTTAGGAGAGGAATATGTGAACTACAGAGAAAGAACGCCAATGTTCTTTCCGTGGAAATAAAAATTATTCTTCTCTTATGAAGTACAACCTGTTATCTTCAACTAAGTAAAGCATCGGAGCTATTTTTATTTTCGGATAAACCTTCCTCAATCTTACGGTTTCGCTCAGGATAAAATCAATTTCATTGCCGATTTCGAACATCGGAGCATAATCTTCAAATTGCTTTTCAGCCTGCTGTTTTGTCCAACCGGCATTGGTTACAAGTCCATCAATGAACTGATCCTTCTTTGATGCAAGGTTCACCATTCCGCACCGGTTGTGGCCTATTAGGGCTATGTGTTTCACTCCCCCTACAGATATTGCAAATGACACTTTGAACTCGCTGTACCTGAGGTTTGCGCCGCCGGAGCGTATGATAAATGCAAAATTATCCGGAATATTAAGGTGTTTCCTGTTATCCATGCACATTCCGATAAGGAGCTGAGCCTGGGAATAATTTGAAAATGCCTTATTTAGGTTATGATATTCCACAAGATTGCCGATCGGAGTACCTGCAAATTTCTTTGGAATATCAGAAATTGACTCTACTTTTACTAATCTATCCATATTTGACCTGAACTTACTTCAGAACCGCAAAATATATAAATACATAATACCATAAAATGTCAATTTAATTAAACTATATAAATGTTTAATTTACAGGCTATGTTCATAACTTTTGAGGGACTTGATTATTCCGGAAAATCCACACAGGCGAAACTGCTGTCGGAATATCTTGATTCGATCAAAGTAGATAATATCCTGCTCCGTGAACCCGGCGGTACCAAAATATCTGAGAAGATCAGGGAGATCATCCTTGACAAAGAGCACCTGGAAATGACACCTCTGACAGAATTCATGCTTTTTTCTGCATCCCGCTCACAGCTTGTAAGCCAGATAATAAAACCTTATCTCGAAAAGGGGAGTGTAGTGATCTGCGACAGGTATTACGATTCTTCAACAGCGTACCAGTCTTATGGCGGCAGCCTGAAGCTTGATGAAGTTTTGCAGGTGAATGAAATCGCTACGGGCGGACTTATTCCCGATATGACAATATTTATTGATATTTCTCCGGAGGATTCATTTGCCCGCTCACACAGAAGAGTAAGCAAGGACAGGATGGAAAGAAAAGACCTGAAGTTCTTTAACAATGTTTATCACGGATTTAAAGAGATTGCAACCAATAACCCTGCAAGGTTTGTTATAGTCAACGGTCTGTTAACGATCCCTCAGATACACAGCCGCATCACCGAAACTGTAAATAAAAAACTTAATCTATAATATGTTCAGAAAAAAAATCTTCAGGAAAGTCCTTTTAGTAGCCGCATTGTGCTTATTTGCAGCACCCGTTATTACATTCACCGGAGACGGTGATGACGATGTTTATACACAGATCAACGAAAACATGGATGTCTTCGGAAAGCTGTATAAGGAGATAATGCTTGATTATGTGGATGAAATTGACGGTGACAAATTCATGAAAGCGGGAATAGAAGGAATGCTTGGTACGCTTGACCCGTACACGAATTTCCTTGATGAATCACGTAAGGATGAAGTTGACCTTATCACCACAGGCAAGTATGGCGGTGTTGGTATTACAGTGGGAATGAAAGACAGTATGATAGTAATAACGGAAATTCTTGAAGGGTATTCTGCCCAAAAAGAGGGCTTGAGAAAAGGCGATAAGATAATTGAAATTGACGGCAGCAGCATGATCGGCAGGAAAATGGGAGATGTCCGGTCATTTACAAGGGGCGAGCCGGGCACCACAATGAAGATGAAGGTAGTACGCGGCGAGAGAGAAATAGAATTCACCCTAACCAGGCAGGAAATACAGCTTAAGAATGTGAGCTACAAAGGCACCATAGAAGACGGTATTGGATATATTAAGCTTGACAGGTTCAGCCGCTATGCAGAAAATGAAATAGTCGATGCTTTGACCGAGTTCAAGGCTAAAGGCGAGCTTAAGGGAATTATCCTTGATCTAAGAGGGAACCCCGGCGGTTTGCTTGATGCAGCAATTGGAATACTGGAGAAGTTTGTAGAAAAGGGGAATTTGCTGTTAACCACAAAAGGACGGAAACTAGATTCCGAAAGGAAATACTTCAGTGACGAAACTCCAATTGCAGGCAAAGATATACCGCTTGTCTTACTTATAGATGAAAACTCGGCTTCTGCCAGCGAAATTGTTGCGGGTGCTATTCAGGATCTTGACAGGGGAGTGATTGTAGGAACAAAGTCTTTCGGCAAAGGACTTGTGCAGGTATTCCAGCCGCTAAGCTTTGGCAACCAGCTTAAGATCACGAACCAGAAGTATTACACTCCAAGCGGAAGATGGATACAATCCAAAAATTATTTTAAGGAAAATAAATACGGTGTGTTTAAACCAAATCCTTACTTTAATCAGAAGGAATTCAGGACCCTGAACGGAAGGATTGTTTACGCAGAAGGCGGGATTACTCCCGATAAGATAATTGATGTTGTGAAGAATAACGAACTGCTTGAGGCTCTTAATTACGAAGATATGTATTACAGGTTTGCATCTGTATATACCGAAAACAATCCCGGCGGGGAGAGTTTTGTCATGAATGATGAAATTCTGAACCAGTTCTACACTTATATTACCGGCAGCACCGAATTTGCATTCAATACCAGCGCGGAAAGGGAACTTACGCATTTGAAAACAGTTGCAGAAGAAAGACATTATTCAGAAAAAGTGAACAGCTATATAGGGCTGCTGGAAGGCGAACTTAAGGCAGAACGTTTCAAAGATTATGAGGCTTCGAAACCTGTTATACGTCAGAAACTGGAATTTGAAATATTGAAGAGATACAATAAACCGGACAAGGTTGTTATTGAAACAGGTTTGAAAGAGGACCTGCAGGTCCAGGCGGCTTTGGGAATTCTTAAAGACAAAGGATATTATAACAGCCTGCTGGAATCAAAATAGTTGACGGTTGAATTAATATTGATACTCGTCGCGATCGGTGCTGCGACCGGTGTACTTTCGGGGTTATTTGGCGTCGGGGGCGGAATTATCATAGTTCCTTCGCTTCTTGCTGTTTATGGATTTACCGGATTCGACTCTCCCTACACTGTACACATAGCAATTGCTACAAGTCTGTTTACCATAATCTTTACAAGCATTTCATCATCTTACAAACACTTTAAGCACGGCAATGTTCAGTGGAGTGCAGCCCTGATTATTGGTCTTGTGAGTTCAGTCACTGTTTATTTCTTTTCTATGATAGCCGTAAAAATGCCCGGCGAGACACTCAAAGGAATATTTTCGGTAGTGCTTATCATAGTGGCACTCAAAATGCTCTTTGAGAAAAAGAAGCCGGATTCTGATACCGGAAATGAAACAATTCCCGTGACGAATAAGCTTATCAGCGGAATAATAGGGGCATTGAGCGGTGCAATTGCAGCTTTCTCCGGACTGGGAGGAGGGGTTTTTCTTGTACCTCTAATGCATTACATTATGAAATTTCCCTTCAGGAAAGCTATAGGTACTTCATCTGCTGCAATATTGCTGACTGCTGTAACAGGAGTCTTAAGCTACTTTTTGAATATGCCGCAAGGGGCTAACGAGCTTAACTATTCATTCGGAATGGTGGATACTGTTTCGGCACTTCCCATAATTGCGGCTTCAATACCCTTTGCGCAGCTCGGTGTATTTATCAATAAAAAAACTCACCATCTTTTACTGACCAGGCTCTTTGCCATCTTCATCATTATTGTTTCCCTCAAGCTGCTCTTTTTCTGATGAGCCGTTGCTTTTCACAGAAAATTCTTCATATGCGTTGATAATATCTTTCACAAGGCGGTGCCTTACAACATCTTTTTTATCAAGATATACAAATGATACTCCATCAACATTCTTCAGTATCTTTTGTATTTGAACAAGCCCCGATGTTTGTTTTGTGGGCAAATCGATCTGTGTGATATCGCCTGTCACAATTGCCCTTGAGTTGATTCCAAGCCTTGTCAAAAACATCTTCATCTGCATCGAGGTGGCATTTTGTGCCTCATCAAGTATCAAAAAACCGTTATTAAGGGTTCTTCCTCGCATATATGCAAGCGGGATTATCTCTATTATGTTTCTTTCAAAGTAAGTTCTCAGCTTATCCTGCGGAACCATATCTTCAAGCGCATCAAACAGCGGCTTCAGGTAAGGATTTACCTTCTCCGAAAGGTCGCCGGGCAAAAAACCCAGGCTTTCACCTGCTTCAACTGCAGGACGGGATAACACAATACGGTTCACTTTTTTAGCTTTAAGCGCTGCAAGGGCAATAGCAACTGCGAGGTATGTTTTGCCTGTACCTGCCGGTCCGATGGCAAACACAATCTCATTGGTTTTTGAGTTTCTGTAAAGCTCAAGCTGTCCAAATGTTTTGGGCTTAATGAAGTCACTCTTTTCCACAAGGATGACGTCATCAAGCTCATCACGTTTAATACCGACTTTTTTTTCAAGCGCTGCATCCTGAGAGCCTGTTACCAGCTCAATTATCAGGTTCACGTCTCCTTCGGTTATCTTGCCCTGCCGCTTCTGAAGTAAAACCAGCTCTTTGACAATTGTCTCTATCTGCGAAAGTTCTTCTTCTTCGCCTTTGAGATAAAAGGTATCGCCCCTGAAAGTAATGTTGGAAGAAAACCTTTCCCTGATAGAATCCAGGTTCTTATCATTAAAACCCGTGAAGTTAACAAGATCAACTGATGGGTCAAGCGTAATGTTCTTTTCTGCTAATGCCAATTATTTGTTTTGAGAATTTGAGTTTTAAGAAATAAACAAGCCCTTGAACCGGAGTCCAAGGGCTTGAGTTAATACTTATTAGAATTTCGAACTGAAGGAATTGTTATTTCTTCTTTTCGTCTTTCTTTACATCTTTCTTTTCGTCTTTCTTCGGTTCGTCTTTCTTAACATCTTCAGTCTTCTTCGTTGTTCTTACTTTTCTGTACTTCTTTGACTTCAACTCTGCTTCTTTTTTCTGAGCATCGGTGAGTGTCGGGATCTTCAAGCACTGACCCGGGTAGATCAAGTTAGGATTGGTTACCTTTTTGTGTCTGGCATGTTTCAAAGCATCAGCGTTAGCAACGCCGTTCTTGTTTGCATCCCAGATTGCCGGCCAGTAGTACGGTGATCCGAATTTCATTTTGGAGATCTTCCACAGGCAATCGCCTTTTACAACTGTATAGCAAGCTTCAGGTGGTTTTACTTCCCAATCAGCAAGCTTTTTGGTCATAGAAGCATACCTGTCTGCGAACTCGGGTAAGCAACGAGCTTTATCTTTTGATATCTCGTCATAGTACATCTTCCTTGCATCAGCAGGTGTACCAACTTTACCGTTGATCTTCTTTTCTGTCTCTTCGAATTTCTTTCTGAAGTCAGCTACGCCGCTCTTGGTTGTTCCAACGAGTGCATAAAGATCTGATTCGCATTTCTCGAGCTCTTTATCTTTGTTAGCTGAAGTCTGCTTTAAGCCGTCGATTTCGCTGTTCAAAGCGCTTAATCTTGACTGTAAGTTTGATTTTTCAGCATTGAGCTCGTCCATCTGTCTCTGCCATTCTTCTTCATCCATCTCTTCCATCTGCTGGTCATCATCATCATCGTCATCATCGTCATCATCCTGAGCAAATAAGTTTGCATTGCTTAAACCTAAGCCTAATGCAATAAAGAAAATTAAGAATAATTTATGTAATTTCATTTATTTACCCATCCCGTCTAAACATGCTTTTGTTTTCGCCATGTCATCGCCGCATTTTTTGATCTTTGCATCTTTATCTGAGATCTGTTTCTGCAAAGAAGCTTTTTCGTCTTCTTTAGCCTTAACCTGTGAACGTAAGCTTTCAACTTCCGCTTTCAGGTTATTTAAAGCTTCCATCTGCTCTTCGTCAACACCGCCGCCGCAACCAACTAAGAAAGCTGATCCGGTGAACATTGTTGCGATCAAGAGCATATAAAGCTTGCTTCTTAATCTTGCCATTGAAATACCTCCTGTATTTTTATTGGCGTTATTAAATTTGGTTAATTAACGTAACAAATATATTAATTAAACAAGGGAATGTCAAGCATTGTTCCAAAAAACTATACAGTCAAAAATGTCTAAAACAAGAGAAAATCGCAATAAAATGATTAAATGTACTAAAATTAGTACAGTAGTGAATACACTTATTTTGATCTTTTTCTGAACTTTCTCAGGTTCTTAAGCCTGTTTGATTCTTTTTCCAGATCTTCTTTCTTCATTGCAGGAACTTTAAGTACCTGTCCGGGATAAATAAAGTTGGGGTCTGAAAGTTTTTTCATCTCAGGATCAGGGAAATAATCCGGATTAATGATCGAAATTTTGTTTGCTTCCCAAATTGCCGGCCACAAGTAGGGAGTTTTGTATTTTTCCTGCGAGATCTTCCATAAACAATCACCCTTTACTACGCTGTATGAATCTGAAGGATACTCTGTTGTGTGATCAATGCTTGATGTAATTGTGTTCATATAATTCAACATTGAATTATACCTGCCGGAAAATTCAGGAAGACACCTGATATTTGAATTTCTTATTTCATCAAAATAGTAGCTTCTAAGTTCATCCGGAGTCCCAAGTTTCGAGTTCATTTTCTTTTCTGTTTCATCGAACTTCTTTCTGAAATCAGTCACCTGCTCTTTTGTAGCTCCAACTATCTTATACAGTTCCTCTTCGCAGTCATAGCTTACTGCAATATCCCAGAGCGGTTTAAGGCTGTCTATCTGGTAATTCAGTGTATCCAGCCTGGCCAGCAGCTTAATTGCTTCAACTGCGTAAAAGTCCCGCACGGTTTCCCACTGCTCCTGGTTAAGTTCAATACTGTCAAGTTCACCCTGCGCAAATGCAATCTGCGCAAAAAGCAAACAAATGGGAATAAGGAATATTTTAGCAGATCTTCTTGACAATTGAATTACCGTGTAATTTTATAAGTTTCCACAAGCTTAATCCCCTCAT
>JAUQWS010000082.1 GCA_030835025.1 Ignavibacteria bacterium | reverse complement strand
TTGCGAGAGCAGCGGAATTTTCACCAGATTGCCCGAACCTATCCCGGAGAATCTGAAGCGAGTATGCAAAGAAGTGATAAAAAGGAAAGCAGATCTGGGAATTGTTGTGGATCCGGATGCTGACCGTCTTGTTCTCATTACTGAAAAGGGCAAACCTTTTGGCGAAGAGAATACTATTACTGCTGCTGTGAAGTATGTTTTTTCTAAGACAAAAGAGTCCAAGCGCATAGCAGTTGTAAACCTCTCTACGTCACGATCGGTTGACGATATCGTTAAAGATCTTGGAGGAAAGCTCGTCAAATCGCCGGTTGGCGAAGTAAACGTGATAGTAAAGATGAAAGAGACAGGTGCAGTAATCGGAGGAGAAGGAAGCGGTGGAGTCATTCTTCCGGAAGTCCACTATGGCAGGGATTCGCTTGTTGGAATAGCGATCATTCTCAGCGCACTTGCAGAGTATGGCGGAAAGCTTTCAGATTTCAAAAAACAGCTTCCCGAGTATCACATAAATAAAACAAGGATCGAACTTAAGAACTATGACGCAGACTCCATATTCAGGTTCATCAGCGGAAGATACTATGATTCCGTTCAGAGCTCAGACGACGGGCTAAGAATAGATTTTGAGAACGGATGGATAAATTTCAGGAAAAGTAATACTGAACCGATAATGAGGATAATCGCCGAGGCTAAGACCGCCGCTGAAGCTGAACAAATGCAGGAAAAGTTTACAAAAGAGATCAGCCAGTTTTTGGGAAGTTCGTAAATCCCTTTATTTTATGGTTTATTTTTAGCTTATTTGCCGATAATAAAATTCTGAAAAGACATGCAAAAGCTACTGGAAGTAAAGAACCTTAAAACCTATTTTTATACAGACGACGGAATTGCAAAGGCAGTTGATGATGTGACATTTGACCTTGATAAGGGCGAAACCCTTGGGTTGGTTGGAGAGTCCGGATGCGGAAAAAGTGTATCTGCGCTTTCTGTAATGAGACTAATACCCGATCCCCCCGGAAAAATTGTAGGAGGTGAAATTCTTTTCAAAGGTCAGGACCTTACTAAATGTGATGAGAAGCAGATGCAGGAGATCAGGGGAAATGATATTGCAATGATATTTCAGGAGCCGATGACATCCCTGAATCCGGTTTTTACCTGCGGCGACCAGATTGATGAAGCAGTTATGCTGCATCAGAAAGTTTCCAAGGAAGAAGCGAAATTAAGATCAATAGATATGCTTAGGCTGGTCGGAGTGCCTGCGCCTGAGCAAAGGTACCTGGACTATCCGCACCAGCTATCCGGTGGTTTGAGGCAAAGAGTGATGATCGCAATGGCACTATCCTGCAATCCCGAAATACTTATTGCAGATGAACCAACAACTGCGCTTGATGTTACTGTTCAGGCACAGATACTAGAGCTTGTCAGAAAGCTGCAGGACGAGCTGGGAATGGGAATGATAATGATAACTCACGATCTTGGTGTAATTGCGGAAGTATCAAAACGTGTTGCTGTGATGTATGCTTCAAAAGTAGCTGAGTACTCTGATTCCGAAGAAATATTCTATAATCCAAAGCATCCATATACTTTGGGGCTGCTGAATTCAATCCCGAAGCTTAATAAGGGCCACAGCAGGCTTGCAACTATCGAAGGTAATGTTCCTGCCGCCACTGATTATCCGGTTGGATGCCATTTTTGTACTCGCTGCAATTATGTTGATAGCAAGCTATACACGCAGGACAGCAAATGCTGGAATGTTGAACCGCCGCTTGAACAAGTGAGCGGAACGAGCCTGATGCACACTGTTGCCTGCCACTACTGGAAAGATATTGAAAACCGCCGCGTAAAAGAAGGTGAAAAGACACCTGCTGTTGCATAGTATGTGTATAATTGATCTTTAGAATCAAAAAAACTGATTAAGTCCCGGCAGGTCAGACAGGATTGTCTGGCCTGTTTGTTTATACCGGAACTTGAAAGGGTCTTTTTGAATTCTTGGTAATCAAACCCAAACTAACATGGAAAAAATAGTCATACCCAAAGCAGGTAAATCCAAAACAGAGCTTCTGAAAACTCTTCGCGATCTCAAAAGTGAATTTTCAACAAAGATATCTGAGAATGACGCAGTAATTGAAGAGACCCCGGATGGATACAAAGTGAGAGCTGAAAAGAAGATACTTTTTCTCTCCTTCTATGTTGATGCAATTATCACTGCAAAAGAAGGTGAATACGAAATAAGCTGGGATAGTAACGCTCCTAAAGATAAAGTAGAGGACGCCCTGGCAAAGGTGAAAGATGTACTTTCCCGCAGTTGAATCGTAGAATACCCGACGTACCCTTGTCATATTTTTTTATGATTATTATCCCAAACATCAAAACAAAAGATAAATCATTCTTTATTTTTTGAGTATTGCTTAATTTTGTATTGCTTTGTGTACAGTTGATTCTTGAAAGGAGTGATTATGCAGAGCTTAAGAAAGAAAGTTGCCCTTCGCAGCGGAAATCAAATGACAGCAGAAGGTGCGATTCAGGCAGGATGCAAATTCTTTGCGGGATACCCTATTACGCCTGCTTCAGGTATTTATAAAGGAATGATCGATATGCTTCCGCTGAACGGAGGCATCGCTATCAGCTCACCGGATGAGATCTCGGCGCTGACGTATTGTGTTGGAGCTTCAATGCGCGGTTTTAAGGCGATGACAGCTACTTCGGGTCCAGGCTGGGCACTTATGATAGAAACACTTCAATACGCACTCATAACAGAAACGCCGGTGGTTATCGCAGTTGTGCAAAGGCTCGGTCCAAGTACCGGAGGAGCAACTCAAGGCGGGCAGGGTGATATAATGATAACTGAATTTGCCACAAGCGGAGGTTATACTATTCCAGTCCTTTACCCCACGAATGCAAAAGAATGTTTTGAGCTTACTCTCAAAGCATTTGACTGGTCCGAAAAATACAGAACTCCCGTAGTACTGCTAACCGATAAAGAGATCGGCATGACAACAGAAAGCGTGAATTATGCGGGATTGTATGAACTAAGCTCTGCCGAAAGGAAAAATATCAGGAACAGTGATGCTGATATTAAGAAATGGAAGATGTACGGGTTTGATTCACCCGATATGATCACAAAGTTTGCAAATGTAGGCGGAGAAGTGAAAGTTACAGCAACAGGTTCTGCCCACAATGCAATGGGTTATCTGAAGAAGAACGATAAGGAGACGATAGCCACTTTGCTTCATCTTGAAGAAAAGATACTCGCTCATAAGGATGAAATGGTAGAGGTGAAAAAGGAACTTCAGGATGGGGCGGATACTCTTGTTATTAGTTTTGGCATTACTGCAAGAACATTGAAGGATGCTGTTAAGCTTGCAAGGGAAGGCGGCAGGAAAGTATCATCACTCATTATCTACAGTATGTTCCCGATACCGGAAAGAGAGATAATTTTGAGTTGTGATAACTGCACGAGAATAGTTGTTGCAGAGGAGAATATAAGCGGACAATACAGGAAGCTGATTGAACCTCTATTTGCAGGAAAAGAAGTTGTCGGGGTAAATAAGATCGGATCGATGATAACAACGATGGAAATTGCAGAAAGGATAGTTTAAAATGCAGGTTCAGGAAAATTGCACATATATGACAAGCGGCGCAGTAATGCCGTTTTGCAAGGGCTGCGGTCACTCAAACATTTTGAAAAAGCTGAACGAAGCTTTGGGAGAACTGAAACTTGATCCAAAGGATGTATGCCTTGTTACTGATATTGGCTGTATCGGACTGACTGATGCTTTGTTCGATAAAGTACATACGGTTCATACTACTCACGGCAGATCAACCGGTTTTGCCACCGGAATTGCTGTAGCTGATAAGGTTCTTGCAGAGAAAAGGCTGAAGACTATCGTACTGATAGGTGACGGGGGCTCAATGATAGGTCTGCTGCACATTGTCAATGCTGCATTGATGAATGTTGATCTTACCGTGATAGTTGCCAACAATTTTCTGTTCGGAATGACAGGCGGACAGCAGTCTTCTCTTACGCCGGAGCATTTTATTACCCAGACTACGCCTTTTGGCAATATGAATCCTTCACTGGATATCTGCGGAATAGCAGAAGCGTCAAAGGCCGGATTCATTGCCAGAGCTGTTGCTTCGGATAAGGATCTATCCGGATTGATGGCAAAGGCAATTCAGCACAGCGGTTTTTCTATTGTAGAGATTCTGGAGCTTTGTACTGAGCACGCAACAAAGCGGAATGATCTTAAAGGCAGCATGCTTGCGAAAATGGCAGAGGCAGAAGGACATAAACTGGGAATACTGAGAAATGACGTAGAGAGAAGAGAATTTTCCGTAAAATATGCAGCGGACGTTCAAAGCCATTTAAAAGAAATGAAACCTCCAAGATTTATTGAGCCTATTGAGGGTCATAAATTGAAGATGCCTGTAGGTTTCATAATCTCAGGGAGTGCAGGGGAGCGCGTTCAATCATCTGCAGGAATGCTTTGTCAGGCAGCACTCAGATGCGGGCTTGAAGTTACTCAGAAAAACGATAATCCGGTTACTCAGGGTTCGGGTTTTTCCTTGAGCGAAGTCATAATCAGTCCGGAAGAAATTAATTACACAGGTGTAAGTGAAGCGGATTTTGTAGTTGTAGTATCTGAAACCGGCATGAAAGAACTGAAGGCTCAGGACATCTATCAAAGGATTAGCGATAAGACCGTCTTTATTGTTGATGAGAGTATTGAACTTGATGAAGTATCTTCAAAGGTTATCAAACTGCCTCTCAGAAAAATGTGCGGCGGAGATAAAGCGTCGCTTGGGGCTTTGGATTATGTCATCCGTAATTATTCGCTTTTCGATCACGAGATATTCATAAAGCTGCTTGAAAAGAAATTCGGGGAATATTCAAAAATATTCAGGGGTGAATATTATTTGGATTTAGTATGATTATCTCATCTTTGTCCCGCTTATTTTGAGAATCCACGAAAGCTGACCGATGTGCATGGGCTCGTGCCTGATGGCATGCATTATGACTGTGCGCTTGCTTTTTGAGCCTCCGAAAGTCGCTTCAATGTAGTTATCACTATCCAGCATTTCATCTGTCATCGAGTTCAATATCTCTATTGCCTTTGCGTGAACCTCATCGAGTGTCTTCAGTACTTCTCCAATTGCGGGGCCATTCGGTACATCTTCTCCGGTAGAGCCGAAGCCGAAATCGTTTAACCATTCAATACCCAGACTCTCTCCGCCAACACCTTCAATGATAAGGAAGTGCTCTGTCCAGACCAAATGAGCCATTAACCAGTAAGCACTGTTCAGCTTAACTCCCCCGATTTCGTATCTCTTTTTCAAGTCGATTCCGTTAATTTTTGATATGTAAAATTTGGAGAGATTTCTTGCCATTTCGAAGGTTTTGATGAGAGTTTTTATCTCTGTATTGTCAGTCATATTCATTTAATTGTTTGATGCAAACTTGCAAAAAGAAATTCTGTTCCGCTTCTTAAAAACTGCTAAAATCCGGTCACCTTAGATCCAGCCTCACAATATTTTCTATGTGGAAAGTATGAGGGAACATATCAATCGGCTGGATTTTTGAAATATCATATTTCGCGGATAACAACTTCAGGTCCCTTGCCTGTGTTCCGGGATTGCACGATACATATATCACTTTTTTAGGTTCTAGTTGCAGGATATAATCCGCAGCTTTAGGGTGAATTCCGCTTCTGGGAGGGTCGAGTACAAAAGAATCATATAGTCCTTTGCCTTCAACAGCCATTGATTCCAGATAATCCTTTACATCCATTGATTCAAATTCACAATTAGTTACTGAATTTAGTTTGGCATTCTCCTTAGCCATTTCAATCGATTCATTGCTCAGTTCAACGCCCTTTACTTTCCCGACTAATCCGGAAATGTAGATCGAGATCGCACCTGTTCCGCAATACAGGTCAAGCACGCTCTCTGAATTATTGAAGTTCCCAAACTCTGCCACCTTATCGAATAATCTCCTGCATTGCAGTGTATTAGTTTGGAAAAAAGAATTAGGCGTTATTTTGAATCTGTACTTGCCGAGCATTTCTTCTATATAGCCATTTCCGTACATTACATAAGAATCATCTGCATATGCTACCTGTGCCTTTCGGTTTGTTATTGAGTTTACAAATGTCGTAACTTGCGGTATTTGCCGCAAAACAAATCCGGCATATTCCTTCATAAGGGTTTCATCATGCTCATAAGTCAGCAGGTTCACAAGCACGCCGCCGGTTGCTGCCGACTGCCTGATGATAAGGAATCTAAGAAACCCGGAATGTGTTTTTGTTGTATAAATTGATGTGTTGCGGGACTTGAAGAAGTCTCTTGTTAAATTTAGAATATTATTCGATACTTCAGATTGAAGATGACATTCATTGATATCAAGGATTTTTTCAATAAACCCCGGGATGTGATAGCCCAAAGCAAAAGACCTGTCAGCATTTTCACTTTTCATATCATCTTCCGTAAGCCATCTGTCACCGGAAAACGAATATTCAAGCTTGTTGCGGTAAAAGTAAATACTATCAGATCCCAATGCTAATGGAACTTCAATATCCGGGAATCCGCCTATCCTTTCCATTGCATTTTTGACAATAACGGTCTTGATCTCAAGCTGTTTTTGGTATTCGATATTCTGCATTTTGCAGCCGTTGCAAGTGCCAAAGTACCTGCATTCCGGTTTTACCCTAAAAGGCGATTCTTCGAGCAGTTCCACTAGTAATGCTTCGGAGTAGTTTTTCTTTGTTTTCTTTATTCGGGCCTTAACATAATCACCAGGTACTGTTTTGGGCACAAAAACAACAAATTCACCGTTCAATCTGCCGATACCGTTACCTTCTGAAGCGATGTCATCAATTCTAAGCTCAATAATATCATCTTTGCCGGGCTTATCCATTAATATTAACTTTAATTAAAATTCTTATTTTATTATTATATACAAATATAATTATATTGAGACTATAATTAAATCTGGTATTAGTGAAAAACAGGGCAATTTCGGATGCAAAGCGTGTAATACAGATCGAGAAGAAGGCTTTAAGCAGTTTGGAAAGAAGATTGAACGGCAGCTTTTCTGATGCAATTGACATAATATATAAATGTAAAGGCAGGATCATTGTAACCGGCCTCGGTAAATCCGGAATAATCGCCCAGAAGATAGTAGCTACTTTCAACTCTACCGGAACCCCTGCAATATTCCTGCATTCTGCCGATTCAGTTCACGGAGATCTTGGTATGATCCGCCGTGGTGATGTAGTTATTTGCATATCGAAATCAGGCGATACATTTGAGCTTATACAGCTCCTCCTTGCAATAAACCAGTTCGGAGTAAAAGTGATTTCGATAGTCGGTGATGTTGATTCAAAGCTCAGGGAGCTTTCTGATGTTATCATTGATGCATCAGTTGAACAGGAGGCCTGTCCATACAACCTCGCTCCGACTACTTCAACCACTGCAGCACTTGTTATGGGAGATGCCCTTGCAATTGCACTTCTGAAAAAGAAGGAATTCACAAAGGAAGAGTTTGCAATGCTTCACCCCGGGGGAATCCTCGGCAAAAAGCTGTTGTTAAGAGTAAGTGATCTGATGATCAGCAACAGTGCTATCCCGAAAGTTAAGGAAAACGCACTTTTCAAAGATGTGGTGTTCGAGATCTCTTCCAAAAGGCTGGGCTGCACATGCGTTGTTGATAGAGGCGGTAAATTAAAGGGAATAATCACTGACGGTGATATTAGAAGAACGCTCCAAAAATACGAAAGTGTTGCTGATATTAAGGCAAAGGATATAATGAACAAAACACCGAAGCTTATCAATGAGAACATGCTTGGTGAAACCGCATTAGAGCTTATGGAAAAATATACTATTACCCAATTGGTTATCACCGATAAGAACAAGATGCCGAAAGGCGTAGTTCACATGCATGATCTTGTAAAGGCCGGGCTTGGTTAGCTGCAAGAAAACATTCTTCCGTCCTGAATTGAAATTATCCCGCAAAACTCCGCTCAAGTTAATGAAATTTTCAACTGCTTTGCTGCTTATTGTATTTATTTCAGCGTGCAGCGATGACAAGATCGAGCCTCCCAGAACCGACCTTGGTATTACCGACAGCATTCCCTCGCAGGAAAGTTTTAATTCAACAGTCACATTCAGTGATTCAGGCATGGTCAAAGCTATATTGGATGCGGGATGGATCAGAGTCTATTCAAAGTTCAATTTCACGCTAATTGATAGCGGCGCAAAAGTGGATTTCTATAAAAGCGGTATTTTCAGCTCAACATTAACAGGCAGAAGAGGCAAAATTTATGATGCTACTAAGGATGTTGAAGTTTATGACAGTGTCAAACTGGTTTCTCAGGATGGTTCGGTTTTGACGACTAATAGATTATATTGGGTGAACAGAACGCAAAGAATTAGATCCGACGAGTACGTACATATTGTTACGAAGAATGAAGACATTCGCGGCTATGGTTTTGAAGCTGATCAGAATCTTAAAAACTATGTGATATATAAAGTAAGCGGAGAAGTGCAGAAATAAGCCCAAATGTCTAAGTTCAAATTCTCTATAATTGTTTTAACTCTCTTTATCCGGATGCCGGATGTATTTTCACAGGACAAGATCACATTGAACCATGCGGATAGTCTTATAGGCAGGACCATTGACGGTGAGCAGGTTAGAGAAGCGATCGGCAATGTATCAATGACCCATAATAATGTGAAAATTAACTGCAATAGGGTGATTCAGTATTATAATCAGAACAAAGCAGATCTTTACGGTAACGTGAATGTTGTACAGGATACACTTTCGATTTTTGCTCCAAGCGGCACTTATTACGGAAATGAGTCAAAAGTTGTATGTTCAAACGGTGCAACATTGACAGACCCAAAAACAACACTGAAAGCAAATTACGGAGTGTATCAGTTCAATCAGGATCTTGCGAACTTCAGAGGGAATGTTAGAGTAACGGATAATACATCTTATACAATAACATCCGATGAGCTTGATTATTACCGTTCAGTTCAGAAATCATATGCCAGAGGAAATGTTAAGGTGGTAAGTGATTCTTCAATTATTTACAGCGATAATATGATCTATGAGAAGCTTATTGGAATTGCAACTGCAACAGGTAACGTAAAGATCGAAAGCGATTCCACAGTGATCACCTCAAAGAAAGCAACTTACTACGATTTTGAAAAAAAATCAATTGCAGAAGAGAATGTGAAAATTGATTTTTTGACTGAAGATGCTATCGTGTACGGCAATTATGCTGAAAACTATGAGAAAACAAACTACTCCCTGATAAAAGGAAAGTGCAGGCTGGTCCAGATAGAGGCGAAGGACGAAAAGCAGGATACGACATTTATATACAGCGGGGTTATGGAATCATTCAGGAATAAGCCTGAGCATTACATTGCGCGTGACAGTGTTAAGACTATAAGGAACGATTTTCTTTCTAATTCACAGGTTGGATATTATTTCAGGGATGCTTCCGGAAAAGGCGGTGTTATCACTCTTTCAAAAGAGCCGGTTGTTTGGAAAGAGGAGCTGCAGGTTACGGGTGACTCAATCTATGCATATTTCAGAGAAGATATTGATGACATATTTATTAACAAAAGTGCATTTGCACTTCAGTCCAACGAGAAGTTTCCCAACAGACATGACCAGATATCCGGAGTTTTTATGCACATCAAATTCCTCAGCAACCAGATCAGCACAATTCAAGTGGATACAAATGCTGCCAGCATTTATTATGTTTATGACAGCGAAAATCCGAATGGTGCGAACCGTTCATATGGAGAAGTTATAAGATTAATGTTTGTGGATAAGAAAGTAGATAAAGTGAAGATAAAAGGAAAACCAAAGGGTACATATTTTCCGGAGAACCTTGTCAATCCAGCAGAACTACAGCTTCTCGGTTTTCGTTTGAGAAATGACAAACCAACCAGGTTACAACCTGAAAATCAGTAAGAAACGGATTATCTGACCGATCATAGTCTTTCAAAAACCCAATTTCCCGCTTGTTTTAGCCTGTTTTGAAATCTCTCCATTTTCTAACTATTTGGAAATAAAAAATAAATCATTATATTAGTGCAGTTAGTTTACTGCTTTAAAGTAAAGGTTGATGCTACGATAATTTTATAGTAGATCTTATAAAACCTGTTGAAGAAAAATACTGCAGAATCTTTCCGAATAAGTCACTTCCTGTACTATTGTATAATTATGCTAAAAACGGTATCTTTAATTGGTTTATAATACCCAATTAAAAATACCATGAACACTATTGATCTTATTAACAAACTTGCAGTTAGCCACAACATCACTACAGGCAGAGCGGAAATGATAATTAGCATTACTGTTGAACGATTGATAGAGAAACTCAAAAAGGACGGTGAAACGAAAGTAGAGAATTTCGGGATTTTCAGGATAATGAGAAAAAGTTCTGAACAGAATTATATGAAAATGGATGAACCGGTGCAGCTTTCAAAGAATGTGCTTGCTTTTGAGCCGGATACGGCATTTATTGAAAGTTTAAACTCCAAATGACTATTTCACCCGAATAAAATCAGGGGATATGATAAAACAGGAAATCATAGAGAAAATAAGCAAGTATTTCAAGCTCACTCAATATGAAGCAGAGAAGATATATGATGATATATTTGCGGGTATAGTACAGGGTGTCAAAGATGATAATATTGCAGACATAACGAATTTGGGAGAGTTTATCATAAAATACGAAAATGGTGGAACAGGAAACAAGAAGAATGTAGAGTTTCTGCCTACACTTTCTCTTGAGGAAGAGATTAATCAAAGATCTTTTGAAGAACAGCGAACATTTGAACCTGCTCCATACGTGAATCCGCTGGAAGCATTTAAAAGTGAGACAAATACTCCGGATGAAAAGGGAATACTTCCGGTTTCAAAGGAAGTGCCTGACATATTCAGCAGAACTGAGGAGATCATAAGCAAAGAGCAGCCCGTGAGCCAGAGTTCATTGGCTGAAGAAGAGATCAGAAGAAGAAGACAAGAAATACTGAGCAAGATAACTACTCCGAAAGTTGAAAAACAAAGCTTACCCTTTGAAAAGGAGAGTGTAATTGTGCCACCTGTTGTCATACCTCCTGTATTTCAGGATAGTAAACAGGTATTTGAAGAAAAAACAACCATTGAAAAGGCAGCAGAACTTGAAGTTGAAGCAGAAAAGACATTATTAAGCACAACAAATAAGATAGAAAAAGAAATATCAACAAATATTACTGAACCGTTAATTCAGGAAAAAAGCGAAGTTGATAAGATGTCGGAATCATCGTTTTCTGATTTCTTTTCAGAGCTTAACGAACCGGTCAAAAATACAGAGATTCCATTGGAGAAGATAGAATTGCCATCTAAAGAGAGTGTAATACCGCCCAGCGCAGTTGAGCTGCACAATGAACTTACCGGTGATAAAAGTAAAAGCGATCTGTCATTTTCACCCGTTACACAGCCGCCGGTATTAAATGGAAATGGCAGCGGAGATTCGTCAGAACACAAGCTTAAGGATGATTCATATTATATTTGGTATAAAGATAGCGAGCCAAATGTTTCTGATACTCAGACAATGTCGTATGAATACGAGCTTCTTTACCAGGCCACAAAAGAAGCCGAATATAAATCCAAACTTAGGATTTATGTTACAACATTCATCCTTTTCTTTTCTGTAGTACTTATTCTGCTCATATTTTCACCGGTTATATATAAGTATTTTTTTACGCCTAAAGAAACAGATCAGAACACAGAAGAGGTTCAGGATGAATCAGGCGTTAACCAGGTGGACCCGAATACAAGCCCCACAGATGAGAATCAGAATGGTACGCAGCAGCAGAATAATGCAGGGGTCACCGGTCCGAATACTAATCCGGTTACGGGCACTGATGCAAACAACACACCTCCGGTAACAGTGCAGCCAAAACAGGAAATCCCGAAGCAGGAAACACCTAAACAGGAGACAATCAAAAAAGAGCCGCCAAAGGAGGAGGAAGGCAAAAAGGACCAGACGATAAAAGAGAAACCAAAGAAGACTTTCAAAAAGGATCTGACCAAGAAAGAAACAACAACTGAACAAAAAACGACATCCCCTTCAAATAATAATTCAACACTTCCCAAAGGCATCACAAAAAACACAATGGGCTGGCTTGACGAAATAAACAAGGTAATGTACATTCAGCTCGAAAGCGGGAAGTTCACGATTCAGGAATCGGCATGGGATTCAGAGGCAAAGGCAAACAAAAGGATTAGCTCAATTGAGTCATTTATGAGCGGATTGAAAGGCACAACCGTTGCATTTGATATGGGTGCAAAAGGCACATGGTACCGGGCGCGGTTCGGCGAATTTACTTCGATTGAAGAAGCAAGAGTAAAGGCAGCGGAAATGAGGAGCAGGGAAAGAACAAGGCTTCATGCCCTGATCTTGAGTATCTTCTTATATACATAGCTGCCCAGGCAAAAAATTAGGCAAAGAACCCCAGCATAATAACTCACCCTTCCTGTAATATCTCCATTTGCAGCATAGAACGTTTTTTCGGTATTTGCAACGATTGTACGATTTATGATACCTTCGGTTCCGTATGGTATCTGGTCGTATATATTCCCCAGGGGATCTATGAAGTTCGAAATACCGGTTTGTGCACATCTCGCTACCCACTTTCTGTTTTCGATTGCCCTTAGAACTGCGTATTGTTCGTGCTGTACCGGACCTGAAGTAAATCCCCACCACCCGTCATTTGTGACGATCACAAGAAATTCCGCACCGTTACTGGATGCTTCGCCCACCAGTTCGCTGAATACCGATTCAAAGCAAATTAAAACGGCGAATTTTGAATCAACTCCCATTGCACTATTTTTCAAATCGAAGATCGTCATTCCTTTTCCAATCTGCCAGCCGCTTAAACCAACACCCCAGGTAAACCAGTCTTTCAGGAAAGAGAAATATTCCTGGTATGGTACCCTCTCGCTGAAAGGGACTAGTTTTGTTTTCCGGTGGATTGTTGACGATTTTTTATTCTTGCCCGGCTCAAGCAGTATGGCGGAATTATAAGTATCATATAACCTCCCTGAACCTTTCATACGTCTTGCATCAGGTGGTGCATTAACTGAGTCTTCGTAATATTCAAGGTGGGGAATTCCCATAACCAAATACTTACCGCTTGAATCAACAAGATCGGTAAACAGTTTGGTCTTCAACCCGTTATAATCTTCTAGAAAATAATAAGGTGTAGCGGTTTCATGCAATACCAGCAAGTCAGGGTTGTATTTAAGCCCGGACCTGAGTAATCTTAAATAGGAGGCAATCAGTGCTTCCTGTCCGTCGGCAGCCCACTTTCTAAAAGGATCAGTGTTTGCCTGCGCAATACTGATGTTAATTAGTTTGGTTGAGTCCCCGGTCTTGAAATATTTCGTGTTATCCAGGCTCATCCTGTAACCGGAGTAAAAATTCGGAATAACCAGAATGAGAAGCAGTATTAAAGCTGCTCCAATAGTTCTTGGAGACAGAACGTTCCACTGCCTGTGAAAAATTCTTGAACTCATGAAATAGAGAACACATGTGAATAAACAGATCAGAAATGAAATTCCGTGCACTCCGGTATACTCAATGTATTGAATCCTTTCAAGATTATAAGTTTCAGTGTTTCCAAGCTCAAGCCAGGGGAAAGTGAATTGCCATTGAGTGTGGAAATATTCGAATCCAACCCATAAAAATGGAAACAAGATGAGGGCATATTCTTTTTTGAACTTTGAAACTGCATAAGTGAGGAGTACAGGGAGCATAAAGAATAGCGGGTGAACGAGCACTGTTGCAACACCACCGATTTTAAGGAAAGTATCATTGCTGTGCCATCCTGAGATCCAATAAACGGCAACTTCATTGAAGACTAATAATGTAAGATAGCCTCTCAGGAATGCCTGACGCATTCTTGCAGAATTCAGTACCAAATACAGCAGGATCAATAGTCCGAAATATACGAGGAACCAGGTTTTGTAAGGCGGAAAGGAGAGCCCGAGCAGAACACCGCCAATCAAAACATAAAGTGCACTGCGGAGCTTTGTATTTTCAAAAAAGAATTTCAACGGGTTTCAATCAGCAGGCAAACTGAATATGCAGAGCACCCTTTTTTGGTTCCAACAAAGCCAAGCCCTTCGTTTGTGGTAGATTTGATGGCTATTTGGGAAGTCTTGATTCCGAGTGCCTTAGAAATGTTCATTTTCATTTTTTCTACATAAGCGGATATCTTAGGCTCTTCAAGCAGCAAAGTGCTGTCAATGTTACCGATCCTGAGTTTCTTCTTTTTAATAAGCCTTCCGCATTCTTTAAGAAGCATCAAGCTTGAAATATCTTTCCACTTCGCTTCAGTATTTGGGAAATAATAACCAATATCTCTTAAACCTGCTGCTCCAAGCAGCGCGTCACAGATAGAGTGCAGCAATACGTCTGCATCAGAGTGTCCCAACAGTCCTTTTTTGAATGGTATCTTGACTCCGCCAAGTACTAGATTCCTGCCCGTGGCAAATTTGTGCACATCATAACCAAAGCCTATTTTCATATGCGCAAATATATCATTATTGAGCGAATGTTTTCAGACCAAAATTCTGAATAGTCCATACTTAAGCCCGGATTACCGCAGAAATGAATGGCATAGTAAATGAGTGAGCAAATAATTAATTTTGCAAAATTAATGGCTAAACCTGTCACAAAATACGTTTGTCAGAACTGCGGTTACTCTTCATTAAGATGGCTGGGTAAATGCCCTGAATGTGATTCATGGAATTCATTCGTCGAGGAGATCGTAGTCACAGATAGGCGCAAGATAGCATCTAAGACAAAAGGTATAATTGATTCGAGAATAACCAATATTTTTAAAGTATCGGAAATTGACATAACGGAAGATAAACGCATTGTAACCGGAATTGGTGAGCTTGATAGAGTACTTGGCGGGGGAATAGTAGCGGGTTCGGTTGTGCTGGTTGGGGGAGACCCCGGCATCGGCAAATCAACACTAATGATGCAGTTATCTGATAAGATCAAAAAGAACACGATACTCTATGTCAGCGGAGAAGAGTCACAAAAGCAGATTAAGTTAAGATGCGAAAGACTTGGATTTGCTCATGACGAGTTCTATATTCTATCTGAAACCAGCCTTGAGATTATAGCCGCAATTGTAGATAAACTTAAGCCTGAGATAGTTATAATCGATTCTATTCAGACTATTTACAGGAATGAACTAGAATCTTCGCCGGGGAGTGTCTCGCAGCTGAGGGAATCTACTGCTGCAATCATACAGATCGCTAAAGCCAAAAATATATCATTCTTTCTGATCGGACATATTACAAAGGAAGGGTTTATTGCCGGACCTAAAGTACTTGAGCATATGGTTGATACAGTGCTCCAGTTTGAGGGTGAGAGAACTCATGCCTACAGAGTGCTTAGAGCAATCAAGAACCGGTTTGGCTCTACTAATGAAATCGGAATATTCGAAATGACGGGTACCGGTCTTGTGGAAGTAACAAATCCTTCAGAAGTTTTCCTTTCTCAAAGAAGCAAAGGTATTTCCGGAAGCTCAGTCTCAGCAAGCATGGAAGGAACCAGGCCGATACTTGTAGAGGTTCAGGCATTGGTTTCATCTTCGGGCTACTCAGTGCCGCAGAGAACTGCAACCGGATTTGACTATAAAAGGCTTGCAATACTTATAGCGGTTCTTGAAAAAAAGATCGGGATTCATCTTTCAAAATTCGATGTTTTTTTGAATATAGCCGGCGGAATAAAGATAGATGAACCGTCTATTGATCTTGCGGCAGCACTTAGTATTTGTTCCAGTTTCAAGGATTCAGCACTTGAATCAGAACTTTTAGTAATCGGAGAAGTAGGGCTTAGCGGTGAGATACGTTCAGTCAGTTTCGCTGAAAGAAGAATACAAGAGGCGGTGAAACTTGGCTTTAAAAAAATACTTTTGCCAAAGGGGAATCTGAAGAATTTTAAACAGAGCAAAGAACTCGAATATATTCCCGTTGAAAATATTCAGGATGCGATAAGATTGACAATATGAAATTAAATTGCGAGCAAAGCGAAGCAATCTCGTAATTAAGTTTTGAATGTGGAATACTATGTTTACATATTGTGCAATAAGAGGAATAATGTGTTATATGTTGGAATGACTGACAACTTGTGTAGGAGAGTATTAGAGCATAAGTTAAAAGTAAGACAATGTTTTACAAGCAAATATAATGTTGATAAACTTGTTTATTTTGAGGAATTTGATAATTTTGCATCTGCTTCTAATCGGGAGAAGCAATTGAAAGCGGGTCCTAGATCAAAGAAAGTGAAATTGATCAACACAATGAATCCGGATTGGCATGATTTTTTTGAAGAGAAATGTGCTGGTGCAGAAAATTAACGGAATTCATTTATTTTTATAGAGGAGATTGCTTCGGCACAAAAGCAGCCTCGCAATCATAGAAAATTATGCTAAGAAAATTTACAACTCTGTACAGGCACATCATAGACGAGGAAAGGAAATACCCTGAGGCAACGGGAGAACTTTCTGACCTGCTTGCTGATATTGCTCTTGCCTGCAAGATAATTTCTCTGGAAGTGAACCGGGCAGGGCTTATTGACCTGATGGGTATAACCGGCAATGAAAACGTTCACGGTGAACAGGTGAAGAAGCTTGACGAATATGCACATGATACGCTTGTCAGAGCTATGGAAGTAAGCGGCCATTTATGTGCAATTGCATCTGAAGAGAGCGAAAATTTCATACCTGTAAAGGAAAAGTTCATGGGCAACCGCCCAATGAGCAAGTATATTATTCATTTCGATCCACTTGACGGCTCTTCTAATATTGATGCAAATATAAGTATAGGAACAATATTCTCAATTTACAAAAGGGTTTCTGATAGCGGTCCGGGGACACTGGAAGATTGCCTCCAGTGCGGAACCAAACAGGTTGCTGCAGGTTATGTTATTTACGGTTCCAGCACCATTATGGTTTACACGACCGGCAGGGGTGTCCATGGTTTCACGCTTGACCCTACAGTGGGTGAATTCCTGTTGTTTTATGAAAACATACAAATTCCAAAACGCTCGAAAACATACAGCATTAACGAAGGAAATTACTCAAAATGGAATCAAGAGCTTAAGAATTACGTTGACGACCTAAAATCTGTGGACAGTTCCAGAAGGCGTCCTTATTCAGCACGTTATGTTGGATCACTTGTGGCAGATTTTCACCGTAACCTGCTTTACGGAGGAATCTTTATGTATCCGGGTGATTCGAAGAATCCAAACGGGAAACTGAGACTCTTGTATGAAGCGAATCCGCTTGCTTTTATCATTGAGCAGGCAGGCGGCAGGGCATCAGATGGAAAAGAAAGGATCCTGGATGTGGTTCCCCTGGATCTGCATCAGAAGACTCCGTTGTTTATTGGCAGCGAAGAGGATGTTCTTGAACTTGAAAGATTTCTAAGTAATTGAGTAAATATGATTTTATCCCCGCTGAAAATAAATATAAAGGATGAGAGATTCCTGCATATTGACTGGAGTGATGGAAGTGAGAGTATGCTTTTGGTCGCAAATTTGAGAAAAAGCTGTCCCTGTGCTTCCTGTATTACCGAAAGAACAGAAAAGCCCCCCACATATATTCCGCTTTTATCAACTGCTCAGTTGACGTTGCGTGACATTAAGCCTGTTGGTGCGTATGCAATCCAGCTAGTTTGGCAGGATGGACATGACTCGGGGATTTACACTTACGATAAACTTAAAGAAGGTGAATATTAAAATCTCACTATAAATGAAATGAAAATGATAATAAGAATCAAATTAACTACTGTACTGATACTGCTGTTTTCAGCAAGTATTTATTCTCAGGATACAATCTCTTCAAAGGAAGCCAAGAATTTCATCGGTGAAGTCAAGATCGTTAAGGGTCCGGTTGCAGGCATATTCAAATCAAATAAAGGAACAGTGCTGATCAATTTTGATGAGGACCATCCGAACTCGACTTTTGTGGCTGTTATCAAGGATGCAGCAAATATCAGCTACAGCGAATTGAAAGTAGGTTCAACTCTCACTATAACCGGAAAAATAGAGGATTATAAAGGTAAGCCTCAAATTATCCTGACCGAACAATCCCAGATATTGAAGATAGAATAAAGATCCCTGCTTGTCAAATTAAGAACACCCTATCTTTTGAGTACTATCATAGTCAGGTCGTCATGCAACGGCTTGCCCTCGCAGAACTCAATTGCGCTATGCTGCACTTTCTTTACAATCTCTCGTGATGTCAAGTGCTTTGATTCTACAAGTGCATGAATGATCCTTTTCTGGCCGAACATCTCGTTGTGAGGATTCATAGCTTCTTCAAGTCCGTCTGTATAGATCGATACCATTGATCCCGGTTCTATCTTGATTATTTCTCTTTCATACTTCTGATCCGGCAAGACACCGAGTATCAGGCCGGTTGCATCAAGGGTCGTAACTTGACCGTTATTATCTATCATCAGCGGAGGATTGTGACCTGCATTAATGTAAATAAAATTACCCGTTGAGGGTTCCCATGCACCAATGAACAAAGTTATGAACTCTGATTCTGAAGTGTTCTTGTATACATGATTATTTATTCTGTAAATAAAATCAGTGAAATTCTCACTGATCTCTATGCCTACTCTTATTGAAGCCTGAAGATTTGCCATAATCATTGCCGCGCCTGCTCCTTTGCCGCTCACATCAGCAACCACCATTATTGTATGCCCATCCTCAGTATTGATTATGTCATAATAGTCTCCTGCTACTTCAAAGCATGGTCTTGCCTCACCGTGTACATCAAGTCCTTTGACAACGGGTATTTCCTGCGGCATCAGCCTGCGCTGGATATTTCTTGCCATATCAAGTTCTTTATCCATACGTTTCTTATCAAGGTAAGCAGACTGCAATTTCAGGTTCTGAAGAGCAAGTGCGGTCTGGCTGGATGCTTGAGTCAGGATATCAATATCCTCCGAGGAAAAGTCTTCATCATTTGTCTTCTTCCCCAGATTCAGGACTCCGACAAGCTCACCTTGTGAGATCATTGGAATAGTAACGGAAATATCATTATTTCTGACCCAGTCAATTTCGTTCTCGTCAACAGTAATTCTTGATCGTTCGGAAATCTCATCCCAGAAAAACTTGCTGCCGTTTCTTATTCTGTGTATAACGCTCTCTGAGTCGTTTACTTTGAAAGGTATCTTCGTTCCGCCGTTTGCCCCAATTGCATATGGAATGACCGGTCTTATCCCAACGGTTGTCTGTATCCAGTCACTCAGTTCAGTTAATAGTTCCTTTGCTTCTATTTTGCCTGAAATACTATGAATATATTTCTTGAGAGCATCTGCGTATTTTGTTCTTTCAGGGTAGAATGATTCATCGATCCAGATCAAAATTCTTTTGTTTATCGGAGTAAATGTCAAGGAAAGCAAAAGAACTGAAATGATGATTACAGTTGGATCCTTTAGATCAAATATACTAACCGAAAGGCGCACGATAACAAATATTGCAAACAGATATACGCCCAGCAGGCCCAGGGTTACACCAACGTAACGAACTCTTCTTTTAAGAGCACTTTCAGTTTCAAGCAGCTTGTTCTGGAAGAAAGAATTAAGGAAAGTTAAAGGTATCAACAGGCCGCTTATTTCGCACAAAAGAAATACAATAAGGCTGATAAGCTGTAGATTAGTACTGATAGAACTCAACAGCACAAACTGTGTGGTGATGACGATTATCCATCCTATGCCAATTGTAATAGCACCGTATTTCACCCCATACAACATTAGCCTTACCTGTCTTTTTTCAAGGGCAGTTGAAACTTTTCTTAGGTTGTTAGAAAGCAGAAGGACTCCAACCGTCATCTGTGCGAAAAGGAGAAGAAATACCATGAAAGTAAGCATTCTGCTGTCGATATTCATAACTGTTGTGATTATGATTATCAGCGGCAAAAGGAATATGAACAGCAAAGATATGAATTTGTTGTTTTCGTAGATCCTGTTCTTCCTTGGGAATGTTGCAAACAAAAGAACCCAAAAACTGGGGCCCAGCCACATTATGTACGTTACAAATTCTCTCAGAGTATCAAAAAACAGGTATTTCTTTATGAAGGTATCGCTTGCCTCTCCAACATTCACCGTTGCATACATAAAGCATCCAAAGCAGAAACAGAAGAGTGCGATTAGAATAGTCTCGGTTGTGTACGGACTCTTAAGGATTCCCCACAATCCTACAAGGATATATGCCATCAATAAAATTACAGGAACAGTTCTGAACAGAAATATCAGAATTTTTTCAAGAGGTATAAGCGGTGCAAGGATGAGCTCGTAATCTTTGATCTCGGAACCGCGCCTGATTGTATACACAACTTTTGAACCGACAACACTTCTTCCTCTATCATCCCTGATTGCTTTTATGTCAGTAACGGGAATGCCGTTTATTTTGATAAGTGTATCGCCGGGTTGTATTCCGGATTCATATGCGGGATAATTTTCAGATATTGCTGAGACTATAAGATAATCAAACTGTTCAGATTCGTTTATATAACGAATGCCGGTAGAGCCATCTCTGTTAATATTAATGACAGAAATGAAACCCTGAATTGCTGCCAAAATAGAAAACAAAAAAAGGAACACACCGAGGAACCGGGTAAAAAAGGAAATAATAAGTTTTGGTGTGGAAATTTCCTGCATATGTTACAAAACAAATGCAAATATACCATATTTTCAAGTGTATTTACAAGCTAAGGGAGTAAAATTGTAAATTGATTTTTGTTCAAATTTTCAGGATATTTGTATTTTACGGTGATTTTTAAGCAAAGGACAGGTAGCTCAGTTGGTAGAGCAACGGCCTGAAAAGCCGTGTGTCGCCGGTTCAATTCCGGCCCTGTCCACATTGTTTTATGCATTCGTTATTAAAATAATCTCTACATTCTGTCTGGGTATCACATAAACTAACGATTTTGATTCAAAACTCTCAATGCCATCGGGATTCAATTCTGGCCCTAACTACTTGAAAAATATATCAATTTGAGGCTATTTCATGGGTTTTTTCGTTGGGCAATCCAGCTAGAATAACCTCATTTAGGCATACCAATTAAATAACTATTTTCTTTAGCTATTTTGCATCTTATTTTAACCTTTTTTGGTTATATTAGAATATCAGGGGGGTGTGTCGAGAATCGCTGAATTTCTTATATCCCCTTTTAATGCTTGGTCTTTTTTGCGATCAACTTAATTTACAATTATTATGAAAGATAAACGAAAAACAGGACATCAATTTTGTCTTTTAACAGGAGGAACCATCTTTCAGAATTTACTCATAATCTTGTTCGCAGCTTTGTTCAACCTTTACACAGTTAATTCACAAATATGGTCACCGATTGGCAGCGGTATGTTGGGTGGTCTTGGAGTAGCGAGTGTAACAGTTTACAATGGTGAGCTCATTGCAGGTGGAAATTTCACTTCAGCAGGCTTTACTCCGGCAAATCGCATAGCAAGATGGAATGGTTCATCCTGGTCAGCGCTTGGATCCGGTGTAAGCGGAGAACAGAATTTTGTACAGGCGCTGGAAGTCTTTAACGGAAATCTCTGGGTCGGCGGCAATTTCCTCACTGCAGGAGGGCAAACGGCAAATTACGTATGCAGATGGAACGGATCAGCATGGCTGCCATTACCCACGAATCCCAGCGCGGGTGTATACGATTTTCAAATTTATGGGGGCGAACTTGTTGTTTGCGGCAATTTTGAATATGTTGGCGTAATTACTACTAATTATATTACAAAGTGGAGCGGAAGCAGCTGGTCAACACTCGGAAGCGGAATGAATCAAGCCGGAGTATATGCACTAACTGTGTATAACGGCGAGCTAATTGCCGGCGGAAATTTTACCTCAGCAGGTGGCGTACCGGCAAACAACATTGCAAAATGGAATGGTTCTTCCTGGAGTGCATTAGGACAAGGTGTTAACGGGGGAGCATTGAATGTTTTGGCTCTTGGAGTATATAACGGTGAGCTTTACGCCGGGGGTGATTTCACTACAGCAGGAGGAGCAGGTGCCTCAAGAGTTGCGCGCTGGAACGGCAGCTCATGGTCTCCGCTTGGAAGCGGAGTAAACGGAACGGCATTTGTTTTTCACGTCTTGAATAATGAACTTGTTGTCGGTGGTATGTTCACTACAGCCAATGGTGTTGGTGTGAATTATCTGGCAAGATGGAATGGAAGCAACTGGTTTGCTTTGCCAAGCGGAGGAATGAACTTCTGGGTGAGAGCGCTATGCAATTATAATAGCAATCTTGTTGCTGGAGGAAGCTTTACAAGTGCGGGCGGAACAACAGCTTTGTTTATAGCAAGAACAGATCAACCATTGCCTGTTACTCTATCCGGGTTCAGCGCGACCGTAAGAAAGAATAATGTGATATTAGATTGGACAACCGAAGGAGAACTGATTAACAAGGGTTTCGATATTGAAAGAAAAACTGTAAACGGGAGCTGGGTGAAAGCAGGTTTTGTTGCGGGAAACGGAACAACAGAGGAACCTAAATCATACAGATTCACCGATAGCCGTCTCCAGAAGGGTGTGTACCGGTACAGGTTAAAGCAGATCGATTATAACGGTAATCACGAATATTTTGATCTTTCTAATGACGTATCTGTAGGTAACCCGGGCGGATTCTATATATCTCAGAATTATCCCAATCCATCGAACCCAAATAGCAGGATAGATTATGAACTTTCTGAAAATGCAAAGATCAGTATAAAGATTTATGATTATTCAGGCAGAGAGATATTGACACTTATCGATAAAGAGCAGGAAGCCGGGTATTATTCCGCGGAATTTGACGGAACGAATCTAGCATCAGGAATATATTTCTATAAACTTGTAGTTAATAATAATAAGATCGACACGAAGAAAATGGTGCTTTTGAAGTAAAAAGCAGTTCAGCTGTTTTGTGTTTCACATTGTTCTATTAGTAACCAGGGGGTCCGGGTTAAATGATTACCTGAGAAGTGCCGATCAGTACCGGACTGTAAATGATTTTTCAGAACATATCTTGTTCAGGCGCGTTTCTCAATCACATCATATGTATCCGATGCAATTACAAGCTCTTCATTAGTCTGGATAACCATTACTTTTACTTTTGATCTTTCCCTGCTGATTATCATGTCTTTTGCTTTCAGAGCCTTGTTTCTATCCGCATCGAAGTGTAATCCAAGAAATTCCAAATCCCTTGTGACCTCTTCTCTGATATAATCTGAGTTTTCGCCTATTCCGCCAGTGAATATAAGCAGATCAAGTCCCCCCATAGCTGCGGCATATGATCCGATATATTTTTTGACCCGGTATATATACATGTCCAGGGAGAGTTTTGCTCTTTTATTGTTTTTATTAAAAGCAGCTTCCATGATATCTCTCATATCGGACGAAATCCCTGAAATACCAACCACTCCGCTGTGTTTATTTATCAGTGTATTTGTTGCAGCAATTCCAATTTCTTCCCTGTTCATGATATAAGTCAGTACCCCGGCATCAATGTCACCGCATCTTGTGCCCATGATCAGTCCTTCAACAGGTGTCATCCCCATAGATGTATCAATTGATCTTCCATTTTTTATTGCTGCAATAGATGCACCGTTACCAAGATGACAAGTGATTATCTTCAGATTATCTTTCTTTAATTTTAGAATTTCACATGCTCTTTCGGAAACATACCTGTGGCTTGAACCGTGGAATCCGTATCTTCTGATCTTATATTTTTCGTAAAGCGAATAGGGTATTGCATAAAGATAATGTTCCTGGGGCATTGTGTGATGAAATGCAGTATCAAAAACACCGACTTGCGGAATATCAGGAAGCAGTGCCGTAATTGCATAAATACCTTCGAGGTTAGGCGGGTTGTGCAAAGGTGCCAGCTCAATGCATTCCTCCATCATAGCTATCATCTCTTTTGTGATCAGGATACTTCCATTGAATTTTTCACCGCCGTGTACAACTCTGTGCCCAACTGCATTGATATCTTCTATTTTTTCTATGCTCCCGTGCTTTTTGCTTATCAATATTCCCAACAGGTAATCAAGACCGGCTTGATGATCAACAATTTCTCCTTCTATTTTGCAGGTGTGTCCGTCATTTCTTTCATTCTTAATATAGGCGCCGTTCAATCCTATTTTGTCAACAATCCCTTTTGTCAGGAGCTTTTTATCCGGCATTTCATAAAGATTGTATTTTATTGATGAGCTTCCGCAATTCAAAACCAGGATTTTCATGCCCTCTCCTCGCTTATTCTTTTAACGATGTTTCCCTGATCGTAGCTGTAAAAACCTCTCTTTGTTTTTCTGCCAAGGTGACCGGCTCTCACAAGTTTCATGATAACCGGAGATGCCTTGAATTTTCGTTCACCGAACTCATTGTACAGATTATCCATCCATATAACAAGCTTGTCTAACCCGATCCTATCAGCCATTTCAAAGGGACCCAATTGCAGGCCGTATCCAATACGCATTGTTTGGTCAATATGCTCAACATCTGATAGTCCTTCCATTAGTGTCTGGCAAGATTCATTAATGAGAGAAACAATCAGTCGGGTACTAACACTTCCCGGGCTTTCTCCGACGGGGATCACTTCTCTGTTTATCATACCGGCAAACCTCTTCACTAGATCAAAGGCTTCATTGCTTGTTTGAATGCATCTAGAGACTTCAATTATTTTTACGGTCAGTGCGGGAGAAAGGAAATGAATACCCAAAGCCCTGTCCTGGTGATTCAATACTGAAGCCAACTCAGATATCATGATCGTCGAGGAATTCGTGGCAATTATCGTATTTCTTGAAACTGTCTTTTCAATCTTTCTGAAAACATCCTGCTTTGCAGGAACTATATCCTTCATATTCAAGGAGATCACAGATTCAATAACGATACTGCAGTCCTTTAATATACCATAATCAGCTGAACCCTTTATTCTTGAGAGTATTGCCCGCTTTTCACTTTTTGTCAATCCCCAGCGCTTGATTATTTTGTCAAGCTTTGCGCCCATTTCGTTAATGATTTCGCTGACCTTTTCTTCTGAAATATCAACAAAAACCACATCTATTCCGTGACTGCTTGCAAGTAGTGCAATATCCTGACCCATTGCACCGCACCCGACAATGCCTATTTTTTTCAGTGCTGTCGATTTCTGTTTGATAGTTTTCGAAATACTGTATTGCTCAAGTGTTTCTGCCATAAAGATATATATTAATTTTGTACAAAATAAAAAACGGCTGACTTCAAAACTACTTTCCTCCTGCCTGTGCAGCCGTTATAGCTGTCATACAGATTATATCATCCACCGAACAGCCTCTGGAAAGATCGTTTATTGGAGCGGCCAATCCCTGCAATACGGGTCCAATAGCCTCGGCTTGGGCAAGTCTTTGCACAAGCTTATAACTTATATTTCCGGATTGAAGATCGGGGAATATTAGAACATTCGCTTTACCTGCCATTTTGCTGTTTGGGAATTTCTTCTTCCCAATAGACTCAATTATTGCCGCATCTGCCTGCATTTCTCCGTCAATTTCCAAGGTCGGGTCCAGATCCTTTGCAATCCGGGTCGCATTTATTACCTTATCGCACAATGCATGTTTTGCACTTCCGTTTGTGGAAAAGCTCAACATGGCTATTCTTGGTTCAAATCCACCTATAGCCCTGGTTGTTTTCGCGGTGGTGACGGCAATCTCGGCAAGTTCTTGTTCAGTCGGGTCAGGGTGTACGGCACAATCTGCAAACACTAAGATTCCGTTTTCTCCAAAGTCTTTATCTCTTAGCAGCATGAAAAAAACCCCGGAAACTACAGTGATGCCCGGTAACGTCTTAATGAATTGGAAAGCCGGTCTAAGCACATCACCGGTAGCATTCATTGCACCCGCTACTTCACCATCCGCTTCTTTAAATTTGATCAGCATCGTAGCGAGATAAAGAGGGTCATCAAGAAGCTTCAAAGCCTGTTCCTTGGTTAAGCCCTTGCTTTTTCTCATCTCTGCCATTTTCTCTGCATACTCGTCTTTCTTATCAAATCCTGCCGGGTCTATAATTCTTGCCCGTTCAATGTTCCTGAGTCCTTGCTTTGAAGCGAATTTGAGTAATTCATCCCGGTTGCCGATCAGTATTATGTCTGCGATTTCCTTCTCAAGGATTTGATCTGCAGCTCTTATTGTGCGTTCTTCAAATGATTCCGGAAGCACGATGCGTTTATGAAGTTTCTTTGAATTTGATATTATTCGCTCAATGAATTCCATCTTTATTAATTTGTTCTTAATTTCAACATGTTTGGGTTTTTGAGATAATTCATTTCCTCTGCTACAAAAATAATTCTTTAAAGATCCATTTAAAACGTAAATTTTTTTCAGATTTGATTGCCAAATTAGATTATGTCTAAGGCTGTTAAGCAGAGAAAATGACTCTAAAAACAAGTGCAAATGGCGCTGAATGAACTTGAGAAGGAGATGTTATCCGGGTAATTCGCATGAAAATTTAACTTTTCTTTAGATTTTCGGCTTTTTATATTTGTAATTCGTTTATTTGCGGAATGATTCAACCGTCTGTTTAATTTGATAATTACTTTTTCGGGATGTAGCGTAGCCCGGTTCATCGCGCCTGCTTTGGGAGCAGGAGGTCGCAGGTTCGAATCCTGCCATCCCGACTCAAAATCAGCATTTTTGCCCCTTTAAAAAAGCCTTGGTGACTAGTTTGGTGACTACAACTGCGCGGAAGCAGGAGGTCGTAACGACATTAGAAAGGAAATCTAATGTTTTTGTCCAAAGGATACAAAGGTATCTATGATCTTTATTTTGTCAACCCGGCCACAGGCAAAAGAACAAAAACTTCAACAGGAAAAACTTCAAGATCCGAGGCTCAAAGATTCAGTGATGAATTCCAAATTGATAATGTACTTGGGAATTCGGTCAGATCCCGAGTCATCAACCTAGTCCAGCTTCAGGACGACTTCCTCAATTACGCCAAACATAACGTTTCCCCAAACACTCAGGGGATTTACAAATTAACACTTAGACATTTTATTTCGCTAACAGGTAACAGATCCCTGGCGATGCTCAGCATCAGGGATTTTGAAGAATACAAAAGCTTCCGTTGTGAAAAAGTCAGTAAAACCACCGTAAACATTGAACTCAGAACCCTTAAAACAATTATGAATTATGCTGTCAGATTCAACTATATAAAA
>JAUQWS010000081.1 GCA_030835025.1 Ignavibacteria bacterium | reverse complement strand
AGGACATGGCGGTTCGAGATCAGCAAACCGCTGCCGCCGTCAAGGGTCTGTCCGTCTTTCTCGTAGGTGACGGAGCAGATCCATCGATAGGGAGCGATCTTTGTGTCCTGAACCTCCTTCCGGTCATCGTCCCCCGTGATGCCG
The DNA here is from genome assembly GCA_030835025.1 of Ignavibacteria bacterium. Classification (GTDB taxonomy): domain Bacteria; phylum Bacteroidota; class Ignavibacteria; order Tepidaquicellales; family OLB5; genus OLB5. The sequence continues at coordinate 1,358 of JAUQWS010000081.1, read as the reverse complement.
CCTTCTGCCTCGAACAAGCCCTCAGCTTCGCGGAAGGGGGAGTTCTCTTCCCATTCGGCGCCTGGCAGCTCAAAGGCGCCCGTGAACGGGCTCGACGCTTCCAGCGCGCTCAGGCGCGGCTCCCATTCTTCTTCGCCTTGGCCCGCAAAAATCTCCTGGTCGAGGAATGGGGATTGGAGACCTTCCCGTGGATGGAGAGAGGGACGGTTTTCTCTGTCGAAAGCATTCATGGGTTTTCCCCTCGAGCTTATCGTACCGCTACTTTGCCGGCCTTCATGTCGCGCCCGGTGATGATGGACCAGTGGGTGATGATGGTATTCATCGCGGTCTGGAGCGAATTGAGGGACGTGCCGGTGGCTACGAGGGCCGGAACGATTCCGGTGCCGCTGGCTTCGATCTGGATGAGGACCCGCGATATCTGGTCAGAGATATCGAAGTAGCTCTTGGAAAGGCCATGGGCCGGCAGGCCGACGCGCTGGGCCACCTTGAAGAGCCGTTGTTCCGGACCGGTCGCCTCGGCCCGCAGTGCCTGGATGATGGGGGAGTCGAAGGACACGGTCAGGTGGAACCAGGACATCATCGCCACGAAGACGAACTCCTCCCGCGACAGGTTGCCGTTGGCCCTGCGCGACATGAGCATATTCTGCAGATTCGCCACGATATTCGCGATCTTCCCCTCGTCTTTCGGGTTGGGTCCGCTGGTGTTGTTGACGTTGGTGATGGCGATCCAGACCTCCCGCAGGAGTTCCTCGAACACGGTCACGAATTCGTTGTTGTAGGCATCCGCCTTCACATAGGGATAGGGCTGGCCTTCATCGCTGCCGTGGTTCAGGTCCATGCCGAACATGCGCCAGTAGGCGTTGCGCCGAGAGGCGCGCATGTCCGAGCGGATGTGGCTGGTGATGGTTGTGATGGAGAAGGGGGGCGGTTCGCGATAGAAGAGTTCTTCGGTGACGCGCAGCCAGTGCTGCGCCTCGGCGGTGGGGACTCCCAGCTTTTCGCCGTGGAGGAACTCGTACAGGACCCGCCGGAATATCTCATAGATCCGGGTGTTCTCGATCATGTAGGCGTAAATCAGGTGGTCCCAGAGTACCGTCCCCTCCGCATTGAACGGAGCGGAACCGGCAGGCGCCTGGATCTGGGCGAAGGCTTTCAGCTGGTCGAGCCAGAAATCCGGCAGCTGGGATATGTCGCTCCTGTGGCCGGGGTGCCCCAAGGGGAGTACCGGGGGCTGGGTCGAGTCGTGGGCCCTGAACTGCCAGGCCGCCTCCAGCAGCGTTGTCAGCACCGCGGGATGACACTGGAACATCTTCAAGGCGCCTTCGGGGATTGTGCCTGCGAATCGTCTGAACATATCG
>JAUQWS010000080.1 GCA_030835025.1 Ignavibacteria bacterium | reverse complement strand
CTCCGGGTGATGTACTCATCGCGATAAATAATGTCGCTCACCGGACCATGACAATTACTGCTGATAAAGAGTACATTGTTACAAAATCACCGTATAGGGATGCACTTGAAATAACAGATGACTCTGGAAACACTCGTGATTTTGAATACCTCGACATGAGTAATTTCATACTTAAAGACTATGAACCCGGCAAACTGATAGAGCTTAACGCTGAAAATGGTATTAGAACTGCCTGCGCAACCCTGTATAAGCAGCGAATTAAACAACTCGAAAAACTTGGCATCGATTGGCTCTATCCATTCCAGGGAGATGATGTTGCCAGGATGTCCCTGAAAGATTCGAATCTTCTGTGTAACGACATGGGGCTTGGTAAGTGCCTCCTACCGAATACGATGGTCTATGTCAACGGCAAATTGATGGCAATAGAAGATGTTTGGGGAAAATATCATACGGAGATACATTTTGATGACGAGGGCTACTGGAGCATCCCCAGTAAGAGATTATATACAAATTCCATAGATTTGAATGGCAAGATAGTGAGGTCACAGATAGAGATGTTATATAAACAGGACATCGATGAGAAAATAAAGACGGCGGTTCTTGCGGATGGCTCTGAGATTTCGTCGACGCTTTCTCATAAGTTCTTAAGCCCAGATGGATGGAAAAACGAAATCGGTAAATATGTATGTGTCCCTGCCAAGCTACTGCAACATGGCTACAAATCAATGAATAAAGACATGGTATCATTCATCGCTTGGCAAATAGCAGAGGGGTATGAGCGTGATAGAGAGAATCCGAATAACAGATACAAACACGCAATAGACATCACCCAGAAAGATATCAGCGTACTTCTGTCACTGAAGGAGAAGTTCAAGGCATCTGGTCTCGATTTCACACCAAAGATAATAACACCAAAGGATGGGCGTGCTTCACACTTAATTGTGAATCGTAAGGGATATAGAGATTATCTCGAAAGGCTTGGATATGTTTGGGGGATGCCATCGAATAAGAAGACAATACCCGGGTTCATCCAAGAATTAAATAACGACTGCATAGCAGTTTTTCTTCAGAGTTACTTCGATGCAGAGAGTAGCCCGGTACTTTCGATGCGCTCGATTGAGATATCGACAGCTTCTGAGAAGCTGATTAATCAACTATCTATATTGCTCAGAAGATTCGGAATATGGCTAAGGGTCTCCATGAAGATGAAATGTGCGACTAATGGGACTAGAATAAAGAGACCATATTGGATAGGGATCATTGGTGGCAATGGGCTGCGCTTATATAAAGAGCATATAGGCTATTCGATAAAGAAGAAACAAGAAATGCTGGAAAGAATCTGCGAAAAGAAGAGTAACACCAACATAGAAGGTATTCCAGCATCGAGCATCGTAAGAGATCTTCATGAGAAGACCGGGTTATCGCTCAAATCATTAGGTGTGGCTTCAGACATGTATGTGAATGGTACTCAAGAGTTCTCAAGAGAGAGTCTTCAGAAAGTGATAGATAGCTTAGACAGAATACTTAGTGGAGAGGTAATCGAAAGAGTTATGCAAGACCCTGTGGTGTGGCAAAGGGGCAAGCGCAAAGAAGTGCTTGAGAATATCGATATGAACTATGTAGAATCCGTAAGGAACAGGCTTGCGGAGTTGACGAGGAGAGAAGTCTTCTATGCGAGAGTAAAGTCAATGGAGTTGAAGGACTATTCGGGGCCAGTGTATGATCTCACAGTTAAAGAGCATCATAATTTCATAGCCAATGGCTGTTTATGTCACAACACAAGAGAGATAATAGCTCTTGGGCTCCTGTACGGCTGCAAACATAATCTCATTGTTGTAGAGGCACGGCTTAAAGATAGTTTCATCAAGGAATTCAAAACCCTCAAGATAACTGATTACAAAGTAATTGAAGATGAAAAAGACTTGAGGAATTTAAAGAAATTCAATATAATCTCCTACAATAAACTATGGAGACCCCTGAACAATAAAACTAAAAAGACGTTTGGAAAAGCATTACGCAGGAGGTTTGGATACATAGCTATCGATGAGGGACATGGCATCAAAGCCCAGGGTAGCAAACAAGCGCTTGCTGTCAGATGCCTGAAATCTAGGTATAAACTCATCAGCACGGGAACTCCAATCGCAAATTACCCGAGAAACATATTTAGTCTCCTTATATTTGGCTGGGGTGATGGCACAGAACTGAACGGGTACGGCTATTATACACCTGCCGTGAGAACGCATGGAGGTTATACATCAGGCACGCGCCAGTTCAAAGAAGATTTCGTAACGATTGACTGGATAACTCCCCAGTTTGAGCAAACGCTGGACTCCGGAAGAAAATCCCGTGAGATGCCGAAAATAAAAGATATCAAAAAATGGCATGCGATGCTTGCACCGAAAATGATCCGGCGCACACGGGATGAACCTGATGTAACTAAAAGCATTAAAAAACCGGATGCTAAAATCGAGGAAATGATAATCAAGCCTGATGCTGCACAGGTCGCTCATTATAAAAAATGGCTTGATGAATTTGCAAACTGGTTCAAACAACAGCTTGAATTAGAAAAAGAAGGCGGGCACAAAATCGACCAGATGATCATCCTTGCGCATCTGACAAAACTCCAATTTGCATCTACGATTCCGCAGAGCCCGTCAACAAACTTTACAGGGTTTGAATGGATAGGTAGTCTTACAACGAAACAGGCAAAGACCCTGGAACTAATAAAAGAAGCTCTTGTCAACAACGAAAAAATCATTGTATACTCCGAGCGTCCGGAATTCCAGAAATTCATACAGACGGAACTTATGAAAATCAACATCGCATCGCATGTATTCATAGGCGAACAGGGGATAGAGGACAGAAACGATTTACTGGATGATTTTAAGAACAAAGGAACCAACGTACTGCTGGCAACTACAACCTGCGGTGGCACGGGCTTGAACATCCCTGAAGCGAACGTTGTGGTAATAGCTGATACGTCCTGGACTCCGGCACGCCAGATACAGGCATATAGCCGGATACTGAGACCTCAGCAAAAGAAGCAGCCCAGGATTACCCTCTTGAGATGTGATGGAACTATAGATATGTACATGAGGCAATTGATGCATGCCAAATCCAATGCCATAAACCAGGGAATTGATCATAGTGAATATGAAGAAATTGATATGAAAAAATGGCTATCCTACAGGGATTTCACAATAAAGATGTTGAAAGATGAAGGGTACGATATAGATTAAAAGTGCAGATAAAATTTCCAAACAAAATACAACACATCAAAGAGGTACGAAACTGGATATTAATGCACTCAGAGTTTTCAATGCTCTGCACTCGCTTTCGACTTCGGAAGAAGTCAACAAAAGAAGCAGCCCGGAATTTCCTCTTGAGATGCGATGGAACGATATATGTACATGAGACAGCTCGTCGATTACTCCACCCTAAAAGGTTGGAGCTTGATAACTCAAGCTCAAGTTGACAAGGAGGCATAAATTATGCAGCAGTTAGGAGAAAGAAATACATACACACCTACGGATATTCCGCACGTTCGTGGCAACTGTGATCTGGCATTAAACAATTCTGAGAGTAGGAATAGTGTGCCAGATTTAAAAACGTCTTCTAACAACTCCGATGCGGCTCTAATTGCGACAGAACACGCAAAGCAGAACACGAGTGTATTTGCTGTATATGTTCTAAACATGAGAGGACAACCGCTCATGCCTACAACACCAAGGAAAGCACAAAATCTATTAAAGGAGGATAAAGCAAAAGTAGTCAAAAGAACACCATTCACAATACAGTTAAAATATGCAACAGGCGAGAACAAACAACCAATAATTCTTGGAGTGGATTCAGGATTTGAGAATATTGGTCTTTCGGCAATAACCGTAAAGAAAGAAGTCTATTCTGCAGAAGTAAAGCTGCGAACCGATATGGTCAAGCTCAATTCAGAAAGAAGGCAATACCGAAAAGCGAGACGTAACCGCAAAACATGGTATAGACCGCCAAGATTCCTGAACCGGAAGAAACCCGAAGGATGGTTAGCACCATCAATACAGCATAAACTTGATAGCCATATTAAATTAATCAAGAAAGTAAAACAACTTCTTCCGATAACTAAGATCGTTATTGAAGTGGCTGCATTCGATATCCAGAAAATCAAGAATCCCGAAATATCAGGTACAGAATACCAGAACGGAGTTCAGAAGGATAGTTGGAATGCCAGAGAATATGTGCTTAATAGGGACAATCACACATGTCAAGCGTGTAAAGGAAAATCAAAAGACCCGGTACTCGAAACTCATCATATTGTATCGAGACAAATTGGTGGGGATGCTCCAGACAACCTCTTAACTTTGTGCCAGACCTGTCATGAAAAGGTCACAAAAGGCAAAATGAAATTGGATATTCAACTACCCACTGGTTTCAAATCAGAAACATTCATGTCAATCGTAAGATGGAAGCTGGTCAATATGTTGAGGGATGCTGGAAATATTGTAACTCATACTTACGGATATATCACAAAATTCGATAGAATTGCGTTAGGTCTTGAGAAATCCCACAATACAGACGCTTTTGTAATCGCGGGAGGAACAATGCAAGATCGAAGTTCAACAACCTTTTTAATAAAACAGGTCAGGAAATGCAACCGTAAACTATTCAAAGGCGATAGAAGCCATATCAAAAACACTGCACCAAGATTCATTCATGGATTTCAGAGATATGATAAAGTTCTCTGGAATAATATCGAATGCTTTGTATTCGGGAGAAGAAAAACAGGTTATTTCGAATTGAGAAAACTTGGTGGGACAAAGATACATGCGTCTGCAAAGGCAAAAGAACTCAAATTATTGGAAAATGCTAA